>CANMDT010000024.1 GCA_947496715.1 Myxococcales bacterium
CCGCGCGTGGTCGGCCTCTGCAGATGGGCAGGTCGCATACCAGCCCTCCGTCGTGTCGTTGTCGTGGGTGCCGGTGTAGGCCACACACCGAACCGGGTAGTTGTGCGGAAGGTAGGGATGGTCGTCACTGCCTCCGAAGGCGAAGTGGAGAATCTTCATGCCGGGCAGTTGGAGGCCGTCGCGGAGCTCCTCCACCGCGGGCGTGATGATGCCGAGGTCCTCGGCGATGATGGGCAGGTCGCCGAGCTCGGCACGTAGCGCATCGAAGAAGGGGCGGCTCGGGCCCGGACGCCAGCTCCCCGAGCGAGCGTCGGGGGCCTCGGCGGGGATGGCCCAGTAGGACTCAAAGCCGCGGAAGTGGTCGATGCGGACCATGTCGGCCTGGCGCAGACAGGCACGGACCCGCTGCTTCCACCAACGGTGACCGCTCGCTTCGCTGGCCGCCCAGTCGAAGAGCGGGTTGCCCCACCGCTGCCCTACCTCGCTGAAGTAGTCGGGCGGCACGCCGGCGACGAAGGCCGGTTGACCGTCGGCGTCGAGTTCGAAGAGCGACCGCTCCACCCAGACATCGGCAGAGTGCAGCCCGACGAAGATGGGGATGTCTCCGACGATGCGGATGCCGGCCCGGTTGGCGGCGGCGCGCACCGCCTGCCACTGGGCGTCGACGGCGAACTGCACCAGCTTCACCGCGGCGATGGCGGGCGCCTCTGCTTCGGCAAAGGCGGCGAGCGCCTCCGCGTGGCGGTCGCGCAGCGCAACGGGCCACTGCTGCCAGAGGCCGGCGCCATGCCGCATTCCGATGATCTCAAACAGGGCAAAGTCGTGTAGCCAGTGCGCTGCTGCTTCAAAGGCCTCCAGCGCAGCCCGGTCGGCATCTGTAGCCCCCTCAGCGAAGCCCTTCACGAGCGCGGGAAGGAGCTGATCTCGCTGCCACGCCGCGTGGGCCTCGAAGTCGGAGGAGGCACCGCCGTGGGGACGCGTCGCCAGCACCGCGCCATCGAGCCAGCCGCGGGCAACGAGCGCTTCGGCGTCGAGCAGGAGCGGGTTCATCGCGAAGGCGCTGGTGGCCATGTAGGGGCTGTCTGCCGCGGCTGGCGGGCCAAGTGGAAGCAGTTGCCACAACCCCTGCCCTGCGGCCTCCAGGAAGCCGATAAAGGCCATTGCCTCTGCTCCGAGCGTGCCGTTCGGCCCGGGTCCGGGCAGCGAGGTGGGATGGAGGAGGATACCTGAGGTTCGACGGTCCATGGCTGCGCTCCGAATGACAGTCGCGGCCTCCTATGACGAGGCCGACGACGATGCAATCGCAGCGTCGGCCGCGAACTCGCCCATCCTGCGGCAACCCGCTACGGAGGCGCCCTCTCTGCAACGCGGACGACCTCTTGAAAGTACCCTTCTACGGCGCCGTCGACACCCTCATGCTCCCCATCGAGTCGCTCATCGTCTACGAGAGCGGCGGCCTCACGGTCATCAACAAGCCGCCGGGCCTCCAGTCCACGGGCCGCTCGCTCGAAGACAGCAACTGCGCGCAGTACCTGCTCATGGCACGCGCCCGGCGCATGGTCTGGGCCGTGCACCAGATCGACGCCGACACCTCGGGCCTGCTGGTCTTCACCACCAAGCGGACGCTGGTGCCCATCTACCAGCAGCGGCTGCTCACGCCGAACGGCCAGAAGACCTACCTCGCCATCTGCAACGGCAACCCCGAATGGCAGGAGCGCGTCGTTGATGCCCCCATCGGAGACTTCAACGAGCGCGGCGACTACCGCTACGGCGTGAACCCAAACGGTAAGACCGCCAAGACCCGCTTCCGGGTCCGTGCCCGCGCCGGCGCCTACTGCCTCATGACCGCCGAGCTATTCACCGGCCGCACCCACCAGATCCGGGTGCATCTGCAGCACGAAGGGCTCACGCTGGTAGGCGAGAACCGCTACATCGACACGCCCTGCGGCGGGCACCACCGGCAGGCGCTCCATGCGTGGCGGCTCCGCTTTTCGGACGGCGAGGAGCCCGCCGGTTTCGATGCGCCGCTGCCGCAAGACCTCTGTGAGCTCGCCGAGCGACTGGGGCTCGAAGTGAACCCTGCCGCTTGGAGCGACCTGCCCTAGCCCGAGGGCTGGTCGAAGACAGCGACCAGCTGCTCGGCCCAGGCCACCACCACGCCGTCGCTCTGCAGGGTACCGAGGCTGGTCGCGTAGCCGTTGCCGGCGGCGAGCGTATCGGCGCGGAACCACCAGAAGCCCTCTTTCGGCACGGGCGCAGACTGCAGAAAGTGGACCGACCAGCGGACCGTGCTGGCCATGAAGGGCGCGGTGGCAACCGGCAGGATGGGAGCGGGGAAGGCGTCGAGCAGGCCAAGCTGGGCGGAAGCGCCGGAGCCCGGGTCGTCGAGAAAGCGGAGATAGCCGCCCGTGGCCGCGTCGTCGGAGCCGGTGAAGGGGAAGCCGCCTTCGGAGAGCCGGCTCTCGAACTGGCGTGTGAAGGCGGGCGTGATGCCGGGGATGAAGGGGATCGGGAACGATGCGTCGAGCGGCTTGCTGGGCTGCCGCGACCGCACAGGCACCGCGATCGACGACGAACGGGCCGCGCCGAAGACTGCAGTCACGCGTGTGGTGACGCTGTTGCCATCCCCAATCAGCGCCTCGGCAAAGGCCACATTCCGCCCGCGCCGGAGCAGCCGTACCTCGATGATCACGACACCCGCCGGCAGCGGCGACATGAAGACCGTCTCGGTCGAGAGCACCGGTGGGAGCCCCTCGATAGCCTGCTCCATAGCGCGGAGGCCGAGCGCCGCGACGATGCCTCCGTAGAGCGTGCGGCCCTGCAGCCACTCCTCTCCGATGGTCAGAGAGAAGGTGTCGCTTCGGCCGGCCACTGGCACCGCCGAAGCCATCAGTTCGTTCCAGGTCGTCATGGTCGCTCCCGTAGGTCGCCCGCTCCTAGGCCGCCCCCCTGAAGGTCACAATGCCGCACCGGGTCAAAAGGTGCTTGCCCCCCGCCCCCCTGCTGCTAAATGGCGCCGCCGAGCCGGATGCAGACCCTCTGTTTTCCCTCCCTCGCATTGATTTGCCGGCGGAGCAGCGCAGCTCCGCGCCCAGCGACTGCCCATTCTTGCAAGCGCCGGTAGACGAGCCAGTTTCTACCCCACGTCGCTGACCACACATCCAGACTGTTTTCTCGCCCGCGCTCATGCGGGCCCCCTGTTGCATCGGGCCCCCGTGCAAGAGGTTTCGGAAGGAGGGCAAACACGTTGGAAGCACTCGGTCGTCATTGCATCATTGAGTATTTCGGTTGTCCGAGCGAGATCATGAACGATGTGAAGCTCATCGAAGATGCCATGGTCGGTGCTGCGCGCGCGATGCGTGCCAACATCGTGGCCTCTGAGTTCCACCACTTCAATCCGCATGGCGTCAGTGGCATGGTCATCATCAGCGAGTCGCACCTCTCCATCCATACCTGGCCGGAGTACGGTTACGCGGCCGTCGATGTCTTTACCTGCGGCGATGTCATCGACCCGACCAATGCGCACGAGCTGCTCCGCGAAGCCTTCAAGCCCACGAGCGAGTCGGTCATGGAGCTCAAGCGCGGCCTGCTCCGCGTGCCGAAGGGCAGCCTGCCGAAGGCCTACGCCGTCAAAGAGTAGGCTCCCGTCCCCAGACGATGTACTGAACTCCGCGCGGTATGGGGCGCAGAATACCCGGAGAGACCTGTGAGACCCGCGACCGCCATCAGCAAGCACCTTTCGGAACGGCCGCTTCTCACCACCTTCGTTGCGATGCACGACCCGACGGTTGTCGGGCTCATCGCCGCCGCCGGCTTTGACGGCGTGGTCATCGATCAGGAGCATGGCACCATGCCCATCTCGGTGGCGCGCACGCTCATCCTCGCTGCCCACGCGGCAGGGATATATGCCTTTGTGCGACCGCCCGACATCCGTCGCGGCTCCATTCAGGATGCCCTCGAAGCGGGTGCTGACGGCCTGCTTGCCCCGATGGTTGAGACGTTTGAACAGGCACGCGCGCTCGTGGGTTGGAGCCACTATCCGCCGGAGGGTAGCCGCGGGTTTCACCCGCTCACGGGAGCCTCCTCCTACAGCGCTCTCCCTGGCGGTCCTGCGGCTCGAAATGCGAGCCTCTTTGTTGCGGTGCAGATCGAGACGGCGCGCGGCCTCGCCAACCTGGAGGCGATCGCCGCGGTGCCGGGCCTCGACGCACTCTTCCTCGGACCCGGCGACCTCTCCCTCTCGCTCGGCGTCGCACCCGACGCACCCGAGCTTGCTGCCGCGCTCGCCTCGCTCGCGAACGCTGCGCACTCGAGAAACATCCATGCGGGCACTTGGGTAGCCGGCGCACCGCAGGCTGCACAGGCCCATGCGCTCGGCGTGCGCTGGCTCGTAGCAGGCGGCGACGCTGGCATGCTGCTGCAGGCCGCACGCGGGCTCGCGGGCGATGTTCGGAATGTGCTGGCATGAAGGTCGCGGTTGTCGGCGCAGGCCCTGCAGGCGCACTGATTGCCTGCGGCCTCGTGGAACGGGGCTGCGATGTCACCCTGTTTGAGCGCCGCAGTGACCCGCTCCGCGTCCCGGACGCCCAGCGTACCATTCAGCTCTCCCTCTCTCCGCGGGGCCTGAAGGCGCTCGAGGCTGTCGGCCTTCGTGAGGCCGTCATGGCACGCGGGATTCCGCTCGCTGCGCGCGCCTTCCATCCGCGAGATGGTGCATCTCGCCTTCTCCCCTACCCCGACCCGACCTGGCGCAACGCCTCCATCGATCGGCACACCCTCGCAGCGACGGTGCTGGATCGCGCGCTGGCGCAGCCAGGGCTCACAACGCGGTTCGGCGCAACCGTTGCTGATGTGGAGGTGCGCTCGGCGAGCGTCATTACTCGGGCATCCGACGGTACGCTCTCGCGCGAGCAGTTCGACCTCGTCATCGGCGCAGACGGCGTTGCCTCTCAGGTGCGCGCCGCACTCGTTCGCTCGCCCGAGGTCGACTTCGCGAAGCGGGTCTCACCGTGGGGCTACGCAGAACTCAGTTTCGCGTTGCCGGAGGGCGACGCCTATCGCGTTCCGGCCATCCATGTCTTCCCACGCGAGACCTTCTTCATCGCCTGCTTTCCGGGGCGCGATGGCAAGCTGCACGGCACACTCGTGGCGCAACACAGCGCGTGGCAAGCCGCCCGCGCGGCTGGTAGCCTCGCAGCGCTGCTGAGGCGGGAGCTGCCCGACCTCATCCCCTGCCTCACCCGCCCCATGGAGGATGTAGCCGCACGGTCGCTGCTCCCTATCACCATCGTCCGTTGCGGGAGCTGGACCGACGGTGAGAGGCTGCTCCTCGCCGGAGATGCGGCCCATGCCACGGCGCCTTTCATGGGCCAAGGTGTGAACATCGGCCTTGAAGATGGTGCCGCGCTGCTTCGGGTCTGGGACGAACAGGGCGGCGACCGCCAGCGAATCTGCGAGGCCTACCAGCGGGAGCGGGTCGCGGAAGGGCTTGCCTGCTGCGACCTGTCCGAACGTGCCGCAGATCTGCTGCTCCGCATGCCGCCCGATAACCCACCGCCCACGCCCCATCCGCTGACGCGGCTGAACTTTTTGGGCCACCGCTACGCCGATGTTGCGCGCGACGTCATCCCCGGCTGGCAGCCCGAAATCTATGCCCAGGCCGCCGCTCCTGCGCTGGGCGACGGCCTGCAGTTTCCCGCGGCGCTTCTGGAGCCCTTCGATGCCTCTCCGGGGGCTCTGCTCTTTCGCCAAGGCGATGACGCCGACGAACTCCTCGTGCTGCAGTCCGGCAGTGTCCAGGTGTCGTCGCCAACGCTGGGCGTCCTGAGCCTGCGTGGCCCGACCGTTATCGGCGAGATGGGGTGGCTCGGCAGTCCACAACGCACAGCCAGCGTTACCTGCGAAACCCCCTGCTCGCTCGCTCGGCTCTCCTACGCAAAACTCGACGCATTCTGCGCCTCACAGCCGGCGCTCGCGCTGCCACTGCTGCGCCAAATCGCAACATTGGCAATGGACCGGCTCAACGGGCGCTTCCACCGCGCGCCGAGCTACATCATCCTGCAGGCCGGTGCCGAGGCGCAGCAGCTCGAGCGGCTCGCGACCGACTTCCGCGAACTCCTCGCGGGCGCCGCACTCATCGGCGGAGAGCGGGAGGCGGAGATCTTGGAACGCAGCGGCCTGCGACTCACCCGCCTGCTGCCTGAAGAACACCTTGTCGAGGCGCTCCTGCTAGCCACCGACGCGGGCGAACTCGCTGGCGCCGTGCTCTTCGGCTCGCTCGCAACCAATCGGCTGCTGACGCAGCGACTGGATGCCAAGGGTGTTGCATGGACGACCGACGAGGATGAGGCCCGCGCCCTGCTGCAGCGCCGTGCCCAGATGACACTTGCGTCGGGCCTTCATGCGGTGCTGACGCCTGCCTGATTGCGCACCCCTGTGCCGCTCGATGCATCTCAACAACGCTCTCTCCCCCAACCAAAGGCATTCCCATGATCCAGATTGGCGACACGCTTCCCGACGTTGAAGTTTTCGAGGCAAATCCTTCGCACAAGGTTACCACAGGCCAGCTCTTCGAGGGGAAGCGGTGCCTCCTCTTCGGCGTGCCTGGCGCCTTCACGCCCGGGTGCAGCAAGACGCATCTACCCGGCTACATCAACGACGCCGACGAATTCCACGCGAAGGGCATCTCGGAGATTGTCTGCGTTGCCGTCAACGACGCCTTCGTGATGGCGGCCTGGGGTGAAGCCGTCGGTGCCGGCGGGAAGGTGCGACTGCTTGCCGACCCGACCGGGACTTTCACCAAGGCGCTTGGCCTTGAGGTCAACGCCCCCGCGCTCGGTGGCCTCCGCTCCAAGCGCTACGCGATGATCGTCGATAATGGCGTCGTCACCCAACTCGAGCTTGAGCCGGATAGCTTTGGTCTCACCTGCTCGCTCGCCTCGTCGATGATCGACCGCGCCTAGCCTCGAGGAGCTGCTCGGCTCACGATGGAGAGCCGAGCAACGCCTAACTACTCGGCCTCTTTGACGGTGCCGGGGCGCCAGATGGTTCCGGGGCCGACCTCGTCAGCGATGGTGGGCAGTGCCCAGCCGGGCTGACCCGTGATACGCCGCCGGATGTAGTTGGGCAGCGCGATGCAGGCACGCATCACATCGGCGTTGAAGACGCGGAGTTCGGGCTCGAGGGCCGCAACCCGCGCCTCCGGCACCGGCACTGCGCCAACATCGATGCCCTGGCTGGCGGCCGTGAAGGCCCATACGCAGCCGGGGTAGGAGAGCGTCTGCCCGAGGTAGAGGCGGGCATGCTTGTAGATGGAGGAGAGCAGTTCGTGGATGCGGGCGACGCGGTCGAGGTAGAAGCTCGGTGAATCGCTCTGCGGCACAAGGATGCCTGTCTCGCCCAGCAGCGCCGCGCAGTTGCGGTAGAAGCCTTCGGTGAAGAGGTCGACTGCGGCATCAACCGGGTCGGTCGAGTCGACGAGGATGAGGTCATACTGCTCGCGGTTGGCGACAGCCCGCTCCACGAAGGCCACGCCGTCATCGACGATGACACGGGCCTTGGGGTGGTCGAGCGCTGCTGCGACGTCGGGGAAGTACTGCCGCGAGACGCGGATGACCTCGCCGTCGATGTCGACGAGATGGGCCTCTTCGACCTCGGGATGCCGGAGCACCTCGCGAAGCGTGCCGCCGTCGCCGCCGCCGATGATGAGCACCCGCTTGGGCGACGGATGGGCGAACATGGCCATGTGCGTCAGCATCTCGTGGTAGCCGCTCTCGTCCCGCTCGGTCACATTGGTGACGCCGCCGAGGGCGAGGACCATGCCGTAATCCAGGGCCTCAAAGACCTCGATCTTCTGGAACGGTGTCTCGAACGACTCGTGGAACTTCGTCACCGTGAAGGTGAGGAAGGTGTTTTTGGTCCAGGGGTCGAAGTAGCGGTCCGACATCGTTCACCTCAGTTTGCAGCGGCCGTGGCGTCCTCACCACGTGCGTGGGAGCGGGCGCGACCCTCTAGAACCTTTGCGCGGCAATGCAAGAGAAGCGACGCGGGGTCGACAGCGGCGGGGAGCGCTCACTAGGAGTCGCAGGCCTCTTGCGGTGGTGAGCCCATGAACAACATCGACTTCGCAGCGCTGCTCGACGACATCGCACAGCTGCTGGCGCTGACCGACACGAACCCCTTCCGCGTGAAGGCCTACGAGAACGCGTCGCGGCTCGTCCGAGGCATGGAGGAGCCCATCGCACCGCTGGTTGCCGGAGGCACCGTCACCTCGCTCAAGGGCATCGGCAAGGGCATCGCCGCCGACCTCGAGCAGATGCTTGCCACGGGCAGCTGCGAGTCGCTCGATGCGCTGCGCGCCGCCATTCCTCCCGGCTACGCCGACCTCACCCGGGTCCGCGGGCTCGGCCCCAAGCGGATCCAGACGCTGCGCGCCGAGCTGGGCATCGAGAACTTGGACGCGCTCGAGGAGGCTGCGGCCTCCGGACGCCTCGCGACGGTGTCGGGACTAACGGAGAAGGCTGTCGCGAAGATGACGGATGAGATTCGACGCATCCGCGCCGCAGGCTCTGGCGTCGTCGTGGGCTCCGCCTTCCGCGCCGGACTGGCCCTCCGCGACTGGGTTGCAAGCCAGCTTGGAGAGGGAGCTACTGTGACGCTCGCAGGCAGTGTCGCGCGCGGCGATGAACTCCATCACGAAGTGGTCGTCGCGGTCTCTGCAGCAGCGCCCGCGGACTGCCTCGAGCAGCTCCGTGCAGCAGCGGGAGGCGGAGCAATCGAGAGCGGTGCGCTGCTGCTCGAGGAGCGCGCTGGGCTGCGGCGCCGCGTCGTCGCAGCCAAGCCCGACAAGGCGCCCGCGCAGTGGCTCGCGGAGACCGCAACGCCGGCTGTCATGAGCGCGTTGCAGGCCCGGGCCACGGAGCGCGGGCTCGGCGATTTGCGCGCGCTCCGCGCCACCAACGCCGCGGCACTGTTCGCCCTGCTCGACCTTCCCAACCTGCCTCCTGAGCTCCTCAGCGACCCGCGCGGACTCGAAGCCTCCGCCGACGACATCGAAGCACTCGTGAGCCTCGACAAGATGCGCCGCGACCTCCACCTTCACACCACCTGGAGCGACGGCGGCAACACCATCCTCGAGATGGCCACCGCCGCCGCCGCGCGAGGCTACGACGCCATCGCCGTCACCGACCACTCGCCCTCGCTCACCGTCGCGCGCGGCCTCTCCGCCGAGCGACTCACCGCGCAGATTGCGGAGCTTCGAGCCGCCGACGCGCCCGTCCGGCTCTTCACGGGACTCGAGGTCGACATCCTCGCCGACGGACAGCTCGACATGGAGCCCGCGCTCCTCGACGACCTCGACTGGGTCGTCGGCTCCGTCCACGGCCAGATGAGCCAGCAGCCGGCCGTCATGACCGACCGCCTCCTGCGCGCCATCAGCTCCGGCCGCATCGATGCGCTGGGGCACCCAACGGGGCGCATCCTCGGCGGTAGACCGGGCTTCGACTTCGACATCGACGCCGTCTTTGACGCCTGCGAAACCCACGGCGTCGCGCTCGAGCTCAACGCCGCCCCCGAACGCCTCGACCTCAACGACAACATGCTCCGCATCGCGCTCGCACGCCCCGGCCTCCGCTTCGTCATCAACACCGACGCCCACTCGGTGCCTGAGCTCTCGCAGATGCATCACGGCGTCCGCATGGCGCGGAGGGCGGGGGTCCCCGCAAGCCGCGTCCTCAACTGCCTCGACGCGGAGGCCTTCGCGCGCCACCTCGCGACACGGCGACCGCAATGACCATCCTGCTCTGGTTCGTCGCCGGCCTGGCGCTCGGACTCCTGCTGCGCAGCAGCGAGGCGCTCCTCGCGCGGGTCGCACAGTTCGTCATGTTCACGGTCTACGCCGTGGTCGCAGCGCAGGGCATCTACCTGGGCTCCACGCCGTCGCTTCAGGGGACCTTCGGCATCACGGCGCTCCACGGACTGCTCTTCGCGCTGCTCGTCTCGGCCGCTACGGTCGGCGTCGCGCATCTCATTTTTGGGTCGCGTGGCGACGAGCGGCGCGTCTCCGTCTCGCTCGACCGGGCGCTGCTGCTCCACGGGCTCCGCTCCGCAGCAGGGGTGCTGGGGCTGCTGCTCACGACCGCGCTTGCCGGCAGCCTCTTCGCCTCCAAGCTCGCTCCCTTCCGCTCCTACCTCGGCTGGCCGCTGGTGGCGCTGCTGGTCAGCATCGGCATCGAGACAGGCATCCGCCGCCGCGAGTTGGCCGAGCAGCTGCGCTCGCTCCGGACGGTGGCGGGCATCGCGGCTACCGCGCTCGGAGGCGCCCTCATCGCAGGCCTGCTGCTAGCGATCCTTCTGCCCTACCCGCTCCCTGCGATGATGGCCGGTGCGCTTGGCTGCGGCTTCTACTCCGTCTCCGGCCCGCTCATCACCGAACTGGCCGGCCCCGACGCAGGCGCCGTCGTGCTCCTCGGCAACCTCCTCCGCGAGAGCATCGCGATGTGCATCATCGGCCTGCTCCCCTCCCTCCGCATCGGCCCCGAGGCCGCCATCGCACTCGGCGGCGCAACCTCGATGGACTCGACACTCCCCTTCCTCAGCCGCACCTACGGAGGCCAGGCCACGCTGCGTGCCATCGGCGTCGGCTTCGTGTTGAGCCTGGCGGTTCCTGTGATGGTCCCCGCGGCCTACTGGCTGCTCCAAAAGCTCTCGTCAGGCTAGGAGGCGGACGCTACAGACCGCCCTCGCCCGTTGTTCCATTCTGTCTAGGTTTCGTACATGCTGCGCTTCGAATCTGTCTCCAAGTCGCACGGTCAGCAGATCATCTTCCTCGAGGCCTCCATGAGCGTCTTCGCGGGAGAAAAAGTGGGGCTCGTCGGGCCCAACGGGGCCGGCAAGTCGACCGTCTTCCGCATGTTCGTGGGCACCGAGGTTGCAGACACAGGCTCTGTCTCGGTCGATCGTGGCGTCACGCTTGGCTACTTCGATCAGGATGTGGGCGAGATGTCGGGCCGCTCCGTTCTCGAAGAGACGGTTGCGGGCGCTGGCGAGGTCTCGCGCATGGCTGCAGAGCTCGTCGAGCTCGAGGCGGGGCTCGCAGACCCCGATCGCTTCGACGAGATGGAGCGGCTGGTCGACCGCTACGGCGAGGTCCAGGCCCGCTTCGAAGAGCTCGACGGCTACTCGCTCGACTCCCGCGCACGCGACATCCTCGCCGGCCTCGGCTTCGCTCCCGAGATGGTCGAGGGCGATGTAGGCAAGCTCTCCGGTGGCTGGAAAATGCGCGTGGCCCTCGCCCGCATCCTGCTCATGCGCCCCAGCGCGCTCCTACTCGACGAGCCCACGAATCACCTCGATATCGAGTCCATCCTCTGGCTCGAAAAGTTCCTTCAGGGCTTCGCCGGCGCACTCATCATCACCTCGCACGACCGGGAGTTCATCAACCGGCTCGTCACCCGCATCGTCGAAATCGATGGCGGCGAGATGCTCTCCTACACGGGCAACTACGACTTCTACCTCCGCCAGCGCGAACTCATGTCGGCCCAGGCCGAAGCGCAAGCCGACCGTCAGGCCGCGATGCTCGCCAAGGAGCGCGCCTTCATCGAGCGTTTCAAAGCACGCGCAAGCCACGCCGCGCAGGTGCAATCGCGGGTGAAGAAGCTCGATAAGATTGAGCTCATCCAGCCCCCTGTCCAGCGGCGGCTCCCGCAGTTCGACTTCCGCTCGCCGCCCCGCTCCGGCGACGATGTTGTTCGCATTCAGAAGGCCAACAAGGCCTATGGCAGCAGGGTTATCTACAAAGACTTCAGCTTCCTCATCCGCCGCACCGAGCGCTGGTGCGTGATGGGCGTTAACGGCGCCGGCAAGTCGACGCTGCTCAAGATGATCGCGGGCGAGTCGCGCCCCGACGACGGCGACCTCAACGTCGGCGCGAGCGTCAAGATGGGCTACTTCGCGCAGCACGCCATGGAGCTTCTCGCGGGCGACGAGACCATCATCGAGTCGCTCGAGCGCGCCTTCCCGATGGCCTCCGTCGGCTCGCTCAAAAACCTCGCCGGCGCCTTCGGCTTCTCCGGCGACGACACCAAGAAGCTCTGCCGCCTGCTCTCCGGAGGCGAGAAGGCCCGGCTCGTCATGGCCCGCCTGCTCTACGATCCCCCGAACTTCCTCGTGCTCGACGAGCCTACGAATCACCTCGACATCGGCACCAAAGAGATGCTGGTGAACTCGCTCAAGGGCTACGAGGGCACCATGCTCTTCGTCTCGCACGATCGCTCCTTCCTCTCCGAAGTCTCCAACCGCGTGCTCGAAATCACCCAAGACGGCCCGCGGGTCTTCGAAGGCGGATATCGTGAGTATGTGGTAGCGACGGGTTACGAAGCTCCCGGCGTCCGCTAGCAACTCCCACAGGGTCAACCATGTCGATGCAACGAAGCCTCCCGCTGGTCACGCTCCTCCTCCTCGCTGCCTGCGGCAAGGAGACCGAAGAGGCCACCGCAGACACCTCTTCCGAAGGCAGCGACGCCACCTCGGGCTCCGGCGACGCGACGGAAGGCAGCGACACCGCCTCAGGCTCGGGCTCCGGCGCGGCCGACACAACCGCCGACGCCACGCCGCCAACCTGGCCCACCAGCACCCCCGCCCGCATCGGCGGAACCCGGCCCGCCAAGGTCAACCACCCGCGCGCCTTCACGCCGGGCAAAGAATACCCGCTTATTATCCTGCTCCACGGCTACGGCGCCTCGGGCCTGGCCCAGGATCTCTACCTCGGTGTCTCGACGCTCGGGACGACCGAGTTCGACGCGATCACCGTCATCCCCGACGGCACGCTCAACCGCAACAGCCAGCGCTACTGGAACGCGTCGGCCGCCTGCTGCGCCTTCTCCGAGCCCAACCCACCCGACGACGTCGCCTACATCCGTGGGCTCATCGCAGAGGCGAAGGCCTCGATGCCCATCGATGCCGGACGCGTCTACCTCTTCGGCCACAGCAACGGTGGGTTCATGAGCTACCGCATGGCCTGTGAGGCCTCCGACGCCATCACCGCCTTCGCCAGCCTCGCCGGCGCCGACTCCTACGCCGATGCCGACTGCCCCGCCACGACGACCCCTGTCAGCGGCCTGCAGATGCACGGCACAGCCGACGACACCATCGCCTACGATGGCTCTTCCTCAGGCCCACTCGGCATCGGGGCCTATGCAGGCGCGCTTGTCTCGGCGCAGAACATCGCCCGACGCGCCGGTTGCGACACCACGGGTGCCGCCGGTGCAGAACTCGACCTCATGACCACGCTCGAGGGCGCCGAGACCACCACGCTGGCCTTCGACACGGGCTGCAGAGCCGGCGCTGACGCCGCGCTCTGGACGCTCCGCGGCGGAAGCCACATCCCGGTCATCAACCCTGCCGGAACCCGCGCTGCGCTCGCCTGGCTCCTCCGCCACGACCGCACGCCCTAGGGCGCTCCTACTGCGTGAGCAGCGTCCGGCGGAGCGCGAAGCCCTGACCATCCGAGATGGTCTCCTGCGTGTTGCCGAGCGAGAAGGGGAACATGAAGTTGGTCGCGTCGGGGCACGAGGTACCACGGTCCGGGTTGGAGCAGACCGGCGTGTCCTGGATAGGGTCTGCCTCGGTGCCGCCATGCTCCGTCGTGTGACGCAGGCCGAGGAAGTGGCCGACCTCGTGCGCCAGCGTCTGGCCCGTCATGTCGGCGCTTGTGGCGAGATACTCGGAGGTAAAGACCAGGCCGGCGCCCTCGTTTCCATGCAGGCCAGGAACGCCCGGCGCGCCCATCGAAAGTCCGAGAAGCCCCTCCGCCTCGGCCACCTGAAAGCCCTGAATCAGGAAGACATTCACGCTCAGCTTCTCGGACAGCGTCGGTCCCGGCGCGTGGCTCAGCGAGACCAGCCCGTAGCAGTCGTTGAAGTTCCGGACGATCCGGTATTGCTCCCGGTCAGTCCCTGTCACGTCGAAATAGCGCACCGTGCGGATGGTGACGCCCTCCTTGCTATAGATGCGGCGCATCGCGTCCAGCATTGTGCGCATGCCGGCGTTCTGGCCTGCGTTGGAAGCCGTGATACCAGCCACGCCAACGAGGTAGATGTTCAGGTCGATCTTGCTGCCCTCTGCGCTCTTCTGGAGCACATAGTAGCAGGGCGCATTGTCGGTCGTGGCGATCTCCAGCGTGTAACGTCCGCCGCCCTGCTGGACGATGTTCTGGAACTGCGGCGCGGCCGGAAAGATGACCGGTGCGACCGTCTGCAGCAGGCCTGCATTGACCGTCATGAAGGCGTGGTCGGTGGCGAAGTTCGCGCCCACCTGACCGTTCGGCAGGAGCAGACGCGACGGCGCCACCAGGTCGGACTGCGAGTAGGGGACGACCGCGAAGGCAACGCTGCTCGCCGCGATGTCGAAGGTGAGCGCGCGGCCGCCCGAGATCGAGGCGGACTGACAGACCACATTGATGCCGCCGCCGGTATCGGGCGCTGTGGGGGCCGTGGGCGAGGTTTGACCGGCAGTTCCGCAGTAGCCGTCGCCCGTTGCGGCACCGATGCAGTCGTAACCTGCGCGGCAGTCGCTGTCCTGCGCGCAGCTGACGTAGCAGGCCGACGAGCCCGAGATGGTGCGGCAGCTGGTCGAGCGTCCGGAGGGCGCGTTGCAGCCGGCGCTGTCGCCGCCGAGTTCGGCGCAGTCGAGTGAGGTGCAATAGCCGCCTGGGAACTCGCTGCTCGTGGCGCCTCGGATACAGGTTCCACCTTTGCAGTTGATGTCTGCGCTGCAGGGAGCTCCGTCCGCGACGCCGTTCGGGTTGCGCACAGGCGACTGCGTGGCCTCGTCCGACGGAGCGCAGACGCTGTCGACCGCATCGAGCGCGAAACAATCGTAGCCAAACCGGCAGCCCCTGCTCGCATCGCAACTCTTGAGGCAGGCCGTGTCGGTCGCCGACTCCGACAGCTGCACGCAGATGCTCCCTGCGCCACAGACATCGGAGCTCGAGCAACCCGTGATCGAGCAGTATCCGTCCACAAAGTTGGTCAGGCAGGTGCCCGACGCACACTCCGCGCCGTTGCCGCAGGGCGCGCCGATGGTGCCTGCCGCAGCGTAGGTATCGCCCAGCCCGCTAGGCAGGCAGACCTGGTCGGCGCCTACGGCGAGGCAGTCGTAGCCGGTTCGGCAGGGGCGCAGCTCGGAGCAGTTCTCGAAACAGAGCGGGCCGCCGCCATCCACCGACAGACACTCGGCGCCGAAGATGTTGCTGCAGCCCGAGCCATCGCACTCGGGTGTCGTGCAGTAGCCCTCCGGGTAACCCTGCGCATCGGTTAGGCAGAGACCGCCGAGACACTCCTCATTGGTGGTGCAGGAGGCGCCGTCGCTGATGGAGTCGAGGTAGGAGGTCAGCACATCGCAGCCCGCGAGCAGAAGCGACGCAGCAAACAAGACGGCAGCTCTCACGAAGACTCTCATCGGCGCTCTCCCCAAAGGTCGTGCTGCGGTGACGGGCGGCAGCGCCGCTTCTTCACCGCTCATCCCTCCACCCGCTCAAGCAGCTCCATGAGCGTTCGCCCATGTTGCGGATGGGCGACCAGGAAGAGGTTGCGCCGCTCGCGCCACTGCTCGTTCGCAGCGCGGAGAAAGTCTGCGAGCTCCTGCTCATACCGACGCTTCGTCGCGCCGGTCGCCTGCTCGTAGCGGGCGCTCAGCAGCCGCGCGTTGGCGGCCATCTCCACCCGATGCGTGGCGATGTAGGCGCGCACCCGGGCGAGCGCCTGATCGGGGTTCTCCTGCTGCGCGGCGACGATCTCCGTCAGCTCCACGACGAACAGCCGCGCCCGCTCCTCTTCGGCGCCCACCAGCAGATAGACGGGCCCCTTCGCCTCCTCCGGCTGACGCTGAGGCGCCCCGCAACCGCCTGACGAAACGCTCACGCAGCCGGCCACCAGCAGACAGGCCGCTCTCCATCCATGACCCATCCGCATCGTCATCCTCCGATCTCCAGCGCCCGCTCCCGCCGCAGCTCCGCAACCTCCAACCAGGAGGTAACGGGCAACGAGCAGCTGCCGCCTCTGCAGAGATAGTAGGTGGCGCGACCCTCGAGACAAGTTCTGGCTGCAACAAGCGACGAAACAAGCGGCGCGCCGAGCGCTTCGCCCTCGCGACAGACCACCAGCAGGTCGTCGGCGCCGATGAGGCAGAGCGCGGCGGCCCGCACCTCTGCAAGCTCCTCCGACGAGGCCGCCGCAGGCAGCACAGCCACCAGCGTCGTCAGCCCGAGCCAGCCGTTTTCCACAACGCGCAGGAGCGAAGTGCAACCGCTCGCCGACGTAGCCACCTCTGCCCCATGCTGCGACAGCGCGCGCACCACGAGCTCCTCAAAGCCCCCATCGTCCACCAGCTGCGCCAGCCGCTGCAGCGCCCGAAGCATCGACGCGATCGCGTTGGGCGTCGCCTCGTCGAGCGCCGAGCGGAGCGCCACTACCAGCCGCTCGCCGTCGGTCGGCGCCAGCCCGAAGGTCCCGGCCTCCTCTTCGTAGAACCGGGCAATCGCACTCTCGGCCAGGGTCAATGCAGACCGCAAGTGCTCAGCCCTTCCCGTCACAACGAAGAGGTCGAGCGCGCCGTTGCAGAGCTCCGCATGGTCATCCAGGAAGGCCCCGGTGTGCGCCCGATCCGAGCCATCCTCAGCCCGCTGACGGATGCGTGAGAGGCGGCCGTCGCTCAACCGAAACCCGGCGAGCACCGCGGCCATCGCCCGCTCCGCCCGCACTACCATCTCACCGTCGCCCAGCACACCGCCGAGCCGTGCCAGCCCCTGCACCATCAGCCCATTCCAGGCTGCAATCCGCTTCATGTCCGTCACGGGCGCGATGCGCTTCGACCGCGCCTCGAGCAGCTGCTCCATAACCTGCGCCGCCTTCGCCTCCGCCACATCCGGGGTCAGGCCGAAACGAGCACCTACGGCCGCAACACCCTCACGGCGCGCGAGCACGCTCTGACCATGCTCAAAGTTCCCATGGTCACGCACGTCGAGCAGCCGGCAGGCAAACGGCGCGTCGGCCGCGCCTACAACCGCCGAAACCTCCTCGGACCGCCAGACGAAGAACTTCCCCTCCTCGCCCTCCGAGTCGGCATCCTGCGCAGCGTAGAAGCTACCATCCTCCGCCGTCATCTCACGGTCGAGCCAGCGTACTACGCCGCGCGCCGCGACCTCCAGCTCCGGCAGCGGATCGGTCCGCAGCATCTCCGCAATGAGGCGCAGCAGCAGCCCGTTGTCGTAGAGCATCTTCTCAAAGTGCGGCACCTCCCACCCACCGTCCACGGTGTAGCGATGGAACCCGCCGCCGAGCTGGTCGTAGATGCCGCCTGCGGCCATCCGCTTTGCCGTCATGACCGCATGCGAACCGGCCATCGGGTCGCCCGTGCGATCCGTCGAACGCAGCAGCAATTCGAGGCTCATCACGTTCGGAAACTTCGGCGCGCCACCAAAGCCGCCGTTCTCCCGATCGGCGCGCGCCATCAGCTGGATGACCGCCCGCTTGATGTCGCCAGGATTCGGTGCCGCTGCGCTAGCGCCCCGCTCCTCGCGCGCAATCGCCGCGGTGATCTCGGCCGCAGAGGTGACCACCTCCTCCCGCTTCTCCGTCCAGGCCCGATGGATACCCTCCAGCACCTGCCGCCAGCTCGGTCGGCCGTAGCGCGGATCAGGCGGGAAGTAGGTGCCGGCAAAGAAGGGCTGCCCGTTCGGCATCAGGAAGACATTGAGCGGCCACCCGCCCTGCTGCGTCAGCAGCTGACAGGCCGACATGTAGACCCGGTCCACATCAGGCCGCTCCTCGCGGTCCACCTTCACCGACACAAAATGCCGGTTCTGAATCTCCGCTACCGCCGGGTCCTCGAACGACTCATGCTCCATCACATGGCACCAGTGACAGGACGAATAGCCGATCGAGATCAGCAGCGGCTTGCCCTCCGACCGTGCCCGCTCAAAGGCCTCGTCGCCCCACGGAAACCAGTCCACAGGGTTGCCCGCATGCTGCCGCAAATAGAGGCTCGTCTCGTTTGCCAGTCGGTTGGTCATGTCGCTCACTGCTTCTTCGGAAGGCAGGCGGAGGTCGCTGTGTCACAGTCGTAGCCAGCGCGGCAGTCGCTCGACGATTCGCAGGCCTTCGCACAGAAGGGCTGCGCGCCGCCGATCACGCAGGCGAGACCTTCGCCACAACTCGCAGCATCTCTGCAGCCGGTCGCAACGCACATCCCATCGCGGTACCCGGTCGCCTTGCCGCTCGCCGAAACCTCAGGCACGCAGAAGGCATCGAGGCCGAGCGGAGCCGCGCAGGAGATGGTCGCGCTGCAGGGCGCGCCAACGTTGGGAGACTGCGGCGCCACACGGGCCACATCGAGCGAGCAGACACCCTGCTCGCCCTCGAGCACGTAGCACTGGAAGTCGCGCGAGCGGCACTCCCGCTGGCTCTTGCAGGCCTGAAAGCAGACACCCAGGCCGCCCTCCGAAGCACCGTCACAGACCGCGCCTAGACCGCAGTCCGCATTCTTCTCGCAGGGCCGCGAACAGTAACCACCCGGCACCGTCCGGTCGCAGAGCTCCGACTTACAGTCCGTGTCGGCAACACAGGCCGCACCCACCAAACCGCGCTTCGGAACCGCGCTCACCTGTGCCGGCTCCTTGGAGCCGCATCCCGTCCAAAGCACCAGCGCCGCCAAGACCAGAAACATCCGCTGAAGCATCGTCATCACCTCTTTGCACCACACGCCGTCCACGCCTTCGCGCGGTCGTGGAAACTCTCACCCGAAGAGGGTAGAGCGGCTACCGGACGCTGTCACGCTCCATGCTCTCTCTTCTCACCGGTCGCATGTCCCTTTCGGATTCCCCCTCCCGCCCTCAGGCGCCCTCCGTGCGGGTCTCCGAACTCGACGCCCGCTCCACCGCCATCACCATCCTCCTTGTCGCGACCTTCGTCGTCCTCGAGGCGGCGCGCGGCTACGGCGGCCCCCGTACGCCGCTCGGCGACGACGCCTCGAGCCACACCGCCACCATCGCCACCTTCGCCAAGCTCCTCATGAACGGCCAGGGCTGGTGGTCCACCGACTACAACCTCGGCTTCCCCCTCGGCCTCTACTACCAGCCCGTCCCACACGTTGTGAGCGCAGCCTTCTGCGCGCTCCTGGGCGGGCCCGAGATGGCCATCTTCACCTACAAGTTCTTCTCCGTCGCCATGATCGCCCTGCAGCCCTGGGCCGTCGCCTTCGGCCTCCGTCGCGCCGGCGCAGACCGCCTCACCTCCGCCATCGCAGGTGCGCTCGCCCCCTTCGTCATCAACCCCGAGATCGGCGCCAGCATGGCCTTCGGCTACTCGGTCAAGGCCTCCCTCAATGTAGGCCTCTACACCCAGAACTGGGGCAACGTCGCGCTCCCCATCGTCTTCGGTGAACTCGTCGCGCTCATCGACAAACGAGGGCGCATCTGGACCACCGCACTCGCCGCCGCCTTCACCGCCGGCTGCCACATGTTCTACGCCATCGCGCTGGTCCCCATCATGGCCATCCTCGCGCTCCTCATGCCTGGCCGCGCCGCCTCGGTGAAGAAGCTCGCCGGTGCGGGCGCCGTCGCCTTCGCACTCGTCGCACCCTGGCAGATCGCCCTCTTTCAGAACCAGGCCTACTTCGGAGGTTGGCCCAACAGCTCCGGCGAACGACTCGATGGTTACGGCTGGTCCGAGACCTTCTCCGCACTCATCTCCGGCGACCTCCTCGACGGCACCACCACCCCCATTCTCACCGTCTGCGCACTGCTCGGGCTCATCGTCGCCGTCGCACGCTTCCGCCACACAGCCTTCGGCCGTGCAACCATCGTCAGCCTCGTGCTCTCGCTCCTCGGCATGGTCGGCCGCGCACCCCTCTTCGGCCACCCGCCCATCGCACCCGGCGACGGCTTCGTCGACCGCTTCCTCGGCGGCGGCTGGATCGACCTCTATCCCCTCCACAAGAGCGTGCAGCTCTTCCGCTACCTGTCGCTCCTGCAGTTCCTGCTCATGGTCCTGGCCGCGCTTGGCATCTCCACCGCAGCCCATGCCCTCTATCTTGCAGTCTCCACCCGCCTCGCAGGCGCAGGCTTCAAAGAGCGGCTCGCCGCCACCTTCAGCCGCGGCGACCTCACCCTCGTCCACACCGAGACGCCAACCCAGCGCAACATCGCCACCGCGCTCCCCACCATCCTCCTCATCGCAGTCATCGGCTTCACGTTGGTGAAGGCCGGCCCGCAGCTCCGCGGCGCCTTCCGCACCATCGACAAGGCCAAGGCCCTCCATCTCGACCAGTATGACCAGCTCGTGTCTTGGATGCGCGAAACCCCCATCGAAGGTCGCACCCTCGTCGGCCCCAAGACCGGCGTGAAGGGCCATTACCATGGCGGCCTCCTCGCCTACACCGGCGACCGCCCCGTCGGCCTCTCCTACGGCGTAGGGCTCCACGACTCGCTCGGCTTTTACTTCCTCATGCACTTCGACCCGACGGCGAAGAACGCCGCCGCCCTCTTCGACCTCTACGACTTCCGCTACATGGTTAACGACCCCGGAACGGCCTTCAAGAACCTCGATGAGGGCTCGCCCAAGCGTGAAATCATCCACAAGAACAAAGATTACATCTTCGCCAAACTCCCTGTCTCGGGGCAGTCCGTCGCCATCATGCGTGAGGGACGAACACTCTCCTCAACGCCCCGCGAAGCACGCGAACAGATCCGCGCCTGGCTCAATGGAAACGGCCCCCGCACCGGCACCACCGTCGTCCTCGATGTCACCAACGACCGGTCCCGCGAGCAGCTCACCACCTCGACCGGCTCCGTAACCCGTGCCGAGACCTTCTCGCAGACCGCTCCGCCCGCGGGAAAGGTCATCGTCTCCTCCTCGCTCGGTGACCGCGTCTCCGCGACCGTCGACCTCGGCGAACCGGCCCTCATCGTCGCAAAGACCGGCTTCCACCCCTTCTGGACAGCCACACTGGATGGCGCACCGGTCCCCACCAAGTTCGTCTTCCCCGGCTATTTTGCCGTTGAGGCCCCGGCCGGCAAGCACCAGCTCGAGGCCCACTTCGCCTGGCCCGCAGCGACCAAGGTGCTGATGGCGCTCGCCCCCATCCCGCTCCTCTTCGCCCTCTTCGGCGAGCCCGCAAATGGCCCATACAACGGCGGCCAGAGCGGAGGCGCTCTCGGCGGCGAGACGCTCGCAGATCGCCTGCGCCGACGCAGAAAGGAGCGCGGGCCCGTGCCGCCCACCGCCGCCGACAACTCGGTGCTGCCGCCGCCCGTCTGAGCGACCCGTCAGACCGAAAGCGAACCCTTGCGGAAGTCGCTCCCGGCAATCTTCACATTCAAGAGCGCGGGCTTGCCGCTGGTGCAGAAGCACGACTCGCAAGCCCATGCAGCAGGATGTCCACCGCCTCTTGAAGGAAGGCGGCCGTGTCCATCTCATAGCCCAGCGCGATGGCTCCCTCGATGCCGTCCGACAACACCTTCAGCAGCAGCGCAGCATGCCGAGGATCGACCGGACGGAACTCCCCCGACGCGATGCCCTCCTCCACCATCTCAGCGATGGCTGCGACGAACATCGCATGCGTCGCCCGCACCTTCGCCTGCACGCTGGGCGTGGAGAGCCCCACCTCGCCCAGCACCAGAAGAAAGCGCCGGTGCTGCTCCGACGAAACATACCGCGCCACGATGCCCGCAGCGAGCGCGCCCAGCTTCTCCCGCGCCGGCAGCGGCAACGCACGAATCAGCGCCAGCGCCTCTCCGGCCCGCTCCACCTCGTCGTCATGCAGCGCATCGAAGATCGCCTCTTTCGACACGAAGTGCACATAGAGACCGCCCTTCGACAGCCCCGCCGCCTTCGCAATCTCCTCTACGCGCGTGACTGCATAACCGCGCTCGGCAAAGCAGTCGCGCGCCGCCTGCAGGATCTGCGCGCGTCGCTCTTGCGGGGATCGGTGTCGCGTCATGGTCGAGGCTCGTCTCAGGGTCGCGCAAGGCTACCCTCTCGAGCCCAACCTGTCACGCCGGCTTCGCTCGGGTGAAAAGTGCAACAGCCTCCATGTGGGCCGTCCGCGGGAAGGTGTCGAACAGCGTCCAAGAGTGCACGCCGAACCCAGCCTTGGCGAGCAACATCGCATCCCGGGCCATCGCAGCAGGGTCGCACGACACATAGATGAGGCGCTGGATGGAAGAGGACGAGAGCGCCGAAACGATCGCACGCGACAGACCGCCACGCGGCGGATCCACCACCGCCAGCCGGTACTCCGAAATCCGACTCAGCACAGGCTTCGGAAGCCCCTCGTTGAGGTCCTGCGCGAACATCCGAACCTGCGCCACGCCGCTCTGACGCAGCGAAGAGGCCAGCAACTTCCCGGCATCCGAGGCAGGCCCGTCACCCTCCACCGCGTCGACCTCCCAGCCCATGCTCGCAAGTGCCACCGAGAAGTTCCCATACCCAGCGTAGAGGTCCAGCGCCCGCGCATCCATCGCACCGGCAAGCTTCGCAACCTCCTGTCGGAGCTTCTGCGACATGTCGCGGCTCCCCTGACGGAAACTCCCAACAGGAATCCAAACCAGGATGGTGTGCGCCGTCAGCGGGACGTGAACGCCCACCATTCCGTCACCCCAGATGAACCGCTCCCGAATCTTCGCAAATCCCTTCGCATCCGGCAGCGTCTGAATCTTCAGCGTCGAGATCCGCTCGCCCGAACCGAACTGCTTCGCAAGCTCCGCGCCCCACTCCTTCGCCTTGTCGAGCGCCTTGTAGGGCACCTCCACGAGGGCGGCGACAGCCTGACGCTGATCGTCCCACTCCACATGCAGCATGCTCTCGTGCGGCAGCCCCTGCGCCGAACCGCCCAGAATCAGCCGCACCTCATCCAGCGCCGGCATCAGCACCGCACACTGCGTCGACGGAACGCCCTGGTGACTCCCCTGCTCGAGGAACCCCGTCTGGCCGCGCCCCATAAGATGAAACTTCGCGCGCAGCCGGTATCCGTTGGCACGCGGCGCAGCCTCAATCCGAGGATCAGGCCAGACCAGATTGCGGTCGAGCCGACGGATGCCTTCCAGCACCGCGGTCGACTTCCACGCCAGCTCATCCTTGTAGGAGGGGCCCCAAAACCGGCAGCCACCACAGCGTCCAAAGACCGCGCAGCGCTCCTCGGTATCGACAATCGGCTCCCGAACCGAGATTACCTTCGCCCGCACCAGGCGCGGCTTCGACTCAGTCACAACGGCCTCGACCGTCTCTCCCGGATATCCCTGATTCAGCAGCGCCACCCGACCGGACGGATGCGTCCCAACGGCATCTCCGCCCATCGCAATCCGCTCTACCTTCGTCACAAACCGAGAACCCTCGGCTACCAGATCACTCACGCACGCCCCACTACAACACCAACGAGATCATACTCGGTGGCGTCATCAATCTCGACCTCAACAAACTGGCCGGGCACCACAGGACCTACATCCTCGTGCTCGAACGACAGGTAGGTCACACCGTCGATGTCGAGCGCCTGGCCGTAGTGGCGGCCCTGCATCACATAGTCGTGCTCTTCCGACACGCCGTCCACCAGCACCTTGAGCCGCTGCCCGATGCGCGCCTGGTTCTTCTTCCGGCTGATGCCCGACTGCAGCTCCATCAGCTCGCCGCGACGCTCCTCCGCCACCTCGGCATCCACCTGGTCCGGCATCGTGGCCGCCTCGGTGTTCTCCTCCTTGCTGTAGGTGAAGACGCCAACATGGTCGAATTCGACCTCGCCCATCCACTCACGCAGGTCGGCATGGTCGGCATCGGTCTCGCCCGGGAAGCCCGAGATAAAGACCGTCCGAAGCACCATGCTCGGGATGTCCCGCAGCCGCCCGATCAGCTCCCGCTGCGCATCCCGCTTCACATTGCGACGCATCGCCTTCAGCACATTGTCCGAGATGTGCTGCAGCGGCATGTCGATGTAGGGCACAACCTTCTTCGAATCCTTCACAATGCCGAGCAGCCGGTCGGTGAAGTTCCAGGGGTAGGCGTAGTGCAGCCGCACCCACTCGATGCCCGGCACATCCTCGAGGCCGATGAGCAGCTCTTCGAGCGCCTGCCGGTTGCCAAAGTCCACGCCGTAGCTGGTGAGGTCCTGCGCGATGAGGTTGATCTCCTTCACGCCCGCAGCGCCTAGGAACTGCGCCTCGCGGACTACATCCTCCACCGAGCGCGACACCTGCTTGCCGCGAATCTTCGGGATGATGCAGAAGCTGCAGACTCGGTTGCAACCCTCACTGATCTTCACATAGGCGGCACCGCCGCGGATGCTGTTCACCCGGTCTTCGGTCGAGGTGTAGAGCGCCGAACCGTAGGAGATGTACTCGCGGTCAGGGAGCGCGCCCGACAGCGCCTCGTTGATCCGCTTGAACTCGTTCGTGCCCAGAAAGTAGTCGACCTCGGGCATCTCCGCAGAGAGCTCCGTACCGTACCGCTGCGCCATGCAGCCCGTCACAACCAGCTTCTCCGCGCGGCCTACGCCACGCTCCTTGAAGCGAGCCATCTCCAGGATGGTATCGATGCTCTCCACCTTGGCGCTCTCGATAAAGGCGCAGGTGTTGACAACAATCAGGTCGGCATCCTCGGGCGAGTCGGTCAGCAGGTAGCCGTCCTTTTGCATAAGGCCGATCATGAGCTCGGAGTCGACCCGGTTCTTCGGACAGCCCAAGCTCACAACGTGAACCCGCTTCTTGGTGGCTTGAGCGAGAAGGTCGAATCGATCGGGAACGAGAGCCATGAATCCTCGGCAAAATTGCTGCGATCGCGCAGCTGCCGAAGCCCTACTAGCGCCGGCCCGAAGGGGCAAGTTGGCGCACATTTGGCCCCGCCAGCGCCCACGCTCCCCTTGCACGCCCGCGACCGACTCGCTATTATGCCCCTCCCTCGGGCGCATAACTCAGTGGGAGAGTGCCACCTTCACACGGTGGAGGTCGCAGGTTCAATCCCTGCTGCGCCCACTACGAACCTCGTCGCTTCTGCCACGCACAGAAGCTTCGGGGTTTGTTTCATTTTGCCCTACCCGCGGAGCATCTCTGGCAGCAGCGATGTGCGCTTGGTCACGCGAGAGACGCACCGGTCAAAGACCACCCGCGGCCCGATGACCAGCACCTTCTTTTTGGCCCGCGTGATGCCCGTATAGAGGCCTTCACGGGTGCAAAGCCGCGAAGGCTCGTCAGGGAGCATCACCACCACATGCTCTGCCTGCGACCCCTGGGCCTTGTGCACCGTCGTCGCAAAGGCGGGCTCCCAACCCGGCACCTGCGCAGGCGACACATAGTTCACCCCAGCGTCGCTGCCTGCATCGCTCACAGGCCGTTCGAAGGCGAACACTGCCGCCCCGTCTCGCTCCACACAGAGGCCCAGGTCGCCGTTGAAGATGCCGAGCAGGTTGTTGTTCTGCGTCGCCATCACGGGCTGACCCACGATCGGTTTCCCCGCCGACCAACCCTTGGTGACGGCCACCTCACCGCCGAGCCGCTCGTTGGCCTTTACGCTGCCGAACTTGCCGGCCCGATGCAGACAGAGCACCCGCGCAGCGTTCAACGCCCCCTTGAGCAGGTCCGACACCGCCCTATCAAAGGTCGCCGCCTCTGCGCTCGCGGGGAGCGCCTCCACGGCCTTTCGGAGCTCCACAAAGGGCTTGGAGAGAAGCTTCCAGTCGGCATCTGTAAGCGCCGTAAACTTCGTCTCCACGATCATCGCAGCGGCCTTGCTCTCAGCCGCCTTCTCGACGCTATCGACCAGCATCTTGTCTCGGTCCGTCGCGTTCTGACCAAGCGAAACATCCGCGAGCGTCCGAATCTTCGACCCATCCTCCGTCCGGTGCACGACCGCCAGCTTGATGGTCTGCGACCGTTCCGTCTCCGAGGTCTCCTGCGCCGCGATGAGGTCGCCCAGCACAGAGCCGGCCTCCACCGAGGCGAGCTGGTTGGGGTCGCCAACCAGCACCAGCTGTGCCTGCTCGGGCAGCGCGGCGACCAGCTTTGCCATCAGCGTGAGGTCTACCATCGAGGCCTCGTCCACGATGACCACATCAGCTGCGATCGGATTGTCGCGTCCGCGACCGGCTGTCACTCCGCCATGGATGCCAAGCAGCCGGTGAATCGTCGTCGGCTTCACCGTGCCGCTCCGCAGCGCCGTCCGGAAATCCTCCGATACAACCTCCGAGGTGGTCCCCTTGAACATCGCCTTCTCCGCTCCGTCGGCGGGCTTCGCGTTCGCCTGCTCGAGGAGCGCCTGGAACATCCGCGCCTGCGCCCGACCCGTTGGCGCCGCAAGCGCGACCCGCTTCCCGGCCAACACGCAGAGGTTCACGATCCGCCCGATGGTCGTCGTCTTGCCCGTACCTGGACCACCCGTGAGGATGATGTTGCGGTGGCCCTCCTTCACCTTCCGCACAGCCTCGCTCTGCGAGCTGCTGTTGTTGTCGCCGTCATCGATCTTGATATCGGCATCATCGATCGGGGGCAGCCTGCCTCGATGCTGCCATCGCTTACACACCGTGCGGTGGGCGTCATACATGAGCCGCGACACCAGTTTCCCCTCGACCAACAACAGCGGCCGGTTCGACGAGCTCGGCTCGCTCTCCACCAAGCAACCGGCCGTGAGCAACGCGCGCAAGGCCGCTGCGCTGATGGTCTGCCATGCCCCGGTGGGAGCCTCTGTCGAGGCAACCCGTTCTGCGAGCTCCTCCAGCGACACCGCCGTGCTCCCACGCATCGGCGCAGCCATCACCTCGGCCACCACATGCACCAGCCGCGGGTCGCGCACCCCCATCGCACTGCAGGCCGCAACGGCAAGCGTCCACACCTGCTCCAGCGCGGCAAGGTGGTTCTGCTCCAACGGCTCCGGCGCGGAGGCCTCATCAGCCCCTTCCTCGGACGCCGCCGAAGCCTCAACCTCCTCGGTCTTTGCCGAGGCTTCGGCAGAAGCGAGCAGCGCCCGCAGGTAGCCCTCTGCCGCGCTTCCGCTCCGACGGCCGAACCAGCCGCTCACGCCCAAAATCTGATCTTTCTCGCCCATTTCGATGCTCATTCCGCTGCCTCCTCGCCGTCCGGCGAACCGCTGCTTCCCCAGGCCGCAGACAACTTGTCCACCCAGGCGCGCGGCGGCTTGATGAAGAACTGTCCGCGATCCGAACCCTGCTCCATCCCGCGGATGTAGAGGTAGTAGACCCCGCCAAAGTCGCGGTCGTAGTCGTAGCCAGCCCCCAGCGTCTGCTGCAGGTGCCGGTGCCAGGCCACCGTGTAGATGAGCAGCTGCAGCAGGTAGTGGCTGTGTGCCATCGCCTCGAAGAGCCGGTCGGCCTCGTAACGGGCGAACGCATCATCTGCAGGCTTCAACGGGTCGAGCCGGTTGGTCTTGTAGTCGGCAATGAACCAGCGCTGCCGGCCATCCGCCCCAGGCCGCGCAAACACGAGGTCCATCTTCCCCGTCAGGATGCCCGTCTCGTTCCTGATGCCGTCCGCGAGCGTCTTGAAGTAGCTCTTCCACGCGGGAGGACCTTCGTAACCTTCCAAGAGTGCCTCCGCCGCCTTCCGGCTATCGCACATCCGCATGTCGAAACTGCTCTCGTCTGCACGGGTATCCAGTGTGACCTCTGAGAGGCTGCATCCGGCTCCCGCAGCGCCGCCCGCGAGCGGCACCTCGAGCACAGCGAGCAGGTCCTTCAGCAACGCGTCGCCCCAGCCGCCTTCAGCGTCGAAGGTCGAGAGACGGCTACGCGTGTTGATGGAAGCGTGGCGCCGCAGAAGCTCCTTGGCGTCGAGCTCCTCATCCACGCTCCGACAGGTCTCGAAGTCGAGCTCCTCGTAGAAGGAGTGAACCAGGTTTCCGAAGGGCGTACCGCCGAGCCGGTCCCACCGCTCATCGCGCTGGATGATGCCGGAATCCTCCTCGCCATCGGTCCGCTGCACCTCCTCTTCGCCTACATCGGCGCGAGGCTTGGCGGCCTCCTTGTTCTTGAGCTGCTGGCTCATCGAGGTGAAGCTCCGCTTCGCCGACGCATACTGGTGCGACCGCGTTGCAGCCTTGCTCCAGACCTTCTCGAGCGCCCCCCGCTCCGCCAGCAGCGCAGCCTCAGCCCCGTCGTCCTTCACCAGCGAAGCCTCATAGGCTGCCCGCATCTCCTCGGCCGCCTCGAACCAGGGCGTGTCGTCGCGCTTCACCTCGATGCGCCCCTGCAGCTTCCCAGTTCCACGCTTTGCGAGTTCCGACCATTCCTTCAGCACAAACTCAGCGGGCTGGATGGGAGTTCCATCCGCTGCCGTGGCGGTCCCGTCGAACGTCACAACGTCCAGACCAACCTGGAAACTTTCTGGAGCTCCTAGCTTGGCCTTGGTCGCCGACGGAGGCCGACGCATCAGCACGGGCTGCAGCATCCCCTTGCCGGCCGAGTCGCCCAAGCCCCACCAGATCACAACGCGATGCCGCGCCCGAGTCATCGCAACGTACGCCTTCCGCGCCTCTTCAATCTCCATCTCTCGCTTCGCCAGTGCGAGCGCGAAAAGACTCTTGCCGGAACCATCCGACGCCGCACCGGCAACACCCTCAGGCTCCGGCGGGAGAACACGCGCATCAAGCCACCGACGACTCTCGCCCTGCGCATCCGCCGCGCTGAAGATGTAGGTCCCCTTGCAGACCGTAGGATCCAACGGCTTGCCTTTGCCTGAAAGGAACGGAAGGTAGACGATGTCGGCCTCAAGCCCCTTCGAGGCATGCACCGTCCAGATATCGACGGCATCCCCGCTCCCCTCCGACGGACGAGCGCGAACCACCAACTCGGACTTGTCGTCCTTCTTCTCCTCCTCGGTCATCCAACGGGCAAGCTCCGCGGCATTCCTGCCGTGCTCCGACGCACGGGCCTCCAACACCGACAGCACCTGCCGCAACCGGTCGGTCATCGCCTCGCCATCGGCATAAGCCGCAAGCCGTTCCCACCCGCCGCGACGCTGCATCAGCCGCTCAAAACCGGCCAGCACGCCCTGCTCCAGGAATACCCGCCGACTCTCGTCGAGCGCCTCCAACCAACCGGCCCATTCTGCGCCCCCCTTGCGGACGACGCGCGAGAGCGGCTCAACCTCCCAGCCCAGCCAGGGCGCCAACGCCAGACTCCTCCGATGCCGTTCCACCTCTGGCTTCGCCACAAAGTTCAGCCACTGCATCACCCGCGAAGCCTCATCGCAGAGCATGAGCGGCAACTCCCTGCGTCGACAGTAGAGGCCCAGCGCCCGGAACTCTCGCTCCAGCACGCCACCATCCGCGTGCGAGGAGACAAGCACAGCGACCTTCGGCACCTCCGTGCGCGTTGCGGGATCCTCCAGCAGTTTCCGATCCGCAGCCACCCGCGCAGCAACGCGACGAGCGGTTGCCACCTTGTTCTCTGCCGCCAAGAGGATGAACTCCAGGGCTGCATCAGCGCGCGCTACTTTCGGCTTGCTCCCCACCGCCACGGCCTCGATCGCCTCGTGCTGGAACGGCCACGGGAGATGCTTCGCACCCGTCGGGTCATGCGGTTCGGTGGGCGCGAACAGGAGGTTGATCGCGTTCATAAGCCCGGGGCTGGTGCGCCGTGAAGTATCCAGCGACTCCATCGCGCCTTTCAGCTTCGCCGCCGCCTTCGCGTCTGCATACACCGCAAGATCCGAGCCGCGGAATCGATAGATAGACTGCTTCGGATCGCCAACAAGGACGAAGTGGCGCCCCGGCTTCTCCGCGACCGGCACCTCAACGCGACCCGCCCAATCGGGAGCCTCCAGAAAGAGCCCGCGCAGGATGCTCCACTGCACATCATCTGTGTCCTGGAACTCATCCACCAAGCAGACCTCAAACTCCTCGCGAATGGCGGCGCGTAGCCCCGACCCCAGCGACGGATTGCGGAGTGCGCGGTCGAGCTCCGACAGCATCGCGTCAAAGGTCAACCAACCTTCCCGCTCGAGCCGAGAACGCCAGAGCGCTCCGCTCGCCCGAAGCCAGCAGGTCCGAGCATCACTGACCGCTGCACTCACAGCGCTACAATCGAGCAAGGCATCAATCGCATCCAAGCATGCCCGCACCGAGCCGGACGGCATGCTCGCTCGTTGTGCCTGCACTCTCGCCTGCAGGCTTGCCCGGCGCTTGTCGGTGAGAACCCCGATCGGTTCCTCGAAACATGAATTCAGCCACTTAAGAATCGCATCAGGAAGTTCAGTGCCGAGTGCCTTGAACGGTCGACCCACCGCCTTGGTAGAAGTTTCGATTAATGTTCGAAGTGTCCGTGCTTCGGGCGACAAGCTGAGTACGCGATCAAGATCGTCTCCAGCGGAGACCACCTCATTCAGGAATGCCCCAAGAAGATCGGCACGATTCCACCGTTCCACAACGATCTCTCCGCCCCGCTCAACCGCCGCCGCGAGCCGCTGCATCGCCTCTTCGGGCGAGCAGGCCAAGGCCTCCGGAGCCTCTTCCTGCCGATGCCACGACGACACAACCAGCGCGTTCGGATGCCGAATCGCAACCTTCATCATCGACAGGGCGTTGTCGACGTTCAGCTTGGCGAACTCCGTCAGAAAGTCTCCCTTCGCGCGGCCAGGATCACCTTCATGCGTCGTCGCGTTACCGAAGAGCCAGCGTCCGAACGCCCCCTCCACAATCTCACGCTGTGCGACGGCCTCGTCCGGCACCATGTGCAGCGACTCCGGCCTGCCGAGCTCCGCGCCGAAGCGGGTCAGCATCTTCTGACAGAAGCTGTGCAGGGTCATCACCGAGGCCGACTCAAGCGAACCGATCGCCCGTGCCACCCGCTCCCGCCAAATCTCCAGCTTCGCTGCGTCATAGGGCTCGCCTTCGAGACCCAGTACCTCAGAGAACTTCGCCGCATCCACCGGCGCAGCATCGAGCACCACAGTCAGCTTCTGCAGCCGGTCTTGAAGCCGCTGCGAAAGTTCAGCCGTCGCCTTCTTCGAGAAGGTCACCACCAAGGCCCGCCGCAGCTCCACGCCACGAAGCACCTGAAGCAACACCTCACTGATCAGCCGGTAGGTCTTCCCCGTCCCAGCGCTCGCCTCGACCATCCAGAGTGCTTCCGATGCACCGAGTTTCGCTTGCTGCTTCATGCTTCCTCCGAAGTGTCGTCTGAATTCGTCGCCGACGGATTGCTGGGCTGCGTCGGAACCTCCTTGAAGTAGCTCCGATCGGTGGCCCACCCGCCAGTCTTCGTTTGCAGTTTCAGCGCGCCGAGCATGACGGGAAGGCCCACAACGGCGCTCCACCAGGCCACGTCGCCCTGCAGCGTCATCGCCCAGTCGAGCCCCTTCGTCGTCCCCTCCCGACGGGGATAGGGTGCCCTCACCGCCTCCCCCATCAACTGCGCCGGGAAGTCGAACCCCTTACTTCCGGAGACCGCCTTGGCCACCTCGCCCGAGATGCGGTCCACCAGCAACCCCGCCGAACCATCCTCGTCGCCCGCTTCGGATTCGCCGGCAGTAACAGACGGCGCCTTCTTCAGGGGCGGCGGGCTAGCCTGTAGCGCGTCGAAGAGCGCGGGCAGACAACCAATCCGACCGATGAGTTTCGCGTCAACGTCAGCCAGCGAACGGGCCATCACCTGCGGCCAGCTCGCGTCGGCCACATTCTTGCTGATCCCTTCGTAAAGCAGCTCGCGCGATGCCAGGAGCAGCCGCTGCATTGCTTCGCTCCGGAACCGCACCAACTCCTGCAGCCAGGCCGTCTCATCAAGCCCTTCTGGCCATATGCATACATTGCTCATGTAGGCCTTCGCGTCAGACTTCCACCACAGATAGTGCAAGGCTGCAGGACGCCCCTGCTCGCTCGCGCGACGCACCAGCGCGAGTGTCAGCAACGCCTCAAACACAGCCTTCTCCTGCTTGCTGTGAGAGACCACCACAGGAAGGTCCGACGTCAGGCTCCAGAGCAACTGGCCCGGCTGAATCAGGCTCTCCACCCCATCCGGCGACAAACGCGTGACCTTGATCGAGGGCGCCTCTTCCTGTTCATCGAGTGCCCGACATCCAAGTTCCTTCCACGGACGCTCCACCACGCGGAGGCTCGCCAAGAGACCATCGAGCGAGCTTAGTCGCTCCTTGAGGCCATCCACAGCGCCCAGACCCAGATACCCCTTCGCCACGGCGCCAGCGGCTGCGTATTCCGCGTCCAGCGCCTCCACTTTTTGCGCGAGCGCTTCGTCGCGCTCCGATTCCGAGCCGAGCGCGGCCTCCGTCGCGGTCTTCACCCACCGCTTCGATTCCTCGAAGACCGTGAGATACGCGAGCCCGTTCGGGTCTCCGCTGCTGACCGTCTCCTCCTCCTCCAACGGCACGCGCAGCACCTTGGTCGTGAAGAGACGCAACGGCTCCATCACCGCGCGCAACAGCTCGCTCAACTGCATCTTTGGCTCGACCGAGGCTGCAGGAACCTCCGCCGGCGCAGCACAGGCCTCAACGCTCACGCCACGGCGGTAGGTCGCCTGCGCAGGCAGTAACGCCCGCGCGGCCTGCTCCTGCGGCTTGCGCAACTCCGCGCCACCCGAAGCCGGCACCGCATCTCCCAGCACCAACCTCACGCACTCCATCAGCTCCAGCACCGGCGCAGACTCAGCCAGCGGCTCACCCGACTTCGCCTCAAACCCGTTCGCAATCACCCAGAACCGCGCCCGTGCCATGCCGAAGGCCTCGAGGAACAGGTGCCGGTCTTCGCGCGACGCATCCGGATCACAGTCCTGCTTCGACCCCTTCTGCAGGTGCACAAGCGGCTGCAAACGATCGTCATCCGTCTTGCGCGGGAAGGCTGCCGCCTCCAGCCCCATCAGCACCACCACCTTGAAGGGAATCGCCCGCATCGGCACC
>CANMDT010000025.1 GCA_947496715.1 Myxococcales bacterium
GTCGAGTTCGTCTTCGGGGGTGAGGTCGCGCATCTTGTTGATGCGTTCGGTCTTGAGATCGGAGATAAGGAGACGGATGGTGTTGAGGCGCTCTGCGGCCCGCGCCTTCATTGCCTCTTTCATGTCGTTCGTCAGCACTTCGAGCAAAGCCATGATGCGTTCCTGTCTTGAGAATTTCGGATCGATGCTGCGAGGCAGCCTGCCTGCCCTACTCCTGCTCGGGGGTCTGCTTCAAGCCTGCGATCAGCTCGGCACCTCGCCCGTGACGGCCGACGACGGAGCGACCGACACCGGCACAGCCGACAGCTCGGGCTGCCGCGACCGTGACGGCGACGAGTTCGGCGCGGGCTGCAGCCTAGGCGAGGACTGCAACGATGCCGACCCGAACATCAACCCGGGCGCGACCGAGGAGTGTGGCGACAGCATCGACAACGACTGCGACGGAGGCACAGACAACGCGCTCGCCTGCCTGCCCTGCAATCCCGATTGCGTCGCCGGCCAGAGCCGCTGCGAGGGCGACAGGGTGGTGCAGTGCGCGGTGGACGCGCGGAATTGCGGCAACTGGGGCGCGGCGACGGACTGCGCGACGGGCGAGAGCTGCGATAGCGGGACGGGCGCCTGCAACGCCTCCTGCCCCGATGAGGATGGCGACACCTTTTCGCCGCGCTGCGGCGCGCAGCGGGACTGCGACGACTCAAACGCCAGCAACTTTCCCGGCGCAACGGAGCGGTGCGATGGCCAAGACAACGACTGCAACCTCTTTGTCGACGAGAACCAGGTGTGCGGTGGCTGCGTAGATGGCTGCTCGCTCGACGCGACGGAGTGTGTGGGCAGCAGCGTGCGGCAGTGTCTGCCCGATGCGACAGGCTGCCTGCGCTGGTCGACAGCGACGGCCTGCCCGGGCGGCGAGGCCTGCGCGGCGGGCAGCTGCGTCGCTGCGCCGACCTGCTTCGACCCAGACAGCGACGGTGCCGGGCCTGCATGCACAACCGCCACAGACTGCCGCCCCTACGACAGCGCTTCGAGCCCGACCGTTCGCACCGAGCAGTGTGACGGCGTGGACAACGACTGCGATGGCGCGCCCGAAGCGAGCTGCAACGGCTGTGGCGTGGTGCTGAACGCGTCGCCCGGTGGCTATTCCTTCCGTGCATGTGCGGCCGGAACGGTGCTCTCGCTGCCCACGGGCGCGGCGACGATCGTCGCGCTCTCGTCGGGGAGCGCGAGCGTGTCGCTGACAATCGGGACGCTGACGGGGAGCACCTTCACCGCCTCTACGGCAGGCGCGGCCGACGGCACGGCCTTTTCCTTTCCGAATGGCGCCGCCTTCCGGAAGAGCTCGAGCAAGAACGCCGTGAAGGTAACCGCGACGGCAAATGCGGGCGTGACGGTTGCCATCTCGGACCATGCGACCGCAGCCTGCACGGGCGACCTCTTTGAGCCGAACAACGGCCCGGCGGCACCGGCGCTGCTCGGCAGCCTCCCCTTTGCCGCGGCGAACCGTCTCTGCGGGAGCAACGACTACTGGCAGGGTGCAGCTGACGGAAACCAGGTGGTCTGGGCGGTGAGCGGCACGGGTGTCTCGCAGGATGCCGTGCTCGAGGCATGGCCTGACGCGGTTCGCGGGGCGGGATTCGTGATGACGACAGCTTCGGGCAAGCCATGGCTGCGGCAGGCCTGGGTGCGCCAGCGGGCGACGGGCGGGGCGGCGCTGTTCGGGCTTCGGACCACGGCAAGTCTGGGTGCGGCCGACAAGACGGCGCTGGCGGTCATCGGGCTTCCGCTTCCTGCCTGTACAGACGACGAGTCCGGTGCGGGCGATAGCAGCATCGCAAACGCGGCGGCGCTCCGTCAGGGGACGCCGAAGTCGGGGCAGCTGTGCGCAGGCGATGTAGACCTCATGCGCATCGGGGCTTTGGCCGACGGGGCGCAGCTGAATGCGAGTGCGACGGTGTCGAGCCCCGATCTGGCGGTCTATCTGCTGCGCGACGGCTGGGACGGGGTGACGATTTCTGGGAGCATCGGCGCCACGACGCAGCCGCTCGACATCCGGATTTCGTCAGCGGGGACCTACTACGTGGCCATCGTGGGGCGGTCGCCGCTGGCGCAGGGCGGCTACACTGTGCGCTGGTAGACGGTCGCAGCGGGGCCAGACTTCTTGCTTTTGAGGCCTACATCTGGTTCACTATCAGTTGAAGATCTGTCTCCTTCCCGTTCGACGCACCGTCGTCGCAACCTCCATTTGAAAAGTGAGTAGCAGCCATGACCAACGCGACGCTTCGTATTTCTCTTGCCATGTGTCTCCTTTCGTCGCTCGCCGCCTGCGGCTCCGACGAGGAGAGCAAGACCACCACCACCGGTGACACGAGCACCGAGGACTCGGGTTCGGGCAGCGGCACCGAGGACACGGGCACGGGCAGCGGCACCGAGGACACCGGTACGGCCGATACCGGCACCGAGGACACCACCGTAACCGACACCGGCACCGAGGACACCACCGTTGGCCCCACGACCGACCTCTGCCTCAACGACGCCGACCGCGCGGTCCTCGCCGGCGGCGGCTCCTCGGCCGTCACGGACGCGGCTCAGGGCTGCGGCCTTGGCTGTCTTGGCGATGCCAATCCCGGCGCCTGCGCCGGCGCCTGCGTGGCGACCGAGACGGGCCTGAGCAACGAGTGCGCCGGCTGCTACGCTGGCGTGGTTGTCTGCTCCATCACGAACTGCCTCGCCCCCTGCGCGGCCGACCCTGACTCGCGCGCTTGCGGCGACTGCCAGGCTGCCAACTGCATCGACGACTTCCGCGCCTGCACGGGCACGGACTCCACCGGTTCGGGCAGCGGCTCGGGTTCGGGCAGCGGCTCGGGTTCGGGCAGCGGCTCGGGTTCGGGCAGCGGCTCGGGCACTGGCCCGGCCTGCGGCGACGGCGCGGTTGACACCGCCGAGTCCTGCGATGACGGCAACGTCAACGACGGCGACGGCTGCAGCAGCCTCTGCACCAGCTGCACCGACGACGCCGGCGAGACCGACAGCCTCCTCTCGGCCCGCAACATCGAGCCCACCTCCTGCCTCACCGGCTCGCTGACCTTCGAGGGCCTCGTCGCCCAGTCGAACAACGCCGACTACTTCACCTTCGTCGCCGGCGCCGGCACCTCGCTTGTCTCCTTCCTTGAGGCCGATGCGGAGGGTGTCTCCTTCGACCTCCTCGACTCGGCCGGTACCATCATCTTGGCTGGAACCGCCTCTGCCACCACGCCGGGCCTTGTCGATCTCAACTACATCCCCACCGAAATCGTGGGCGGCTCGTTCATCCTCCGCGCCAACGCCGAGGGTGTTGCCGAGTGCATCACCTACAGCATCAGCATCTGCACCAACCAGGGCTAAGCCCCCGCTGACCGGCTCGCACGGTCGTGTCAGATGACCGGCTCTGCTGGTCGACGACGAAGGCCCGCTGCGAAGCGGGTTCTTTCGTTTTTGCCCCGCTCGACGACCTAGGAGGGCTGCTCGGGATCCCAGCTCTCGAGCAGCTCGCGCTCATGCCAGCGGAAGCGCAGCCAGCCCGTGTTGCCCGCATACCGGCTGAGGCCAAACAGCTCGCCCACGACGCGGAGCACGCCACCGTGGGCGACCACCACATGCTCCCCCGGAGCCAGGCTATCAAAGAAGGCGAACACGCGGCGCTGGAAGACCGCGATCGACTCCCCGCCCGGCGATTGAAAGTCGCCGAACTTCAGGAGCGGCGCGAGATACTCCGGCGGGATGCGGTCGAAGGTGAGGCCGTCGAGTTCGCCGAAGTCCATCTCGCGGATGGCAGCGTCCTGAACGGGCTCACCGAAGGCGATGCGCGCCGTATGCACCGCGCGGGTGAGGTCGGAGGACCAGAGGCTCTCGGGCTTGGGGTTACCGAGCGCATCGCGCAGCGCCTCCGCCTGGCGCAGGCCGCGCTCCGAAAGCGGTAGGTCGAGCCAGCCAACCAGCTTCTTCTCGCGGTTGCCTTCGCTCTCGGCGTGACGGACGAGTCGGACGATTACGGACATGCGGCAGTCTCGATGGGCGCGTCCAAGACGAGCGTTCCAAAGAGGGAGTGGCTCGAGGTGTTGTGGACAAGGACCTGCACGATGGTGCCCTGCTTGAGCTCGTGCGGCGAGGAGAAGAGGGTCGCCTTGAAGTCGCGGGCGCGGCCGAAGTACTGCTCAGGAGCGCGCCGGGAGGGGCCGTCGACGAGCACCTCAACGGTGCGGCCGCGCTGGCGCGCGAAGCGCTCGCCGCTGATCCGCTCCTGCATGGCGATGATCTCGATGAGACGCTGCTTCTTGGTTGCCTCGGAGATGGAGTCGGGGATCTTCTTGCTGGCGTAGGTGCCCTCGCGCTCGGAGTAGGCAAACATGAAGGCCGAATCGAAGGCGAACTCCTCGAGGGCGGCGCAGGTGGCGCGGAAGTCCTCCTCGGTCTCGTCGGGGAAGCCGACGATGATGTCGGTGGAGATGGAGACCTCGGGCATGGCGGCCCGGAGCTTGTGGACGAGCACCCGGAACTCTTCGAGCGTGTAGCCGCGGCGCATCTCCGTTAGGATGCGGTCAGAGCCCGACTGGAGCGGGAGGTGGACCGCGTCGGGCACGTTGGGGAGCTCGGCGATGGTGGCGATGAGCTTGTCGCTGAAGTCGATGGGATAGGGCGAGGTGAAGCGAATGCGCTCGATGCCGGGGACCTGCGCGACGGTGCGGAGGAGGTCTGCAAAGTCGACCTCTTCGTAGCGGTAGGAGTTGACGGTCTGGCCGAGCAGGGTGAGCTCCTTGAAGCCCATCTCGGCGAGTTCGTGGGCCTGGCGCAGGACTTCGCGGGGCGAGGTTCCGCGCTCGCGGCCGCGGGTATAGGGGACGATGCAGAAGGTGCAGAACTTGTCGCAGCCGCGCTGGATGGTGATCCAGCCGGTGACGCCTTCGGAGCGGGTGGGCGAGATGCCCTCGTAGGTCTCGCCCTTGTCGAGGCGGACATCGAGGATGGGGTCGCCGTGACCTGCGCGACCGACCAGCTCGGGGAGGCGGCGGTAGGCGTCCGGACCGACGACGAGGTCGATATAGGGGGCCTCGTCGAGGATCTTCTCCTTGAGGTGCTCCGCCATGCAGCCGGTGATTCCGATGATGAGGTCGGGGTTGCCGTTCTTGAAGCGCCGAAGCTGGGCTGCGCGTCCGTAGACGCGCTCTTCGGCCTTCTCACGCACGGCGCAGGTGTTCATGAGGATGAGGTCGGCCTCGTCGAGCCGCGTGGTGGACTGGTACCCAGCGGTGGCGAGCGAGCCGAGGATGAGCTCGGTGTCGGAGATGTTCATCTGGCAGCCGTAGGTCTCGATGAAGACCTTTTTGGGGCTGGGCGTCGGCTGGGTCACGGAGGTCCTCGAGGTGGCGTTTGCGCTGGTTGGCTCGATAGCAGCGGGAGCGTCGCTGTCGCAAGGTATGGTCAGCCGGTGGGTAGCAGGAGTCGTTCGCGGAGTTTGCGCATGAGGCGGCTCTGCGGGAGGCTCTCGCGCTCTTCGAGCAGCACCCAGCGGCCGGTCTGGTAGCCGTCGGGAATCGGAGGCTCCGTGGCATCTTCCGTCGCCGAGCAGAGTGTGACCGTGAGTCGGATGTGGGTGAAGATGTGGAGGAGGTCGCCGTGGTGGGCGAGCGGCTCGGCGGCCGCTTGGGCCTCATCGAGAGATGTGAGCAGCGGGAACTCCCAAAGGCCTCCGAGGAGCCCCTGTTCGTCGCGCTGGACCCACCATTCGGCGCCTGTCTCCGGCTGCCGAAGTGCGAGCGCAAAGCGGTGCACTTCGCGCGGCGCCTTGGCCTTGGCCTTGAGGGGGAAGCGGGTGGGCTCACCCATCGCAGCGGCGGCGCAGCCAGCCGACACCGGGCAGAGCAGACAGGCGGGCGAGGTGGGTGTGCAGAGGGTGGCGCCGAGCTCCATGAGGGCCTGGGTCCAGGCACCGGGGCGAGGTCCGGCGGCGAGGTCGGCGGCGAGGCTATCGATGGCGAATCGGCCCTCTTTGCTGTCGATGGGGCGCTCGAGGGCGAGCCAGCGGGAGAGGACGCGGAGGACGTTGCCATCGACGGCGGGGACGGGCTCGCCGAAGGCGATCGAGGCGATTGCACCGGCGGTATAGGGGCCAACGCCGGGTACCGTCTTCCAGCCCTCCGCGGTGGTTGGGATAGCTCCGCCGAGCTGCTCAACGATGAAGATGGCGCCGGCCTGGAGGTTGCGGGCGCGTCGATAGTAGCCGAGCCCCTGCCACTGGGAGAGGACGGCCTCGGTGGAGGCGGAGGCGAGGGAGGCGACGGTGGGGAAGGTCTCGAGCCAGCGGTCCCAGTATCGGCGCACGGTCTCTACGCGGGTCTGCTGGAGCATGACCTCGGAGACCCAGATGGCGTAGGGGTCGCGGGTGCGGCGCCAGGGGAGATCGCGCTGGTGAAGGTCGAACCATCCGAGCAGGGCGGCGCGAGAAGCGGGGAGTGAGGATTGCAATTGCGAGGGGAGTGTTGCAGAGGGTTTCGTTCAACGCGCGCGGGTATGGGCCCGCCTGCCCGATACCTACAAGAATGAAGATGCCCAAGCACCTCGCGCGGTTCGCGCTTTTCGCCCTTCCCCTGCTCGCGGCCTGCGGCACCTCGGAGACCTCCACGACCACCGCAGAGGTGGGCGATACGGGTACCTCGAGCGGTAGCGCCGATGTGGCTGCCGACACGCGGCCCGATTCGACCATCACCATCGACGTCACAGACACCGGCCCGGTGACCTGCGCCCGGGAAGATGCCTTTGCCCCCAACCAGTCGCGCGAGGCGGCCTACGCCGTCCCCGACCTTGCGTTCGACAACAGCGATCTCTTTGCCTGCGCCGGCACCGAGGACTGGTATGCGATGCCGGCTGTGGCCGGTCAGACGATTCAGGCCAGGTTCCTCGCTGGCGCTACCGCGGTTGGGCTCTCGATTCGCATGGAGCATGCGGCGGAGCCCGGCGTTTCGGTTGGCAGCATCGCAACGGATGCAACGAATGGCACGACCGTCTCCTACACCGCTGCCGTGGATGAGCTGGTCTACGTGGTGGTGGCCGCAGAACCGACGGGTGATGGGCGCTACACGCTAAACGTGGCAAGCGCCTGCACGAGCGATGCGCAGTGTCCGGAGGGCACCGGCTGCCTGCTCTCGACGGGTGTCTGTGAGCCGATCGCGCCGCGGAGCTGCGGCGAAGATCTTTCGGAGCCGAACGATACAGCGTCGACCGCTTCGGTGGTGGCGTTTGTGGACGGTTCGGCGCTGCTCGAGGAGCTCTACACCTGCGCGTCGGAGCCCGACTACTTTGCGGTGACTGTGCCCGAGGCAGGGACGCTGGCCATCTCGGTGGCCTTCCGCGGAGACGCGCTGCTGGCCTTCCGCGTCTATGACAACACCGGCACGCTGGTCTCTGATCTTGGCTCCACCGCGGCTGCGTCGCCTGCAACCGACACCCTCGCCTACCTGATCCCGGGGCAGTACTTCATCCTGGTGGAGGACGCCTCGACGACCACCTCGCTCGCCAAGCCCTACAGCCTGAGCGTGAGCTTCGTGGCGGGTGGCTGCGTTCGAGACAGCGACTGCATCAGCGTCGCGGGCCGGAGCCAGTGCGTCTTCGGCACCTGTCAGGCCTTCGCCCCCAGCGTGCCCGGCGGACCGGCCGCGAATTGCGACTCGAACGATGACTGCGCGGGCGACCTCACCTGCTTCTTCGGCCGTGATGGCTTGGCCTCCAACCGCTGCTCACGGGAGTGCGCTGATGCGACCGATTGCGCCGATTTCACGGGCGGCGACTGCATCGACTTCTTCGGCGGTACGATGTGCGTTCAGGGCTGCGCGACCGACTATGAATGCCCGATCAACTTCACCTGTGATGTTCCGACGGCAACCTGCAGCTTCGTGGGCTGCGATGTCGATGCGGACTGTGGCGATGGCCGCGTCTGCCGCCGGACGGAGAACCAGGGCATCGGCTTTTGCACCACCATCGAGGCGCCTGCCTGCCGCGACGACGACGCCTCCGAGCCCAACGACTCGCCGGGCGCCATCACCGCACTTCTGACCACCGCGGGAATCACCGGCCTGCAGATCTGCGACGCAAACGACGACTGGTTTGTCATTGAGGTGACCGAGGAGGGCAAGGGACTGACGCTCTCGGCGACCACACCGACGACCATCGATCTGGACATCTTTCTCTTCACCGAAGCGGGCGTCGCGGTTGGCGAGAGCGCCGGCGAGGCCTCACGCAGCGAGACCATCAACGCCCCCTTCCTTGCGACGGGCCGCTACCTGCTCCGGGTGAACCAGTTCCCCGGCACGAGTGATGCGCTGACGACCTACAACCTGTCGCTCTCCTTCAGCGACAGCCGCTGCACAACGGCAGGCCGAGAGTGCCTCGACCTCGACCCCATCCGCCCCGTCTGCGACGACGCCACGGGTGCCTGCAGCAACATCGTAGGCAACGGCTCAACGCCGCTCGGAGGGCTCTGCGACTCCGACGACGACTGCACGCCGGAGGCGGAGCTCTGCTGGTCGTTCCAAGGTGCGGCCGGCGGCAACAACATCTGCACAGTGACCTGCAACAGCGATGCCGACTGCGACGCCAGCGTGGCTGGGACGATCTGCATCACCTTCCGGTTCGGCTCCATCTGCCTGCCCTGATTGGGGGGCGGCGCGGCCTTCGACCGGTCTGCTACTGGCCGGAACCCATCGCTACATACTCAACAATGTAGCTGGTGAGGTTGATGTTTCCCGCTCCAGCACTGGGGACATCGGCGCCGAGGTAGGCGTCGTAGCGGACGGTTGCGGTGGAGCCCGCGGGAGCGATGGCAGTGACGTCGTTGCGGAAGGGCTCGACCTGCTGGCCAGGGCACCAGCCGCCGCGCCCATACCACCAGGTGCCCCACTGGTTGGGGACAACGCCCTTGTCGATCTGCTTTGCGCAGCCGAGCTGGTCGCCGACCATGGGGTAGCCCTGCTCGAAGATGGTGTTGTTGACGGCGAAGAGGTGGTGGTGGTCGCAGAACTCGGCACACTGCCCAAAGTCGGCGCCGTGGCCGCTGATGATGGCGTAGAGTTCGGTGTGGACGGTGTCGGCGCCAATGGCGACCTGCACGGGCTCGCGGCCGTCGTTGTAGTTGGGACCGAAGGCGCCGCCGGCGAAGAGCGAGGTGACGCGGGCGGGGCGGTAGCCCTTGTTGCGGCGGGAGAAGCGGAGCGAGAGGTAGGTGGAGGTGGGCTGGGTGTTCCACTCGGGGGCAAACTCCCAGCGGAACTTGCGGAGGCCGCCGGCGAGGAGGTGGGCGATGGCGGGGGTGACATCGACGATGGCGCGGCCTTCGCGGTGGTAGGAGGTGATGAAGCGGGCGAGCTCCACGCGCTGGTCGTTTGCGTCGTAGATCCAGAGGTAGGCGAGGTAGTCCCAGGCGCCGCAGTTCCCGAACTCGAGGCCGTTTTGGTCGGGGCAGAGCGAGGTGACATCGACCTCGAGCGTGTCGTAGGTGGCGATGACCTGGGCGGAGGGGAGTTCGAACTCCTTGTCGTCGAGCTGGGCGAGGATTTCGCCGTTGTAGAAGGGGACGACAAGGACATCTTCGGCGTCGAGCCGAGCCTGCAGCGCGGCCTCGTAGTTGAAGCGCTTGGCCTCGTTGGCGGCGTAGGCCATGTTGTCTTCGTAGGGCCAGCCGCCGGCGCTGTTGAGCGCGGCGGAGTAGCGCTCCACGTCGGCGATGGAGCCCATGCCGCGGAGCTTCTGGAAGCGGTCGATGGCAAAGCCATTGGAGCCGATGCCGTCGGAAGCCATGACGGTGTCGAGCCAGGTGGCGGTGGCTCCGCGACGGGTGCTGAGCACATGGATGCGGTCGTACCAGGCGTTGTTCTGCGCGGTGGGAAGCGCGGCGAGCGCGGTCTCGACGGCAGAGGTCATGCGGGTGGTGTTGCCGCGCGCGCCGTTGTCGGAACCGGCGACCGAGACGAAGACGTAGTGCACGTTCTCCGGGGAGTTGGCGACCAGCGCACCGATGTCGGCATACCAGAGCGCGGTGTTGTCGAGCGAGGAGCGGACCAGGTTGTCCGGCAGGAAGATGAAGCTGGAGCAGCCGTCAAAGAGCTGGCTGAGCTGGAACTGTCGACCCGGCACCTCGCGCAGGCTGAGGTCGCCGGCGAGGGTGTTGCGGAGGGTGCCCGCCTCGGCGGTCTGCCAGGCGCGGCGGGGGAGGCCATCGGGGCAGATGGTGGGCTCGGATACATCGGCAGAACCGTCGGTGTCGGCAGTGGACGTGTCTGCGGAGCCCTCGGTGTCGGCAATGGCCGTGTCTGAGGAGCCGGACCCATCTTCAGCGGAGCCGGTGTCGGTGGGGTCCGGAGAGGACTTGTCGCTGCTGCAGGCGGTGAGGAGAAGGAGGGCCAGTGCGGCATGTCGGAGAGGATTCGGAATCATTGCAACCTCGTGGAGAAATCAGCATCTAACCTATCACGGTGCCCACCGCGCTTCCACCTTCCTAACCTGAACTTCTCCATGGCCAATCCTCTCCTATCCGTTGGGCAGCCCGCCCCCGACTTCTCCCTGCTCACCGACACCGGCGCCGAGCTCTCGCTCGCATCGCTCCGCGGCCAAGTTGTGGTGCTCTACTTCTACCCCAAGGACGACACCCCCGGCTGCACCCGTGAGGCCTGCGCCTTCGAGGCCCAATCGCCCGAGCTGAAGGGCGCAGTGGTGCTCGGAGTATCGGCCGACAGCGCTGCGAGCCATGCGAAGTTCAAGGCGAAGTATGGTCTGAACTTCACGCTGCTGGTGGACAGCGGCAACAAGCTATCGACCAGCTACGGCGTCTTCCGCGAGAAGGTGATGTACGGCAAGAAGGTGACGGGCGTTGTCCGTTCGACCTTCCTCATCGACGGCGAGGGGACCCTTCGCCAGATCTGGGATGGCGTGAAGGTTGACGGCCATGTGGACAAGGTGGCCGCGGCGGTCGCGGCCCTCTGAGGCCCGTCGTGGGTCCATTCGAGGTCCGAGCGGTGGTGAATCTTGGCGGCCCGCTCCGCCACCAGGAGCTTGAGCCGCTGCTCGAGGCCGGGCTCGATTCGGTCTGGTTGCGGGCGCACGAGTCGGACGACGACGCGATGCTGGAGGCGGAGCGCTGGTCGGAGCTGCTGCGGGAGCGCGGCACTCCCTGCATCCGGAGCCTCGCGCTCTGGAGCCGTGACTGCGGCGACGGCCTCCACCTGCGCGGCCGCGACGTCGCACCTGTCGGGGCGCAGGTCTGCTCCGTGTCGGTCCACAGCATGGCGGAGCTAGTGCGGGCCGAGGCATACCCCGGCGCGGTGGCGCTCGTGTCGCCTGTCTTCGCTCCGACCTCCAAGCTCAGCGCGCTGCCGCCGATGGGGCTCGAGGGGCTGCAGTTGCTGACACTCCGGAGCAGGGTGCCCTGCTTGGCGCTCGGCGGCATCGAGGCGCATCGGCTCGACGGCTGTGAGGCTGCGGGCGCTGCCGGAGCGGCCATCCTCGGCGCCCTGCTGACGGAGACCGGTCGTGAGGCGCTCGTCACCTGGCTGCAGCAGCGGCGCGGCTCGGTTCGGTTGCCCTCGTCGTAACAGTCGTGCAGACTCGGGCCATGAACCCGACTCTCTCTCTCTGGCTCCGGCTGCTGGCCGGACCTGCCGCTGCGATCATCCTCTACCTCCTCTTCCCGGAGACCGTCGGGAGCGGAGCGACGGCACTCTCGGTATCGCATGAGGCGCGGCTCACACTGGCCGCCGCGGTCTGGATGGGGAGTTGGTGGCTGCTCGAGCCGGTGCATGTCTCGATCACCGCGCTGCTGCCGCTGGTGCTCTTCCCGATGCTGGGGATTGCCTCCATGAAGGCCGCGGCGGCGCCCTACGCGCAGGAGATGGTCTTCCTCTTTCTTGGCGGCTTTGTCATCGCCGAGGCGATGCAGCAGACGGGGCTCCACCATCGGGTGGCGAACTTCATTCTCGTGCGTGCGGGGCGTCGCATGGACCGGCTGGTGCTGGCGGTGATGGCTGCCACGGCACTGATCAGCATGTGGGTGTCGAACGCGGCGACGGCCTCGATGATGCTGCCGGTCGCGCTCGGTCTGGTGCATACGGCCGAGCGGAGCGACGACATCGATCGTCGCGAATCAGCGGCCTTCGCGAGCTCGCTCACGATGGGTGTTGCCTATGCCGCCACCATCGGCGGCCTTGCCACGATGCTCGGCACCGCGCCCAATGTTTTCGCCGCCGCCTATCTACGCAACGAGCTCAACAGCAGTATCACCTTCGGGCAGTGGCTGATCTTCGGCGTTCCGCTGGCGGCGCTGTTTCTGCCCATCGCCTGGTGGGTCATCACCCGCTGGGTCATCAAGGTAGCGCCCAAGCCCATCGCCGAGGTGCGGCGTGAGGTTGTGACGGGCGACGCGGGTCAGCGGCTCACCATCGTGGTCTTTGCGACGGCGGTGGTGCTCTGGGTCTCCCGCCCCTTTGTGGCCGAGCTCAGCGTGGGGAGCATCAAGCCCTTTGCCTCACTCTCCGACGGCTGGATTGCGATGGCAGCGGCGATGGCACTCTGGACCATTCCCGTGGTGGCCGACAAAGACCGTGAGGGCAGAGCGCGGCGAAGACCGCTTCTCGATGGTCGCTCCATCCGTACGCTGCCCTGGGATGTGCTGCTACTCTTCGGAGGCGGGTTCAGTCTCGCGGCGGCACTCGATGCCCACAAGGTTGGCGACCTGCTCGGCGCGGTGGCAGGTTCGTTTGCCGGTGCCCCCGCGCTGCTCGTGCTCACGGTCGTCGCAGCGCTCGTGATTGGCGTGGGCGAGTTCGCGAGCAACACCGCGATGACTGCAGCAGCGGTGCCGGTGATGGCGGGGCTCGCGGCCGGTCTCCACATGGACCCAGTCACGCTCGTTATCACAACCACGCTGGCTGCGAGTTGCAGCTTTGCGCTGCCCGTCGGCACTCCGCCCAATGCGATTGCCTACGGAGCGGGCCGCTTCACGGTTGGTCAGATGGCCCGCGCCGGCCTCATCCTCGATACGGTGGGCGTGGTTCTCGTCGTTGCTGCGGCCTGGCTGCTCATCCCACTCGCCCTCTCCACGCCATAGGACCAATCGATGAATCCAACCGCCAGACTCGCAGCCCTCTCCCTCGCCTGCTCCGCGCTCACGCTCCTGGTGGCCTGCAGCGACAACGGAGGTGCTAGCGCAGAGGCCGATGTTACTGTGGCGGATGGTTCAGGGAGCGGAGAGGGTTCGGCCGACGGCTCAGCTGAGGGCTCGGCTGTGTTCGCGCCGCTCCTGCCCTGCGACCTCCCACGGCCTGCGCTCACCACGGCCAAGCTGACCATCGACGGCCGGTTCTTCCGCGACGCGCTCGGCAGACAGGTGCTCCTCCGCGGCGTCAACACCGGCGGCCGCTCCAAGACCGCGCCATTCTTCCCCTTCCCGTTTGCCGAGTCAGGCCATCCGGGCCAAGAGGCAGCGCCAGCCTTCGCGCAGGCGGCGGAAACCTATGTGGCCCGCGTGGAGGCCTGGGGCATGAACACCGTTCGGCTGCCCATCATCTGGGAGGCGGTGGAGCCGGCACGAGGCAGCTACGATTCAGCCTATCTGGCGCGGGTTCGGGAGCTGATCGAGGCGTTCGGGCGGCGCAACATCCGCGTCGTCGTTGACATGCATCAGGACCTCTTCGCCCGCGCCTACTGCGGCGATGGCGCGCCGGACTGGGCGCTCGCATCACCGGTGCCGCCGAGGCCCGAGAATGAGGCCTGCGAGGGCTGGTTCATGGGTTACATCAGTGACGAGACGGGGCTGGTCTTCCCCGCCTTCGACCGGTTCTGGCAGAACGGCGATGGCACCCGCGACGCCTTCCGCGAGATGTGGACCGAGGTCGCAAGACAGCTCTGGCCTGTGGGAAATGTGGTTGGCTTCGAGATCTTCAATGAGCCCCACCCCGGCAGCGACAACGAGGAGCGCTGGGGACGCGATGTGCTGACGCCCTTCTACACCGAAATCGCGGCCGCCATCCGCGAAGTGGCGCCGGGCGCACCTGTCTTCTTCGACACCAGCGGCACCGATGCGACCGACCAGACCTTCTTCGTCGAGCGGCCCGATGGAGGAAACATGGTCTGGGCGCCGCACTACTACGACCCCCGCGTTTTCCTTGGCATCCCCATCACGGAGAGCTTCTCTGCGATGCGGCCCGTCACCTTTCTGGAGGGGCAGGGGGAGCGCTGGCAGGTGCCGGTCTTCCTCGGTGAGTTCGGCGCCAAGTATGCCAATCCCAACACGCCGCTCTACCTGCGCAAAACCTACGACGCGCTCGACGCCTTCTCGATGCACTCCACCGCCTGGGAGTATTCGACCGACAGCTTCGACTGGAACCTTGAGGGCTTCTCGCTGGTCGCGCCGGATGGCACCGAGCGGCCGGCCGCAGACGAGTTGGTCCGCGCCTATCCCGCGGCGGTAGCCGGGCAGGAAGTTGTCTTTTCGTTCGACAAGTCATCACGCACGGCTTCGCTCGCATGGACGGCGGCAGCCGGCGGCGTCACCGAGGTCGCGCTGCCGAGCCGCCTCTACCCGAACGGTGCGAGCGTGACAGTGGAGGCGAGCGACGGAGCGCTTTGCGGGCGCTACGACAGCGCGGCCGGGCTGCTGCTGGTCCGCAGCGAAGCCGATGGGGCGCAGTCCATCCGCGTGAATCCCAACCCGTAGCGGCGGCAGGAACTGTCAGGCGACGGCCACGGCTGTTATGGCAACGCCGCTCAAAGAAAACCCCAAGAGGCTGGCATGAAGTTCGTCATCCAAGACACCATCCCCTACCCGGTTGAGCAGGTCTACGAGGTGCAGCGCGAGCGGCTCTCGGAGCTCGCGCCCTACCTCTCGAATGTAGACTCCATCATCGTGAAGGAGCGGAGAGATGAGCCCGGCAAGGTGCACTTTGTGAACCTCTGGAACGCGCGCGCCGGAGAGATTCCGGCCGCGATTCGCGCCTTCGTGAAGCCGGAGATGTTCCGCTGGACCGACCACGCAACCTGGTTTCTTGAAGACCAGAGCTGCGACTGGCGGACGGTGCTGGGCTTTCTTCCCGAGGCCATTATCTGCCACGGGCACAACACCTGGCGGGCAAAAGGGTCGCAGACAGAGGTTACCATCAACGGTGAGATTGTCGTTCACGCCGACAAGATTGGAGTGCCGCGCCTGCTGGCCAAGAGCGCGAGCGATGCGGTGGAGAAGTTGGTCATCCGGACGATCGAGCCGAACCTGCGCAAGACCAACGAGGGTGTGACGGCCTTCATCCGCAAGCAGCAGGGCAGTTGAGATGAGCGAGCAGCGGGAGGGCCTCGCGGAGCTTCGTGCCAGATTCGACGCCATCGACTCGGAGCTGCTTCGGCTGGTGGCGGCACGGCGGGCTGTCTCTCGTCGGATGGCGGCGGTGAAGCTGGCAGAGGGGCTTCCCTTCCACGACCCGGCCCGCGAGGCGGCACTGCTGGCGCGGTTGCGGGCCGACGGATCCAGGCTGAACGTTCCCGACGCGTTGGTGGATCCGCTGTTTTTGCTGCTACTCGGCGACTCGCTGCAGGTTCAGCGTCAAGAGGAGCCGACTGCGACTTGACCTTGCGGCCCACGGCCCTAACATGGAGCTCAGTTCCCACCCTCCGGCATCAAACGAGGTATCATGGCTCTATCTATCACTCCTGCGGCCGCGCGCCGCGTGCTCGAAATCATGAACTCGCAGAGCCTGTCGGCGGAGCACGGTGTTCGCGTCGGCGTGAAGTCCGGTGGATGCTCCGGCCTCTCCTATCTGCTGGAGGTCGACCTGCCGGCAGACAAGGACCGGGTCTTTGAGTCGGAGGGCGTAAAGGTCTTCTGTGACGCGAAGAGTTACCTCTATCTCAACGGCACCGAGGTGGACTTCGCCTCCGACCTGATGAACGGCGGCTTCAAGTTCAGCAACCCGAACTCGGCTCGCAGCTGCGGCTGCGGCACAAGCTTCAGCACCTAGTCGAGAGTTCGCGGTCCTCGCTGGTTTAAGAGAGGCTTCCGTGTTCTCGGGGGTTGCCCGAGGCTCTCTACGAAGCGATGTTGGGCCTCGGTTGCGGGGCCTAGCCGCTTAGTAGTCGTCGTCGTCGGGCTCGTAGCCTTCGACATCTTCGAGGTTCGTGTCGTCGAGGATGGCACCGATGAGTTCGGCATCGGTGAGGTCACCGCCGGTGAGATTGGCGTGGGTGAGGTCGGCGCCGGAGAGGGTGGCCCCGTTGAGCATGACCTCCGTCATGTCGGCGTTGCGCAGGGTGGCGTCGGAGAGGTCGGCATCCATGAGCAAGGCCGAGATGAGGGTGGCGTTGGAGAGGTCGGCGCTCTCAAGCACGGCCCCCTCCATGTTGGCGCCGGTGAAGTCGGCGCCCTGCCCCTGAATCTCGGAGAGGTCGGCCTCGGTAAGGTTGGTTTCCGATAGGTTGGCGAAGGTGAAATCGCACCCCCGCAGATTGGCACCTTTGAGATTGGCACCCGACAGGTCGGCGCGAGTGAAGTCGCAGCTCTGAAGGTTGGCGCCCTTGAGGTTGGCACCTGTGAGATCGAGCTTCTGAAAACTCTCGTTTTCCATCGCTTCGCCCGCTGCCACCCGCTTGACCAGATCATCCGCGCTTATCGCCATTTTACAAGACTCCACAAGGCTACGCCTACCCTCTTTTGCGCGGCACTAGGCAAAGAGTTCATGCCTTGTCAACTTGCGCGGGGGCATCGCGCAGGTTGAGCAGTTCTCCGTGCCGACGCGCCTGCGAAGATGCGAATTTTTACAGTTGTGGATTCACATTGTTGCGGCCGCTCGTCAAAGCGTGCAGTTTGATCGGGAGATGGCCAATTTTATTGCCCGCAACGCAGAGGACAGCATGTTCGCTCTTGTCCACCGACAGCCTCGTCTCCTCGCCCTGCTCTGTCTGTCACTCGGGGCCTGCAGCGATGTTGGCGGCGGCAACGGGGACGGCAGCGGCGAAGGCAGCTCCGGCTTCTTCGAGGAGGATGGCGGTTCGGATGGCAGCGGCAGCGGCGACGACACGGCGGGCAGCGGCGAAGGGAGCGGCCTCTTTCAGGACACGCCCGTCTTCCTGAGCATTCCGCCCGCAGCTGTCGCGGCCGGACAGCGGTGGGCCTACGAGGTCCGTTACGCGCCGGCCGATGGTGTTACGCTCAGCCTCGACGCAGGGCCTTCGGGGGCGACGCTCGAGGGCAGCACACTGGTATGGGATGTACCCGATGACGGCACCGCCGCGGCCTCGTTCACCCTCGCGCTGCAGCGTGAGGCAGAGCCATCCGTGGAGCAGGCCTTCGAGCTCCGCATCGGCCATTCGCCGGCGTTCGACAGCAGTCCGGCGACACGGGCCAACCGTGGCGAAGACTATCTGTTTGTACCTGCTCTCTCCGACGCCGACGGCGACACCGTCAGTCTCGCGCTGCTCGATGCGCCAGGCTGGCTCCGCCTCGGCGCAGACAACCGTCTCACGGGTCAACCCGATGCCAGTGGCGCGTTCGATGTGACCCTCGTCGCGACAGATAGCATTGGCCTCTCCGCGCGGCTCGACTGGAGCATCTCGGTCGTGGAGCAGCTCGACGGCCTGACCGCTCAGGTCGGCTACTTGACGACGGCCGGCGGCATCCTCGACCTCTTCTCGGCCAGCATGCCGGAGGGGGCGGAGGTACGCTGGGGCGATGTCGCTGCGGCGCGCGTCGAACGGCTGAGTGCGGGCACGCAGCTCCGCGCCACCTTCACGCAGCTGCCGGTCGGGGTTCAGCCCGTGGTGGTGACCGTCTCGGGCGCAACGGTCGGGCAGCTTCATGAGCCGCTGCTGGTGGTACCGGCGGCGACGGGGAGCATCCGCAGCGGAGCCTACCGGTTCCAACTCTTCACACCTGTCCGAGCAGCGGCGCCTCCGCGCATCGTGCTTCCCGATGCGAGCGGGTTGGGGCTTGCCACGGCGCCCGTGAGTGCGAGTTACTCCGGTGATGTTCTCTCGCTGATTGCAGAGCGGCCAGATGGCGCGCTGCCGGGCGGTGGCGCGACGCTCTCCTTTGACGGTATCCAGAGTCTCCCGATTGCGATCGCCGGCGCGGGGACACCGGCTGTGACGCAGTTCGCTCCTGCGGAGGCTGCGGCAGGCGCGACGCTCGTCGCGACGGTCGCAGGACTGGACGAGGGCGCGGCAGTGACGGCGCAGTGGTCCGTGTCTGGAGCGGCCGCAGAGGCCAACGCTGTCGTGATCGACGGGGTTGCCACCTTTGAGGTCCCGGCGGGCGCCGAGGGAGTGGTCTCGCTGCGGGCCGGTGGTCAGGCGCTGCGAAGCTATGCAACGGCGGCAACGGCGGCGTCGGCCTTGGCGACTGTGCCCACCCTGGCGTGGGCCAACCGGGAGATCCTCACGGCGGGCCTAGAGCAGCACCTGCTTGTGCGCGGTCACGGCTTCGCAAACCCTGCGCTGCGTCTCGAGCTCGAGGGAGGCAGCGCACGGGTCGTCTGGTCGGAGGGCAACGAGGCTATCTTGGCGCTGTCCACGACAGGGCGGGCCTCCGCGCTGCTGACGGGTGGAACGGGCAGCCTGCAGCAGCCGCTCTGGCGCTTCTCTGTCGAAGCGGAGCGGTTCTCTGCAGGCGAGCAGCTCGAGAACAGCGGCGTGGCTCCGGGCGATCAACGGAGCGCCGCAGAGGCGCCCGTCGGCACCGGCGTGGTCGTGCCAAGCGCTGGCCTCCGAGCCGCACTCGCGCCGGACGGCGTCTGGCTCTCAGCAGAGGTCCCACAGATGGGGCTCGGCCTTGCATTGACCGGCGACTGGACGCGGCTCGGCGAGCCGATCCCCGGCGACAGGCAGGCCATTCGTGACGCAGCAGGCGGCCCGGCCGGCCTGACGCTGCTGACGGTACAAGGCGACCTCATCGCGCTCGATGCGGCCGGCTCGCGCGCCCGCCTTACCTCGCCCTGGACAGGTGTCGCCCCCCGCTCCACAGCGCTGCTCTCGCAGAGCCGCCTGACGGGCGCATCGCGACTCATCGCCTTCGACAATGGCCTGCTCGCGCTGCTGCCCGAAGAGGGTCAGCTGCTCGGCATCGCGCCGCGCGACGAATCCTTCCTGCTGGGCGTTACGCTCGACGCGCAGAGCCTGACGCCGCTTATGACACTGGACCGCCCGCTGCGGGGTTCGGGCTTTCTGGCGGCAAATGGGGCATGCGCTGTCTTCGGGGATGTAGACCGCATCGTCGCGGTAGACGCCGCCGGTCAGCAGCGGCTCAATCTCACACTGAGCGCAGAGGCAGCGAGCAGTTCCGGGACGGTGGCGACGTCGCTCGGCGGCGGGCTCATCGAGGCAGCAATGACCACCGACAGGCTCTATCTGCTCGACCTCACAGGCCAGCTCCTCGCTGTGTCGATGAGCGCGGGCTGCGTGACCGCAAACAGCGCCCTGACGCTCGTCGCTGGCGGACTCACAGGACGGCGTTATCTGCGCGCCGACAACAGTTCTGTCCTGCTCTCAGGCAACGACGAACTCCGCGACGGCGCGACGGCAGCGCTGCTCGCTGCAACAGCACCCACGGTGGCCCGGTTTGGCGGACGCGTCGAAGATGCGCTCGTCGGTGCAGATGGCCTCACCGTCACCGATGGCTCCGCGGTGGCGACGGTTCACGGACTCCCCGCCGTCTGGAACTCCCTCTGCCCGAGCGAAGGCTGCGCCATCGGCGGCGCCTCGCTCCTGACGCACGGGGCAGACGGCATATCGCTCCTCGACCGCGGCGACACAGCGCTCGTGGCAGCCACCCCTGCGGGCGCGCTCCGAACGGGATTCGACCTCGGTCCACTCTCCGCGAGCGCGCTCTCATTCGACACCCTGGTTGTGGGTGAAGATGGCAGCGCAGGCGCGATGCTCACATCGGCTGCAGGCGGGCTCTGGTTCGCAGCGGTTTCGGCAGGGGGACTCTCAACACTGATTTCGCCGCCGGAACAGTTCCCGGCAGTGGCGCTGGTGGGCGGTCTAGGCAGCGCCGCTCCGGCTGGTTCCAGCGTGGCGCAGGCGGCGCTCTCCCCGCGCGCAGCCGCCTACGACGCTTCGCTTCGGCTCTGGGTCGTCGATAGCGACGGCAGCCTCTATGTGACAGGCAGCGACGGCGCGCTCGTCGCCGTTCAGGCGCTCACGCAGCCGCATGCCGGCTGCCTCGACAGGCTCCCGACTGCCGGCGACCTCGCTCTCGACAGCGATGGGCGGCTGCTACTCGCAAGCTCCACAGGCCAGATCTTTCGGCGCGAGGACGACGGGGCCTTCTGTGTCACGGGACTCGGCGGGCTCGGAGGCGATCCTTCCGCGCGCCTCTACGGCGCGGCAGTTCGCCTTCGCGGCGGGGAGGCCGGCCTGGCCATCGTGCGGAGCGCGACCGGCACAGCGGTCGGGCTGCGGCCCAACTACTAAGCGGGCTGCGCTAGGCGAGGTCCCAGGCGTCGCCGGCGATGTGGCGAAGTTTGGGCTCGAGGTCGGGGTGGAAGATCCAGCGCCGGAGCCGGTAGCTCGCCTCGCCTAGAGCACGTGCGATGGGGCTGATGGCCTCGATGTGACGCACGGTGCCGTGGCCGTCGACGACACGGATAGCGGGCGCCTCATCACCCGCCCCGCCGATGTAGGGCAGGTAGGGGTGGTCGTGGGCCACATCGATCGAGAAGAGAAAGCGCTCGTCCGGCGACAGCTCCTCGAGGATGCGCTGCTCGAGCGCCGAGTCGTCGCCTTCGCGTGGGGCGCTCGTGAGCGTGACCCGCTCCCGCGCCTTGAAGAGTTTGCGGTGCAGGAGCCCCGAGGCGAGCTGCGAGAGGATGCGATCGGGATGGTGCTGCCAGGCGCCGAGGGCGGCCCAGGCATCGAAGTCGGCAACGCGCGCGACGCTGACGCCGGGCGCCTCTTTGCCGCTGATCCAATCTCCGAGCGTGCCGGCGGGAAGCACGGAGCCATCGCCCCGATGGGCCAGAAAGCGGGCACGGGCGAAGGCCCGCTCGAGCATCGTCTCTGCGCAGCGGACGGTCCGGTGAAAGTAGATGAGCCGGTACATGTGGTAGCGCGACACGAGGTAGCCCTCGACCGCCTCGTAGGCGCGTGCGTCGACCAGCAGTCCGCGGCGGTCGGAACGGAGCATGATGAGGATGCGCTCGATGTCGTAGCGGCCCACCTCCGCGCCGGTCATGTGGGCGTCGCGCAGGAGGTAGTCGAGCCGGTCGGCATCCATCTGGCTCGAGACAATGTCGCGTCCGAGCCCGGTGGTTGCGCCGCAGATGAGGTCGACAACACGCTGCGGCAGCGCCGGGTCTACCTGCAGGAGGATCTGGTGCGCCTCACTCTCGGGATGCAGCAGCAGCTGCGCCGAGAGGTCTTCGTGGTGGAAGCTGAAGACACGCTCCATGACATGGCTGAAGGGGGCGTGGCCAATGTCGTGCAGGAGCGCAGCGGCGACGGTTGCAATGCGGTCGAGCGGCTCCATCTCGTTGCGGAAGGCATCGCAGATGCGGCGGGCCACATGTGCCACACCCATCGAGTGGGCAAAGCGTGAGTGCTCTGCGCCGTGGAAGACGAGATTGGCGAGTCCGAGCTGCCGCACGGAGCGGAGCCGCTGCATCTCGGGCGTGTCGATGAGACTGACGATGAGAGGCCCGAGTACAGCCTCATCGCGGTAGTTGATGATGTTGTGGACCGGGTCGCGAAAGACCTTGCCGAGCGGTCGGGGCCGAGCCATGAGATTCTCCGTCGAGGGTGGCCTCCTCTACCCCATTTTTGGCGGCCGTGAAGGAGAAGCAGATGCAAGGGGTCGACGGAATCCGGGAACCCGAGCTGCTCGCGCGGCTTCGACAGCCGAGGACGCTCGTGGCGGCGGTTGCCCTCGCGTTGGTCTGGCTCCTGATCGACGCGCAAAGACCGACCTCGAAGGCCGCCGGCGCGGGCAACGCAGCAGCGCAACGGGTGTGCGCCGCCGCACGGGCGCTTGCAATGGAGACGGCAGCAGGGCGCGGTGCAAACTCGCATTGAAGGTCGCGACCGCGAGGCGTAGAGTGGTGCGACTCCCACCAACGAGAAACGATATGCGCAACCATCTGCTGCTCGCTCTGCTGTCGCTTGCAGTGCTCACCGCATGCTCAACCTCTCCGTCCAGCGGGGCCTTTGTTGACCAGGATGCTTCGGTCGGCACGGATACCGGCTCGGGAGGCTCCGACGCAGCGGGCTCAGGCGCTGCAGACACAGGCGAAGAGGACGCACGCATCGAGATCGACATCCAGTTCGACAGCGATGCCGAGGACGCGGCAGACAGCACGGCTGATGATGTCATAGCGGATGCAACCGACACCGCCGCTGATACCGCCGCTGACACGACTGCCGATACCGCCGCCGACACTGCTGCTGACACGACTGCCGACACCGCTGCAGACACCGGCACGGTAACGATTCCGAATCCGCCGACTGCGCCCGGCCCCTACACCTCCAACCAGACCGATGCCTCTTACACGGTGACCTACGCCGGTGGCGACAGGACGATGGATGTGCGCATCTACCTGCCCTCGGACCTCGCCGACGGCCCCTTCCCGCTGGTCGTCCTGAGCCACGGCTTCCAGCTCAATGGCGAAGGCTACAATGTGCTCGGTGACCGGCTCGCGTCGCACGGTTTCGTGGTAGTTTCGCCGAGCTATGGCGACAGCCTCTTCAGCGCCCTGTCGCACACCGCGCTGGCGCAGATTGTTGTGGCCACCATCGACTGGGCCGCGGTCGAGAACGCCCGTTCGGGTTCGGCGCTCTTCGGTCACCTCGACCTCGACAAGATCGGTGTCGCAGGCCACTCGCGGGGCGGCAAGCAGAGCATCTATGCCGCCATCCTCGACCCGCGCATCAAGGCGGTCTTCGGCATCGATCCTGTCGACTCCGGCCCGCCGTTTGGGGGCAACGACCCCGTCGCCTACCCCAGCCTCACCCCCGAGCGCATGGGCGAACTGACCGTCCCCTTCGGAGCAGTCGGCGCGGGCCACGGCGGGGAGGCAACCCTCTTCGGCTTCGGACCCGCCTGTGCACCCATCGCCGATAACTATCAGGCCTACTTCGACGCTGCGGGCGCGCCAGCCTTCGAGTATCTCGTCGTCGACGCGGGCCACCTCGACTTCGTCGACGACTGCGGCTTCCTCTGCACCACCTGCGGTCAGGGCTCCGATGCGAGCGTCGGCCGCAACTTCGCCGCGCAGACGGCCGTGGCCTTCTTCAAGGTCTTCCTCACGGCAGATGAGAGCTACCGTCCCTGGGTGGACGGCGCTCCGATTGCGGCATTGGCCCCGGCGATCACCTTCCGCCAGCACTAGCCGACGCGAGAACTACTTGGGTGGCGCAGGCGCGATGCTGGGCGTCGCCATGGAAGGAGCGCGGTCGCTTGCCTCTCCCGTGCCACCGGTAGGAGGCCGGAAGTAGACGCTGGTGTTGATGCCCGAGCGGATGAGGACGTTCTTGGTTTCGGACATCGCCCCGTCGTCGAACTGGACCTGCACGGTGTGCTGTCCGGCCGGTAGCTCGATGCGGCGCGCGGGGGTCTTGTTCTCGGTCGGGCCGCCATCCACAACCACCGTGCCGCGCGGGGTAGAGGCCACGCCGAGGAAGCCGGTCAGCGTCTCGGCCGAGCCCTCTGCCACCGGTGCTGCCTCGGCCGCCTCGGCCTTGGCCTGCGGCTTGGGCGGCGCTGCGGCCACGGCACCCATGTTCTCGAGATCGACGACCAGCACACGGGTCTCGCCCTCATTGAGGTTGAGGTTGAAGGTGCGCCGCTTCTCGGGCGAGGTGGAGACGACGAGCCGGAAGGTCACGTTGGAGGGGACAATCATGCCCTGCTGATCGCCGAAGATGTACTCGTAGGGATAGGAGGTCTTGCCGATCTCAATCTCGGTCGCATCGAAATTGGTGATGATGATGAGGCGGGCCTGGCCCTGCCCGCGCCGCGACGCGCGCGGCTTGGCCTCGAGCGGGCTGGGCGCAGCAGGAACCGACAGGCTCACCAGCAGCAGGGCGAGCGAGAGCCGAGCGGCACGAGCGGCGAGGCGGGCGAGAGGGTTGCGATACACGCGCAGGCTCCAAGGAGAGATGGTTCGAGCGCCGTAGCCGCTACCCCTGCAGGGGGCAACGAAGGAGGGGGCTAGCGGTCGAACATGTTCGGGTCGTCGTGAAGCAGCTTGCCCATGAGACCGCCCATCACGCCGTGGGCGACCATGAGCGCTGCGCCAGCGACCAGACCGCCGAGCACCTGAAGCAGCGGCAGGGAGACAGTGCCAACCGCTTCGGTGAGACCCGCAAAGACGACAAAGAGCGCGACAGCTCCAAGGAAGACAACGAGGATGTAGTGCGACAGCACCGAGACGATGCGGCCGAACACGGTACCGAAGGCAAAGACCTTGGTCGGCGCACCCGACTTGACCGCGTAGGCGAGGGCCATGGGCCAGTAGGCGAAGGGAGCACCGAGTACGAAGGTGGTCGTGATGGTCATCATAGGGTTATCCCGCACGGCATCGGCCTTGGTCCCGAGCCAACCGAGACTGGCGCCACCGAGCAGCATCGCGCAGACCACGAGCGGGGTCGCGTTGAGCAGGAACGGGACCATGCCAGTGACGGCGGGCGGAGCATCTACATCCTTCTCTCCCGCAAGCGTGGCCCGCATGCAGGCTGCGAAGATGCCGAAGGCAAAGGCAACCGTTCCCAGCATTCCAATGAGCATCAGCGGCAGCCCCGCAAAGAGCATCACATGGCCGACGCCCACGCCCAGGTAGCCGAGCAGCCCGAAGAGCGACCCGAAGCCCACCCAGGCATAGCCCGATGGTTGGAGCGGCAGCGTGAGGCAGTAACCGATGCTCTCGTTGAAGCTCTTGTCTGCAAGAGGTCCTCGGCGAATAGCGGATTTGGGCTGAGGAGCGGACCGTCTCGCGCTCGTCGCATCTGCGCCTGCATCGCTCGCGGTGAGAGTGAGCGGAGGACGGACAGCCGCAGGCGCCCCCGAGAGCTCTCGCCGGCCTGCCGCCAACTCGACCTTGGGCAACCCAGCCAAGGGTGCAGCAGGCGCAGGCTCGTTCGTTGCGCCGTAGGAGCCGCTGAAGACATCGAGTGCGCCGCCGAGCCCGGGGAGGCGGGATGCGTCGTTGGGGTCGCCGGAAGGCACAACCGCGACGGAGCCTGTGGCGCGCGCTGAAACACCAGCCACCGCCTGATCCACAGCGGGCAGGTTTGCACTCGGCGACAGAAGCGCCAGAGCGCTCCCAGAACCGCGCGCCCAAGGATGCCTCACAGCGGAGGCGGCAGGTGCGGTAGGGGCGCGGTCGGGTTCGATGGCACCGGTGCTCATGCTGACGCCGAGCGGGTCGAGGGCGAAGTCGATGGGGTCGCCGAAGAGGATATCATCGGCTGCATCGAGACCGGCCTCGGGCGAGCCTCCAAAAAGCGACGCAGCCATCTCGTCCACTGCGTCGAGGGAGCGGTAGGCAGCCACGGGCGGCGCGGGGGCTGGCTTGGGCACAACCGGTTCGTTGAAGTAGGCGGCAATCGAGGGCGACTGCGGCACCGAGCCCGTCTCGATGACCAGCCTTCGGCTCGGTTCTGCACCAAGCATCGGCTGCGAGAGAGGCGACGGCTCAGCGGTCGATGCTCCCCTCTGGACGCTCGTATCGAAGGACTCTGCCCCGCCAACGCCGCTCGCTTCTGAGAGCGGCTGGTCGAAGCCTTCGTCGGCAGCAACGGGGAGGCCCTGCAGGCTGTCGAAGGCGGGCGCAGCCTCATCATGATCACTCCATCCATCGCCCGTCGGGAGCGCATCGAGCTCCTCGTCGAGGAAGCCGCTTGAACTCTCGACAACGGCGGCCGAACCAGAGGGAAGGGACCGCTCGATGATCGGCACCGACCCGGAGGCACGCAGGCCAACGACCGCGCCCGAGAGCTGGTCGACCCGGGCCTTCGCAAGCCCGATGCGCGCAAGTTCGCTCGCACCCGACGGCTCGCTGACGCGGGCGCTGGGGACCGACGCTGCCACAACAGGCGAAGTGATGGCTACATGTGCAGCTGGCGGCGTGGGCGCTTGTGCTGCCACAGCGCGGCCGAGCGGAAGCACCGGCCCATCGCCAGAGGCGAGGCGGAACTCTCCGATGGCGCCCATAAAGGTGAAGGCTCCGTTGAACTTCCGGAAGTCGCCCTCCGCGACACCCTTACGGATCGCAGTGGGCATGCGCGCCACCACCTTCTCGGCCTGGTCCATGGGAACGCCGAAGACCTGCGAGAGCGCCTCCGCGGGTGTTGCTCCGGCTTTGGGTCCCTCCGGAAATCCAATGAGTACAACGTCGAACAAGGCTGTCACGCTTCCTCCAGCGAGAACGACGCGCGACCGTACAACGAAGCAGCCTCGCCGACAATCACGGAAATGGAACGGCCTCCGATGCGCTGCAGCAGACCGAGTGCGATGTTCCGCGGCAGCAGCGGACCCTCGTATATGAAGCCGGAATAGAGCTGTACGAGTGAGGCGCCGGCCCGGATCATCTCGAAGGCCTCCGCGGCGTTGCTGATGCCACCCACGCCGATGATGGGCAGGCGGCCCTGCAGCCGCAGGTAGAGGCGGGCAACAACGCGACGGCTGATGACAGTCAGGGGTGCACCGGAGAGGCCGCCGGCACCCAGCGACGCAACCTCTGATGCGGGCGTTGCGAGCCCTTCGCGCCCGAGCGTCGTGTTGGTCGCGATGATGCCGGCCACAGGATGCTGCAGCACGAGGTCGGCGATGCCGTCGAGCTGCTCGTCATCGAGGTCGGGTGCAATCTTCACCAGCACCGGCTTTTCCGCTCCTCCCGAGGCCAGCGCGAGCGCCCGGTTCTCTGCACAGACTGCTGCAAGCAGCTCGCCCAACGCGTCGGCATTCTGCAGCCCTCGAAGACCGGGCGTGTTGGGCGAACTGACATTGACGGCGATGTAGTCGGCGCCCGCCCAGACCTCTCGGAGCGCCGCCAGATAGTTGTCGTTCGCTGCCTCGTTCGCGACCTCTTTGTTGCGCCCGATGTTGACGCCCAGCCGGTAGCCTTCGCCGCGGCGGGCGAGACGCTTCGCGGCTGCGGCGGCACCGTCGTTGTTGAAACCGAAGCGATTGAGCAGCGCCCGGTCCGGTGCGAGCCGGAAGAGGCGCGGCTTTGGGTTCCCCGGCTGCGCGAGCGCCGTCACGGTCCCCACCTCGATGGAGCCGAAGCCGAGCGCCCCCAGACATGCATGCCATCTCGCCTCTTTGTCGAAGCCGGCCGCGAGCCCCACGGGCGTCTCGAAGTCGAGCCCGAAGCAGCTCACGGCGAGCCGCGGGTCGCGCACCTGCAGCAGTCGTCGCAGCAGTGGCGTCGCGCCTGGTGCCGCACAGAGGGCTGCAAAGATCGCCATCGACAGATGATGCGCACGCTCCGGGTCGAGCCGGAAGAGGACCGCACGAATGCATCGCCAGAGGAGCGCCATGAGGTGAGCCAGCAGCAGGCGCGCCCCAACCGCTGAGGCGCCCGCGGGGAGCTAGACCGATCCATACGAATCCTCAACCTTCCCATGCACCGCGCAACCTCATGCGTTGACAGGGGGGGGCGCGGATGGCAGTTTCACACTCCCCCTCGACGACGCCTGCCCGGACCGGATGCCTGCTCCTGCACTGAGACTTCTCCTGCTGCCCTTTGCGGCGCTCGGCGACGAGGCGTCGTTGGGCGTCTGGGCACGCCAGCTCCCCCAGCTGTTGAGCCGGTCGCTTGCAGGCACGGTTGCGACCGTCGCACCGCTCTGGCGCGATTCCGGCTCCAGGCGTTTGATCCGGCCCGGAGGGGCTCTGCCGCAGAGCGTCCTCGAGGGAGAGGCCGAGGCCACCGCCGCCGACTGGGTGCTCACAGGCGCTGTGGCACAGACCGACGAGGGGCTCCGGGTCGACCTTCGCCTGCACGCGATGCATGACCCAGACGCAGCGCAGGCCTGGTGCATCTCCTTTGCGCATGGCAGCGAGGGCGCAGCCTTTGCGGGACTCGTTGGGCAGATCGCAGCCCGGCTCGCCCTCCCCGAGCCGCTGCCGGAACCGCTGGCCGCCGAGCCGCTATGGCCGCTGCTTTGCGACCTCGAGGTTGAGTCGGAGTTGACTGCCGCCGGCACTGCCGGACTCGCCAAGCCGGCCTTCGCCTGGAGCCACCTGCGGGCTGCCGCCGCCTCGTCGCCCGCCCCTGCCTGGGTCGACCGCCGACTGGCCGAACGCCGCCTGCTCCTGCAGCGCATCGCCCCCGAACTCCTCCCCGCCTTCGACGGCGCTGGCGCTGGCGCAGCGCGCCCTACCCACGACCTCTCGACAGACGAGGTACTGCTGTTGCTTGGCATCTCGAGCACCGCAACGCCCCCCTCCCCGCACGGATGACACGGCTGCCATGAAGAACCTTCGACTCACTCCGCTGCTCCTGCTGCTGCTGATGCTCTCACTCAGCGGCTGCTCGCTCCTCGCTTCGCCCGGTCCGATGTCGGTGAAGACGGGGACCGAGTCCATGGACTCCATCCTCCCCGACCCGCACGAGTCGCCGGCTGATCTTGCCGCACGCGCCGAACAGGCCTTCGCGCAGGGTCAGTTCCGCTCCGCCCAGGAGCAGTTCGGACGCCTCTTCGTGCTGCAGCCCGACTTCCGCGGCACGCTCGCCATCGATGGCCTCCGCGGCACCTGCCAGCAGCTCGGAGACGACTGCCGCCTCATCTTCGCCAAGTACCAGTTCCTCGGCGATGTCTTCCGCGGCGCCTTCGGCTCACGCTCCGTCTGGCCGAGCCAGCAGGAGGCAGACTTCCGCTCCATCATCCAGTGCTACAACCTCGCCACGATGGGCCGCTTCAAGGAGGCCATCGATGTGGGCGCCCGCACCACCGTTGCGCCTCTGCCCGGCTTTGCGCAGGCTGCCCTGGTCTGCGTCTCGACCTCCGATGAGATCTACAAGCGGGTGGCCGAAGAGCAGGCTCGCGGCGCGGCGCGGCAGCGGTGGAAGGCCGAGATTGCGGCCTTCGGCGTGCAGTTCGACGGCATCTCATCTGCCGTCGCAGCTCAGGACTGGGAGCAGGTCATCACGCTCGAGACGGCCTACAACGGGCGGGCCGATGCGCTCCAGACCATGGCCGCCGATGGCACCGTTGCACGGGCCGGCGGTGAGGCCGAGTTCGCCGAGGCGAGCTCCGACATCGCTGAGCTCAAGCGGACGCTCGGCCGGCAGAAGAAGCAGCTCGACGAGACCCGCCGCGCCCTCGCCACCCTGCAGGCCAACCCCGCCTACCTCGATGCTGCCGCCCAGTTTGCCAACCTCTCCATGACCGAGGGAGATCAGGCGGGCCAGGTGGCAACGCTCGAGCGTACGCTGGCCGCAAACCAGCAACCTGGCCCCGCCCAGATGCAGCTCCTGATGCAGCTCGAGGCCGCACGCGACCGCCTCCGTGAGACGCGGCGCAACCTTCGAGATATCCTCATCCGCACCAACGACATGCGGAAGAACCTCAAGCTCGTCCCGCGCGATCGCCCGTAGTCAGCGCGACTACCAGCTCTTGACGAGCAGCTCGCCCACCGGGCCACGCTT
>CANMDT010000026.1 GCA_947496715.1 Myxococcales bacterium
CGAGCAGCGCATAGGTGCCGCCGTAGATGGTGCGGCTCGACACAATCTCGTCGCCCGCCGAGCAGAGCTGCATGAGCGTCGTCGTGATCGCCGCCATGCCCGAGGCCATGACCTGCGCCGACTCTCCGCCCTCCATCCGGGCCAGCGCGCCGGCCAGCGCCTTGTTCGTCGGGTTCCAGTGGCGCGAGTAGAGGAAGCAGCCCTCGATCTCATGCTCAAAGACCTCCTCCATCCGGGCCACGGAGAGGAAGGTGTAGGTCGAAGAGTCACAGATGGAGGCGTTCACATCGCCAAACTCACCGAAGGTGAGGAACTCCTGAATCTCGCGGGCTGGATCGAACTTCATAACGGGCTCCCAGAGTGGCCGAACTGCGGCCGGCGCCTGCCCGCTAATCCCACAAGCTTTGCGTGACAATGGAGGCGCGTGACGCAACGCGACGAGAGAGTCTGCACGCATCACTCGCATCTCGCAGATGGCCCGCTATGGCGACGGCCTCCCTGTCTCCCGCGGCGAAGCCATGATCCTCAAAGCACTCTTCGTTCTCCTCCTCATCCTCATCGCGCTCGGCGCGGTCGCATCGCAGAAGCCCGACTCCTTCAAGGTCGAACGCTCAGGCCTCGTGCCGGCACCGCCGGCCGCCGTCTACGCCCGCATCATCTCCTTCCCTGCATGGAAGGAGTGGTCGCCCTGGGAGGAGTATGACCCCAACATGAAGCACACCTACGGCGGCATGGAGGGCGCCATCGGCAGCAACTTCGCCTGGGTCGGGGAGGGAAAGGCGGGCTCGGGCAAGATGATCCTCACCGCCGCCGAACCGGGCAAGAGCGTTGCCATCCAGCTCGACTTCACCAAGCCCTTCGAGGCCCACAACCAGATCCTCTTCACCCTCACGCCAGAGGTCGACGGCACCCGGGTCACCTGGACCATGTCGGGCCCCTCACCCTTCATCACCAAGTTCTTCACCCTCTTCTTCAACATGGACAAGACGGTCGGCGCCGACTTCGAGCGCGGCCTCGCAAAGCTCGCCGCGACCACCAAGCGCTAAGCGGCGTTAGACCAGGCCGAGCTCTGCGCGGAGGCCGTTCCATTCGTCGGTGACCGCGCCGGACGCGTCGCGGACAGCCAGCTCCTGCGGAGCAGCCGGCGGCTGCCAGTCACCCCGCGCAAAGGTGTAGCCGCTCAAGAAGGGCTCCATCCGGTCGCTCCGCGTCCGCACATCCACCTGCTCCACCAGCCGAAGCCCTGCGGCCTGCGCGGCCGCGTGCACCCGTTGCGTCCAGACTGTCTGGAAGACCAGGCAGAAGCGGCCCTCCGCCGTCAGCAGACGGCCGGCCGCGTCGCAGTAGCCCTCCACGCCGCCACGGAGCTCAAATCGGCAGGCCTCCCGCTGCGGATCGGGCGACGGCACCCCCGTCCCCACAGGGAAGTAGGGCGGCGAACCGGTGATGAGGTCAAAGCTCCCCACCTGCTCCGCTGTGAGCTCGCGCAGGTCGCCGTGGAGGAGCCGAATCGAGGGCGCATCGGGCAACTCCACAACGCTCTGATGCGCCATCCGGGCGCTCTGCCGCTGCGCCTCCACGCCAAGCGAGCGCGCGGGTCGCAGCGTGGCAGCGGTGAGCAGCAGCACCGACCCAATGCCGCAGCCGATGTCGAGGTAGCGCTCCACCGAGGCACCGCCGACGGCCCGCACCGCCATCCAGGCGGCCAGCTGGTCGTCGGAGCTGGTCCGGTGGCCCCGCTTGCGCTGGTAGAGCCGCCAGCCCCGCGCCAGCAGGTCCGAGGTCGCATCCTCCGGCATCGGCTCGGCTGAGAGCGCCTCGAACGAAGCCAGAAGTCCCGCCCCCGCCTCCTCCAACCATGCTGGCTGAAGCTCAGACATGACCGAACCAACCAAGCGCGATGAAGATGAGCCCGATGACAATGGAGTAGAGGCCGCGGAAGCGGGCACCCATCCCATCGAGCCGCGCCAGCCGCGTGCGGTAGCGCCCCGTCACGAAGGGCACCAGACCCGCGCAGACCACCGCGCTGCCCGCTGTGATGAGCGCCACCCGGTGACCCGCAAAGGGCCAGAGCAGCAGCCCTACGAAGAAGGCCGCAAAGAAGAGCGGCTGAAGCCGCTCCGCCACCGCCACCCAGCCGGTCGCCTGGTCGCGGGCAGGCCTCACGCCGCCATCCGCTTACGGACGATCGTTGATGACAACATAGGCAAAGCTCTCACCCTTCGGACGGGCGATGACCGTGTAGAGACGGCCCTCCGAGAAGGGAACCGACGCCGTGTAGGCCTCGGTCTGGTCGATGACGATGCGCACATTCTCGCTCTCGCCGGGGCCGGCGACCCAGGGCGTCGTGTGCTCGTAGTTCACGCCGCTCACATAGGTCTGACCCTTGGCGCTCGAGAAGGAGACGGCCGGACCGCCCGGAACCGCGTGGACAAAACGGACGAGGCTCTTGCCGGAAGCGATCGTCTGCGGACCATCCTCCAGCACGATGGCATCGAGGCGACCCGAAAGGCCGGGACCCGAGGCGTTGCCCAGCAGCACCACCGTGTAGTGGCCATCGGCCGTGAGGTTGAGCTTGCTCTCAAAGAGCGACGCCGTACCACCGCCCAGCACCTTCAGCGTCTGGTCGCCCGCGGGAACCTCCGCGCGGCTGGTCATGAAGGCACCTGGGACGAGGCTCGCCTCAACCGCCTTGTCACCGACCGCAAAGTGGGCCTTTGCGACGCCCTCCGCCGCGTTCACGAACCGAACCATGGCAGGCTTTGCGGCCTTGCCCGCAAGCACCTTCGGAGCGTCGGCCGGCTTCTCGGACGAGATGCCGCCACAGGCGACGAGGGAGAGCGAAAGGGACAGACCGGCAACCTTCAGCATCGACTTCATCATGGCAACTCCTCCAAAAGATGTGGGGTGCGCTGCGGCTACCCCCGACTGTAACCAAACGCCACCCTAACGCTTCGTGTGACGGCGCGCTACTCGGGAACCGGCAGCACGAATTCGGAGAAATCCTCCGCAAGATAGCTCTCGGGGAAGATGGCCTTGGCCTCGCGCAGAATGTCCCGCCCCGAGGTGTGCTTGGGCGAGATGTGGGTGAGGATAAGCTGCTTCACGCCCGCCTCGCGCGCCACCATGGCGGCCTCCGAGACGGTGGAGTGTTTGCGCGCCATCGCCTGATCGCGCAGCCCCGAGAGGTAGGTCGCCTCGTGGATGAGGATGTCCACGCCCGCCACGGCCTCCACCACCGTCGCGCTCGGACGGGTGTCGGTGATGTAGGCGACCGAGCGGCCCTTGCGCGTCGGACCGAGCACATCCTCCGGCCGAACCTGCCGGCCATCCTCGAGCGTGATGGTCTCGCCACGCTGGAGCCGACCGAAGACAGGACCGGGCTCGATGCCCATCTCCATCGCCTTCTGCAGGTCGAACCGGCCCACCAGATCACGCTCGCGGAAGATGAATCCATAGGCCGGAACGCGATGGTCCAGCTTGGTCGTCTCGATGGTGTAGTCCTCGTTCGCATAGACCATGCCCACGCTGTTCTGCACCAGGTCGAGTTCAAAGGAGGGGTTCAGGATGGAGAGCTCGCGCAGCACCGCCAGGTAGCGGTCCATGCCCCGCGGAGCGGCCAGCACCATGCGGTCGCGGTGGCCGTTGAGCCCTACCGTCCCAAGGAAGCCGGGCAGGCCGTTGATGTGGTCGCCATGGAAGTGGGTGATGCAGATGGCCTTGAGGTTGCTGATCCGGACCCCTGCCTTGAGAACCTGCAGCTGTGTCCCCTCGCCGCAGTCGAAGAGCACCGAGTCGGCCCCGAACTGCAGGTAGACCGCAGAGACGCTCCGACGCGGTGTCGGACGGCCTGCGCTCGTTCCCAGGAAGACGACCCTAAGCTCACTCATCGACCCTCGTTCTGCGCACGCCCAGCCCGCTCGTTTGCCGCGGGAGTGCGCCCCTAGCACAGCCTTCCCTGAGGAGCGAGAAAGGCAGCGCCGCTTGCCCGTGCCGCATCACATGGTAAGCCCGCCCCCACGCAAACACCCCGGGGCCCATGTCCGAGATTCTCAACACCGCTCCGCTCGCCGTCGACCCGACCGCCCACCGCCTCTCCCCCGAAGAGGCCTTCGACCACTTCCTCCAGTTTGTCCTCTCCACCGGCGCCGAACTCTACCCGGCACAAGAAGAGGCCATCCTCGAGATCATGCAGGGCAACTCGGTCATCCTCAACACCCCCACAGGGTCGGGGAAATCGCTCGTCGCCACCGCCCACCACTTCTTCGCGCTCACGCAGGGTCGCACCTCCATCTACACCGCCCCCATCAAGGCGCTGGTCAGCGAAAAGTTCTTCGCCCTCTGCAAGCTCTTCGGCCCACAGCAGGTGGGCATGATGACGGGCGACGCCTCCATCAACCCCTCCGCACCCATCCTCTGCTGCACCGCAGAGGTGCTCTCCCAGATGGCCCTCCGCTTCGGCGACGAGGCCCGCGTCCACGACGTCATCATGGACGAGTTCCACTACTACTCCGACCGCGACCGCGGCTCGGCCTGGCAGATCCCGCTCCTCGCTCTGCCCCGCTGCCGCTTCCTCCTCATGTCGGCCACGCTCGGCGACGTCTCCTTCATCCAGCAGGACCTGCAGACACGCTCCGGCCGCACCGTCGCGCTCGTCCAGTCGGAGCAGCGCCCTGTCCCGCTCGAGTTCTCCTACAAAGAGTCCTTCCTTCACGAGACCATCTCCGACCTCCTCGGACGCGGGCGCGCCCCCATCTACGTCGTCAGCTTCACCCAGCGCGAAGCCACCGAGCTCGGCCAGGACCTCACCAGCGCCAACATCGCCAACAAGGATGCACGCGACGGCATCCGCAAAGAGCTCTCCGGCTTCCGCTTCGACAGCCCCTTCGGCCCCTCGCTCCGCCGCTTCGTCTCCGCCGGCATCGGCGTCCACCACGCCGGCCTGCTCCCCAAATACCGCCTCCTCGTCGAGCGCCTCGCCCAGGCCGGACTCCTCCAGGTCATCTCCGGCACCGACACGCTCGGCGTCGGCATCAACGTCCCCATCCGCTCCGTCGTCTTCTCCAAGCTCTGCAAGTTCGACGGCGAGCAGGTCGCCCTCCTCTCCGTCCGCGACTTCAAGCAGATCGCCGGCCGCGCAGGACGCAAAGGCTTCGACGACCGCGGCTGGGTTGTCTGTCAGGCACCCGAGCATGTGGTCGAGAACCGCAAGCGAGAGGCCAAGGCCTACGGCAGCGGAAAGAAGATCAAAATCCACAAGGCCCAGCCGCCGGAGAAGGGCTACGTCCCCTGGGACGAGAAGATCTTCCTCCGCCTCGTGAACGGCCGCCCCGAGGCCATGCGCAGCCGCTTCAAGCTCGACCATGGCGCGCTCATGAATGTGCTCCAGCGACGCAACGCAAACGGCTACCGCGAGCTCGTCCGACTCATCGCCGTCTGCCACGAGAACGAGGGCGGAAAGAAGCGGCTCCGCCGCCACCTCAAGAGCCTCTTCCAGTCGCTCGAGGCCGCCGGCATCGTCCAGCGCACACGCGACGAACGCACCATGCTCCCCACCGTCGAGCTGGTCCGCGGGCTCCAGAGCGACTTCTCCATGCACCAGGCGCTCAGCCTCTTCCTGCTCGACGCCCTCGAGCGCTTCGAGCGGCTCGGCCTGCCCTCCGAAGAGTATGCGATGTCAGTCCTGAGCCTCATCGAATCACTCCAGGACAACCCCTTCTCCATCCTCAATGCTCAGGCCCACAAGGCCCGCCGTGCACTCGTCGCACAGATGAAGGGCGAGGGCGCCGAGTATGAGGAGATCCGCGAGGCGACCGAGAAGGTCACCTTCCCCAAGCCGCTCGCCGAAGAGATCTACACCCTCTTCAACGCCTTCGCCGAACAGAACCCCTGGGTCGGCCGCGAAAATGTGCACCCCAAGTCCATCATGCGGGAGATGTGGGAGGGCTACTTCTCCTTCGCCGAGTATGTGCGTCTCTACGGCATCGAGACCGCAGAGGGGCTGCTGCTGCGCTACCTCAGCAGCTCCTACAAGATGCTCGTTCGCAGCGTCCCCATCGCCTTCCTCAACGACGAGCTCGTCGAGGTCATCGGCTACTTCCGCGCCATGATCGAGCGGGTCGATTCGAGCCTCGTCCGCGAGTGGGAGGAGATGGTCGCCGACGGGCCGGACACCGACGCCGACCGCGCCGACGCACCACCTCCGCGCGACATCTCGCGCGACCCGCGCGCCTTCGCAGCGCGCATCCGCGCCGAGCTCGCAAGCCTCGTCAAGGCGCTCGCCGCCCGCGACTACGAAGAGGCCATCGCCTGCCTCTTCACCGAGATGCACGACCCCTGGAGCCCCGCGCGGCTTGAGCAGGCCATCGCCCCCTTCTTCGAAGAGTATGACTGGCTCCGCTCCGACCATGCCTCGCGCATGCCCGAGCACACCACGCTCAAGCTCGTCGCGCCCAAGGTCTGGGAGGTGCGACACAACCTGCTCGACCCGCAGAGCGACCTGATCTGGTTCGCCGAGCTGGTCGTCGACCTGCGTGAGGGAACCCCCAACGAGGGCCCGCTCATCCGCCTGCGCGAGATCCGCTGCTAACCGGCCGCGTCGCCTACCGCGAAGAGCAGCATGTCGGCCGGGATGGGCGCCTCGATGGTCATCTCCGCCCGGGTGATCGGATGGGGGAAGACCAACTTCCGTGCATGCAGCATCACCCGTGCCGCGCTGTGACCGCCGGCCGTGCGCGGGCCGCCGTAGAGCAGGTCACCCAGGATCGGCAGCTTCGAGCCAGCAAGGTGGGCGCGGATCTGGTGCATGCGGCCCGTGTGCGGCTGCGCCTCAATCCAGACATAGCCGTCGCCGCGCGACAGCGTCGTGAAGGCCGTCGTCGCACGGTCGCCGCCGCGGTGGACCGACCGCATGATCGTCATGCCGCCCTCTAGCCGCTGCGCCGCAAGATGGTCGTCGACCGTCCAGGCAGCCTCGGCCGTGTTGAGTCGGTCGCGTGCAATCGCAACATAGGTCTTCTGCGTCGCGCGGGCGGCGAAGGCCTCTCCCATCTGCGTGATCGCCCGGTCGGTCTTCGCCATCACCAGCACGCCGCTCGTGTCGCGGTCGAGCCGGTGGGCCAGCTTCACCGAGAGCTGCCGCCCTTCGCGCGCTGAGAGAAAGCGCGAGACAGACTCCACCGCGTTGTCGCGCAGCGGGTCGCGCGTGGGCTGCGACGGGATGCCCGACGGCTTGTTGACCACAATCAGGTCCTCATCCTCAAACAGCACCGCCTCGGCCCAGTCCATGCCGCCCGACGCCACCGGCGCCTCCGCCGCCTCGGCCTCCGCCGTCGTCAGCGAGTCGCCCGCAAAAACAATCCGGCCCGCCAGCTTCACCCGCCGACCATTCAGATAGACCCGACCCGCGTCGATCCAGCGGCGGCTCTCACCGCGCGAAAGCGGCTCCTCCGAGCCCTGGCTCAGCCGCGCCAGTGCACGATCAATCCGCTCCCCCGCAACCTCGGGTGAGATCTCCAACATATGCTGCCACTTCACGACAGACTCATCTGAAGACCAGTAGCATTCCGCTGCTCGAGATGCCGCTTCAACGCCGCCGCGAAGGCCTGCACCGAAGGCCAACGCGCCTCGGCATCCTTTTCCAGTGCTCTCATGACAATCACATCCAGCGTCTCAGGAATCCAGCGGTCAGGCGCAGCGACACTCGGCGCCACAATGGGCTCCGTGATAACCGCCATCATTGTGAGCATCGCGTTGTCGCGCAACGAAGGCTGACGGAAAGTCAGCATCTCGTAAAGAATCACGCCCAGCGCGTAGACATCACACAGCGGACCGAACTTCGAATGCTGCCCGCGCGCCTGCTCGGGCGACATGTAGGAGGGCGTCCCGACCGACTGCGCAGCCGGACCGACGCGCCGGCGCTCCTCTGCGCCCGACTGCTCCGCCCAGTGCGACTCGCCCCAGTCCATGACCTGCACCTCGCCATAGTCGCCGATCATGATGTTCTCCGGCTTGAGGTCGAGATGCACCACACCGCGCGCATGGGCAAACTCCATCGCACTGCAGAGCTGCAGGAAGAGGTTCATCAGCGCGAGCGGACCAACCCGCTGCACCGTTGCAGCATCATTCCGGGCGAGACCCTCCAACAGGTCGCGCAGCGTCCGACGCGGCACCTCACGCATCGTGTAGTAGAGGCGACCGTCCTGCAGCCTGCCAAGGTCGTAGACCGCGACAATGCCCGGATGGTCGAGGCGACCTGTGGCGCGCGCCTCGCTCTGAAGCCGCGCCTCCTCCTGCGGGTCGCTCGGGAACTGCCGCAGCAGCTTCATGGCCACCCAGCGCCCGAGCTCCTGGTCGTAGGCCCGGACCACGCGGCCACTCGTACCCTCGCCCAGCAGATCGCCGAGCGCGTAACGTTCATTCTCGGGACGGCTGGCAGTGAGCCGGCCCTCCGCGAGCTGCTCCGCCGCCGCATCCAACGCATCGAGCAGCGGATCGGCCACCGAGGCCGAGGCGCTGCGCTCCAGCCTGCGCTCCACGCGGCGCGAGACAACGCGTAGCTGCTCCTCGGAGAGCAGCCCCGAAGCCACCCAGAGCACCTGCTCCGACCCGTCGCCGGCAACCGTGCGACCCATGGCCGCTGCAAACTGCTCGCCCGTCAGCCAGCCCGCATCGAACGCCTCAACACCCATCAGGAGCTGGCGGTACTGCCACTGCTCCGGCGCTGCACGACGAACTTGAGACTGCATCATCGAGACTACCAATCCGCCGCCACGCTCAGGAGTGTTTGTCGCCCTCAACCTCGGGCGCGAGCTGCAGACGCATCACAACACGACCAATCCGGAGCTTGTCGCCTGGGCGCATCCGTGCGGCACCGCTGCGGTCGATCAGCTTGTTGTTCACATAGCTGCCGTTGCGGCCGCCCATGTCGTGCACCGTGATCGACTCGCCCGCCGGGCTGAAGGAGATCCGCACATGCTGGCGATGCACGTAGGCAGGGTCCTGTGCCGTGAGGTCGATGTCGGGGCAGCGGCCTGAACCGGCGTCGTAGCGACCCACCATCATCTCGTAGTCGCTCAGCAGAAACTGCTCGCCGAGGATTTTGCCCTGCTCCACCACCAACTTCACCCGGCCCAGCAGCGACGGCCCCTGACCAGCCCGCCCGTAGGGCTCCTGCACTGCCACGCCCGCCCGATGGTCCTGCTGCCGCGGCTCCGCATGGCTCGGCTCGTTGCCGCTCAGAGAGTCCATCGTGAAGACCTCGCTGATACCGGGCATGACCGCACCGCAGGCCTTGCAGGCGATCGCACTCACCGGATTGTTGGCTCCACAGGTCGGACAGAACAAGGTTCCTCCAGTGCGCAATGGCCCACGCTTAGCACGCGGGGCGTCATCAAACCCTCTCGCGCGGTGCTAGCCGAGCCGCTGCGGCATGGCAACCGTGGCGCTCCTCGGCCGGATTGTTGGCCCCAACCCGCTGCCTCCGCTACACCCAACATCATCGGCGCCTGACTCCGAACCGGGGAAGAGCCACGCCATCCTCACCTGCAAGGAGCGGTTCGGGCCACGCCGACCTCCCTACACACATCCTCACCCGTCTGGCTCCACCCCACCCCGGGCAAGAGGCTCGACCTCCCTCCTCCAAGCCGAACCCACCGAGCCCGCCACCTTTGCAACCGCTGCAGCCAACACCCGACGACGACGCGGCAACGCCCGCCCCGCCGCGGCCCCTCCGGCGGCTCCTCTCTTGGGCCTTCGGCCTCATCGTCGCCTACTTCGCCATCGTCATGGTGCTCAAGTTCGCCCGCGGTCTCTCGTTCCCGCACATCCTCGCCTCTGTTCGAGCTACGCCGCCGCTCACCATCGCAGGCGGCGTCGCACTGGTGATGACAAGCTTCTGGCTGCTCTCCATCTACGACCTCCTCGCCCTCCGGCACGCAGGCTTTAAGACCCCCTACAGCAGGGTCTTCCTGATCTCCTTCCTATCCTTCTCGCTCGGCAACGCCGTCGGCTCCAACATGATCGCCGGTGGCGCAGTCCGCTACCACCTCTACGGCAGGCTCGGCATCCCACCCCGCGTCCGACTTGGCATCATCGGGTTTGTCGCTGCGACAACCTATTCCGGACTCCTCGTGCTCGTCGCAGCCGCCGGACTTCTCGCGCAGGACTTCATCCAGAGCGCGCTCCACCTGCCCCGCTGGGGGAGCATCGCCGCAGCGATCGCCAGCTTCCTCCTCCTGATCGCCTACCTCGGCGTCACCATCCGCGACTGGCCCCTGCCCCGCTGGATCGCCTCACGGATCGTACTGCCCTCCGGGAGCACGGCACTCACCCAGATCAGCCTCTCCGCGTTGGAATGGATGGTACTCGCCGCCCTGCTCTATCTGCTCCTGCCCGGAGCAGGGAGCGTCGGCTACTTCGGCATCCTGCTCGCCTACCTCGTGGCAATCCTCGCAGCGACCGTGAGCAATGTGCCTGGCGGCATCGGCGTTCTGGAGACCGTGCTGAGCCTGCTCCTCAAGGACCAGATCCCACCGGAGCAGGTGGTCGCCTCGATGCTGGTCTTCCGCCTCCTGCTCCACATCCTGCCGCTCCTGGTAGCGCTCCCCGTCGGCACCATCCATCTGCTGATGACACCCCGGCAGCAGCCTGCCGCATGAGATGCCTCCTGCTGCTCGCACTCTTCGCCGCGGCCTGCTCCGACGAGCCCAGCGCTGCGCCAGAACCGACAGACAGCTGCAGCGAGCTCGCCCTACCCGTCGTTGTTGAGATCGGCACCACAGATGCCGACCAGCGCCACTTTGCCCCCTTCGACAGCGCAGGCCTGCTCCCCATCACGGCCGGATTTCAGGGCCTCGTCTTCGTCAGCTTCGCGCTCCGGAGCAGCGAGACGCTCCCGCCCCGCATGCAGGCCTCCATGCGCCTGAGCGACGACACCGGCCGCCTCCTGCTCCCAGCGACCAAGACCGCCCTCTTCTTCGAGCCACAGGCAGACGGCAGTTCGGTCGACCCCAACCTCCTGCTCCTCCTCGACCCGCCGCTGCCGGCAACCTGGAATGGCGTGACCGCCAACCTCGAGGTCGAGGTCTACGGCGGGAGCCGCTGCGCGACGATCCTCCAGCGCGTCGAGTTGACCGACCGCGGCGGCTGCTTCATGGACGAGTCCGGCGCGATCCTCTGCGCTCCCCAACCACCCTGATGCTGCCGCGCCTCGCAAAATTGCACGACCCCCACATCGGAGACTAGACTTTCTCCCGGTGCGACACGACACTCCCATCCCCTCGCTCCCCGAACAGGTGAACCATGCGCTCCTCTCTCCCACGGCTGCTCGCACTCTCCGCAATCCTCTCCTTCGCCGCCTGCGAACAGGACGGCTGCGACTGCTCCGGTGGCTCCGCCGCGGGCAACGGCAGCGGCAGCGGTGAGGCCTCCGGTGCCGCAGCCAAGGCGGCAGAAGGCTCGGCTGCCGCAGCGCCTGCCAAGACCATGAAGATCGCCTCCGGATTCGACCCCTCACGCCTCGGAAACGAGGTGCTCCCGCCAGACTGGGCCGAGCAGGCCCTCGGGATCTACACGTCGGACTGCGCTGCCGGTGACCCGAACGCCTGCGTGCTCGAGGCCAACGCCTACCACGACGGCACCGGCGCCAAGCAGGACTGGGGCAAGGCGCGCGAACTCTACGAGAACGGCTGCAACGCAAACAACTTCGCGGCCTGCCTCCGCCTCCGCGACATGTACCGCTTCGAAGAGGGCGTAACCAAAGACCTCGAAAGGGCCGACACCCTCCTCAAGAAGGTTGCCACTGACGGCGCAGCGGCCTGCCGCAGCGGAGCCTCCGCCATCAGCTGCATTGCAGCGGCCACGGCCACGCTCGAAGCGAAGCCCGACCAAGACAGCAACACGATCAACCCCGCCGTCGTCGAACTCTACGAAGCCGGCTGCAAGCAGGGCCTGATATCAGCCTGTCTCGAGCTCGGGAACCGCATGGTCCAGGTCAGCGACGAGTCGATCGCTGCGCGCGGTCTCGGCTTCCTCCGCCAGAGCTGCGACGCCCGCTACGAGCAGGGCTGCGAGATGCTCCGCAAGTATGAGCCGAAGCTCAAAGAGGTCGAACTGAAGCTGCAGGGCAAGGGCCGATAACGCGCACTACGCGCCGCGTCATCGGTCCCATGAGGAGCCTCGCCGCTTTTCTTGTCGCAAACGGTCATCGCAGGTATGATTCGCCCTGGATCCGGCGGAGTTTCTGCGCCGGTCTCCCACGCCCACTTCTTGGTGTGACCATGACCCTGCACGCTGCCGCTCTCCGCCTTCCTCTTCTCCTCGCCTCTCTCGCGCTGGCCTCCGCCTGCTCCAGCGAGGAACCGGCCACCGAGGCTGGAACCGACACCGGCACCGAGTGTAACCTCTTCACCGGCGCAGGCTGTGAAGACACCGGAGCAGACACCGGCACCGACGGCGCCGCCGATGCGACCGAAGACACAGATGGTAGTGGGGACCCACACGGTAGCGGCGATGAGGACACCACCCTGACGGGCGCCGCCTTCGGAGAGCCCTGCGAGGTCGACTCCCAGTGCGCTTCCGGCCTCTGCCTCGTCATGCCCGACCGCAGCATCTGCACCCAGCCCTGCCCCCCCGACTGCCCCGAAGGCTTTGCCTGCGCACCGGCGATGATCCCCACCTCGCCCTCGACCGACACCTGCGCGCCCGCCGACTTCTGCGAAGACGGGGACAGCGACACCTTCGGACGGGGCCCGGCCTGCGCCGGCACCGACTGCGACGACGACAACGCCCGCCTCAACACCGTCTCTGCCGAGCTCTGTGACAACCGCGACAACGACTGCGACGGACAGTCAGACGAGCAGGTCGCAACCAACGGCGACAGCTGCGACACTGGCCTCCTTGGCGTCTGCCAGAGCGGCGCCCTCACCTGCGTCCGCGGCAACAACAACTGCACCCCGAGCCAGACCGCCGGAACCGAGTCCTGCAACGGCCTCGATGACGACTGCGATGGAGAGACCGACGAGAACGCCGACAGCGAGGTCCTCACCGCAGAGTGCTACTCCGGCCCCTTGGGCACCGCGGGCATCGGCATCTGCCAGAACGGCCTCCGCTTCTGCGCCGACGGGACCTTCGACGCCTGCGAGGGCGAGATCCTGCCCGAGACCGAGATCTGCAACGGCCTCGACGACGACTGCGACGGCATCGTCGATGATGGCTTCACCATCGCCGTCTACTTCCGCGACCTCGACGGCGACGGCTTCGGCGACATCAACGACATAGGCCTCCGCACCTGCAACCGTCCCGCGAACAGCGCCACCGTCACGGGCGACTGCAACGACGGCGACGCCGACATCAACCCCAGCGCCACCGAGATCGCCGGCGACGACATCGATGCCAACTGCGACGGCAACGAGCTCTGCTTCGCCGACTTCGACGACGACGGCATCCGCACCTCCACTTCGACTTCGGTTGCCACCTCCAACTGCATCCTGGCTGGCTACGCAAACGCGGCCACGCCGGAGGGTGACTGCGATGACACCCGCGCCTCCGTCTTCCCCGGCGCGACCGAAGTGGTCGCCGACGGCCGCGACAGCGACTGCGACACGGCCGAGCTCTGCTTCACCGATGCCGACAGCGACGGCTACCGCTCCGAAGCCACCGTCTCCTCCGCCAACCTCAGCTGCGCCGACGCCGGCGAGGCCTCCTCCGCCGTCCCGCTTGGCGACTGCGACGACAACGACAACGCCCGCTATCCTGGCCGCTCCGACCTCTGCGACGAGGTCGACAACGACTGCGACGGCCTCATCGACGAGGATGTATCGGTCATCACCTTCCCCGACCTCGACCGCGACGGCTACGGCGACGCCACTGCCGCGGGCACCTTCACCTGCCTGCTCGTTCCGGGCATCTCCACCAACAACACGGACTGCAACGACGCCGTCGCCATCGCCTTCCCCGGCAGCTCCGAGATCACCGGCGACGGCATCGATGGCGACTGCGACACCACCGAAGTCTGCTACCGCGACCAAGACCGCGACGGCTACCGCAGCGACACCGCGACCATCATCTCCTTCCTCGACACCGACTGCAACGACAGCGGCGAGGCGCTCAGCACCATGCAGGGCGGCGACTGCAACGACCAGACCAACGCCCTCAACCCCGGCCGCCCCGAGCGCTGCAGCGACGGCTTCGACAACAACTGCAACGGCGTCATCGACGAGATCGGCTTCTGCACCCCGTAGGCCGCCGCCTCCGAACCGGCGCGCGGTAGCCCCGCGCCTCCGACCGGCTCAACCCTAGGGCGCCTTGCTCGAACCGCCCCATCGGCGCTCTGACCAAGTCGGCCTCTTCGTATGAGCAGTCCCGTCCGCCCAGACCTCGCAACCACGTAAAGCGTAGCGGCACCGGCCATGAGTCAAACAGCCACGGCCCCACCAACGCGCCAGCCCAACAGAGGCCGGAGGGCGGGTTCGCTCGGCGTTGGTCGGCCCACCTAGCCTCACGCAGGCTCCCGCCTGATGCTCACCGCGCGCAGGTGCTGCTGACAGCTAGCGCCGCTCGCTCAGATCCACCGTGCCGCCCCAGAGCTCCGTGATCTTCGAGAGCAGGTTCGGCAGCATCCGGTCACCCACCGAGTTGGTCTCTTCGTAGTGGTCGTAGGGCTCGATGTAGTAGGGCGACACCGCGTCGACGACAAAGTTGTATGGCGGCACGATGTAGCCGAGCTCGTCGTTGCCCAGACCGATGGCATAGATGAACTGGCCGGGGAGCTCGCGGTAGAGGAAGCCGCTCGTCGGCGCCGCATCGAGGTCGGGCGGGATCTGGTGGTCGGGCGGCACCAGGCAGGGGAAGCCGGCCGCCTCGCCGCTCCCGTCGGGAGCAAGCAGGTCATCCGCCGCGCAATCCAGCCGCTCGGGGTCGCCCACAATGGGGTTCTTGGCGGTGTTGCCCAGCTTGTAGCCGCCCGTCATCGTCTCCGAGAAGAGCTCGCCCGGGAAGGTCTGAAAGGTCACGCCGCCAATCTGCAGCCGCGTGAGCGCCGTGCGTACCTGCGGAAAAACATCAGGCCCCACGAGGCCGTCCGAGAAGCGCCAGTTATAGACGTCGCGGGCAAAGAGTTTGAGCCCGAAGAACGCCTGATGGAACTGCCCGTTCTGCACATCGGCGAGGAAGTCGAGATGGGTGAAGGAGAGCGACTCGTCTTCAATCCGCACCCGGTTGGCAGCGTGGTTCGTGAGCCCGATGGTGGCCAGCCGCTGGCCGAGCGCATCGTTCTTCTCCCAGGTCGGGTCTTCGAGGTAGCGACCGTCGCGGGTCTTCACCGACACAGAGCCTGGGCCCGTGATGCCACCGCAGGAGCCCGTGGTGAACAGCGTCAGGCCGCCAAGGCCGGCCAGCGACGGCTCCACCACGGCTGGATCGTCGAGGTGCACGCTCGCCCCCATCCCCGAAGAGAAGTAGCGGCGGGTCGCGCCCGGGTAGTCGGCGGTGATGTGGGTGTTGCGGTCATCCATCACCTCGGGGTGGTTGTGCCAGTTGACCATGCTGCCGACGGTGTCATCCGGGTTCGCGGGATTGCCGCCATCCCGCACGAACTGCAGCACCACCAACAGGTCGTTCAGGATGTAGGGCGACCGGTAGTCATCGAGCGAGACGCCGTCCCAACCGGTGTTCACCTCCGACGCGTAAAGATCGACGGGCACCAGCGCACCCGTTGCCTCCGTCACACCCTCTACGACCTTCGCATAGAGCGTTGCCATCCAGGGGTTGTTCACGCCTGAGATGTCCGGAAGGTCAGACCCCGCCGTGCCCGGACCCCACTGCCCCATCGTGTCGGGGGCCTCGTGGTCATGGGTCGAGGAGATGAGCAGCTGGTCCACACCAAGCGCGGCCGGCAGCAGCTTCTCGATGCGGAGCACGTCGCTGTAGAAGAAGCCGATCGCGTCGATGACAACATAGGCGATGCGGGTCTCGCCCTGGTCGAAGACCACCACGTTCACCTCCACATTGTCGTGCGCCTGACGCGACACGCAGCAGTCGGGATTCGTCGCAGCATCACAGGCCGCGCCCGTCCGCTCCTCGGCGCAGAGCTGCGCGGGGCGCGAGAAGTCAAAGCCGGCGAGCCAAATGCCCTGCATCTCCCCGTCGCCCTCGGTGCCGTCGGCATCGGGGCCCGCATAGGTCCCAACAGAGACGCAGTCTGCGAAGGCCGGGGTGGCCGGGCAGGCCATGTCGAGGCCGCAGTCGCAGAAGGTCGAAGGGTCGAGCACATCACCGATGAACAGCAACCCCTGGTCCATGAAGGCGGGCCGCGCCGACTCCCAACCCTGCGGCGTGATGCTGCGCCGGGCAAAGCCGGCCTGGAGCGAGCCATCAGCTGTCGCGCAGCCGGGGGCGCCGGGGCAGACCAGCGGGGCAGGCGGCGTATAACGGCAGAGGCCAAAGCCGTCGCGGTTCGGGCTGCTGAGATCGCATGCCTCCTCCTCTTCGGCGCGGCAATCCGCCGTGCTCAGGCAGCTCCGGTCCTGATCGGAGAAGCAGCGGTCACCCACCCGCCGCTCATCGTCGTCACAGCGCGGCCCGTCGGAGGTATCGGCCGATGTGTCAGCGCCCGTGTCGGTGCCCGTATCGGCTGTGGTGTCGCTTTCGCCCGAGCCGCTGTCCGCGAGCGTGCCGGTGTCACCGGAACCGCTGTCGACCGCAGTGTTGACGTCGCCCTTGTCGTCGCCGCAGGCGGCAAAGAACAGCACAAGAAGGGAGGCATACCGGATGGAGACAGGAGCCATGAACGAGCCTTGGGGAGGGAGTATCCCCAAAGTTACCTCAACTGCCCCCTCGCACTCCAGATTATCGGACCGGGCGCAGGCTCCGGCGACGAAGCGCCATGAGGCCCGCAAGCATGCCGAGCGCAGCCGCGCTCGAAGCAGCACCACCTGCGGCACAGCCGCTCTCTGTCTGGGCAGTCACCACCGTCGTGAAGCCCACCGCGGGAGCGCCGGAGCCGTCACCGGGCGCGGGCACCTCGGGCTGCGAGGGGTCGATGCAGACATAGTCGCTATTGCAGATGCCGGCGCTGCCCGCATCGGGGTTGAGGCAGAGGTAGCGGCTCGCGCCGCCGAAGACGATGTCGAAGCAGGATGTGTCGCCGGGGCAGGCGACGCCGTCAGCGCAGTTGGTCGTGCACCAGCCGCCCGTGCCGAAGTTCACGCAGAGACCGCCATCGCCACAGTCGGCATCGGCCTCGCAGGCATTGCAGACAGCGCAGAAGCCGCTGCGGTCAGCCGCGAAGTCGGGGTCGCACAGGTCGCCAACGCCGTCAGCATCACGGTCGGCCTGATCTGCGTTGACTGCGCCCACGCAGTTGTCTTCGGCGTCGAGCACGCCATCGGCGTCGTTATCAAAGAAGCCAGGGTCGGTGATGCCCTCGGTTACCCAGAGCGCGGGCGGGTAACCGCCCTCGATGGCCGCATACTCCGCCTTCTCGCGGATCCAGTTCCCCCACGGAGCCACACCCGCATAAACACTACCCACGCAACCCGAGCCGCCGCGCGAGGCAACGCCGATAACCCGGCCGAGCTCGTCGATGGCCGGCCCACCCGAGTCGCCCTGGCATACGCCGTCGCTTCCAACCCACTCGGTGGATGTGATGCCGAAGAAACCACATTGGCGCCCCGAGCACTGCACACTCAGGTTCTCGAGGATGCGGCGGGTGCCGCTCCCCGTGCCGTCCGCCGTCGAGCCATATCCGACCGCCGTGTAGCCCTCACCCCGTACAACCACGGTATCGACCCGCGGCGTGATCGGCTCGGCGATGTTCGCCGGCACATTCTGCGCCAGCACAATGAGCGCCACATCGTAGCCGCAGACATCGGTGCTCTGCTCAGGAACGAAGACCTCCTGCCCCTGGTAGCCGCCACGGCCGCTAAAACTGACCGTCACGTTGGTGGTCGCGTTAAAGCTCGACGCAGGATAGACATCGCCGAAGACCGCCGTGTTGCAGTCCACGCTCTCGCTCGGAAGCTCGGAGACGCAGTGACGGGCCGTGAGCACAAGGTTGGGCGCGATCAGCGAGCCCGAGCAGAGCCCGCCTCCGCCTCCGCCAAGATTGATGGCAAGGCCGACAACCTGGGTGTCGGTCCGGTCAACGGTGCCGCCCTCGATGAGCTGCGCGCTGGAGCGGAGCGTCTTCGTCTCTCCACCGGCGGGAGCTGCATCGTCGCAAGCTACCAGTGCCAGACACACCAAACCAAATGCCAACTGCTTGTTCTGCGTCATTGCGACCGGTCCCGTTCACGCCTGCGCAAACGCAGGACTGTTCCTCTCTTTCGCTTCCGGATCGAACTCTTGTGCAGGGCCCTGCGCGGAAGTGGTCGGAGACTAGTCACTCGCCACGCAATCGAACTCTTGTGCAGGGCCCTGCGCGGAAGTGGTGCGAAGATAGCCATTCCTTCCTGCCGCCGACAGTGCCGAGAGCGGCGATTGTCTGACGCATTGCAACGCGGTGGTCGATCGCCCCGAGCCGTGGCGATTGTGCGGTAGGCGGGGCGGCGACTCCGCCGCGGCACTGTCGGTGGCGGTCAACACAATGGCACCCGCCGCGCCTTTCGAATCGCCGCGCGATCGTTACAGTGCACGAACTTCGAATCGGAAACTGAGGCGGCCACAAGCCCGCGGAGGAGGGCGTCGCCAGACGCTCACTCGGTCTCCTTGCTTCCAACCATCCCCCTCGACTCCTCCACGCACCTGCCTCTGTCCTTCCTTGGACACACCGCTCGCGGCTCTCCCCGAGCGGTGCCCGCCTTTTTGGTCGGCGGCTGGCTACGCAGCTCGCTCAGACGTTGAAGAGGAAGTGGAGGATGTCGCCATCCTTCACCACATACTCCTTGCCCTCTGCACGAAGCCGACCGGCCTGGCGGATGGCCGCCTCCGTCGCGTGCGCCTCGAGATCCTCGAGCGTAAAGACGTTGGCCCGGATGAAACCGCGCTCAAAATCGGTGTGAATCACGCCGGCCGCCTGGGGCGCCGTGTCGCCAATCCGGATCGTCCAGGCCCGGATCTCCTTCTCGCCTGCCGTGAAGTAGCTCTGCAGGCCGAGCAGCTTGTAGCAGCCACGAATCAGCAGGTTCAGCGCCGGCTCATCCATGCCGTAGGCCGAGAGCAGCTCCTGCCGCTCTGCAGGCGCGAGGCCTACAAGCTCCTCGTCGATCTTGCCGCAGACGATGACACACTCAGCCCTTTCTTGCGCGGCACGCCCCTTCACCAGCTCCGACCAGTCGTTGCCGTTCGGCAGGTTATCTTCCGCCACATTGCAGCAGTAGAGCACCGGCTTGGCCGTCAGCAGCTGGAAGCTCTTGATGAGCAGCAGCTCCTCTTCGTTCATCGGCATCGAACGCGCCGGACGACCCTTCTCCATGTGGTCGTAGAGCCGCTGCGAGAGAGCCGCCTCGTCCTTGGCATCCTGCTTGCCCGACTTGGAGTTCGCGAGCGCCTTCTTCAGCCGCTTCTCGCAGCTGTCGAGGTCGGCATAGATGAGCTCAAGCTCGATGACCTCGATGTCGCGGATCGGGTCAACCTTGCCCGCCACATGAATGATGTTGGGGTCGTCGAAGCAGCGGACCACCATCATGATCGCGTCGGTCTCGCGGATGTTGGCGAGGAACTTGTTCCCCAGCCCTTCACCCTTGGAGGCACCCTCGACCAGGCCGGCGATGTCGACGATCTCGACCGAGGTCGGGATGACCTTGTCGGTCTTGATGAACTTCTGGATCCGCTCCAGACGGGCGTCAGGCACAGGGACCACACCCACATTCGGGTCGATCGTGCAGAACGGATAGTTGGCCGACGCAGCCCCTGCAGCCGTCAGCGCATTGAAGATGGTGGACTTGCCCACATTCGGTAGTCCCACGATGCCAACGCTCAGTCCCATGTGCTCGCCTCCGGCCGGGTTCACGCCACTACCGACGGAACCGATGCGCCGCGGCTCGTATCGGGCGCAGCCCCCATTGGCAAGCCGCCGCTTGCCCCGACCGCTGCGCGAACGGTAGACACGCCCCACACTCAGCGGAGCCGCCCCCATGTCCAAGCCTGTCCCACTCGTCCAGTTCGAGAGCGACCGCGTCGTCGTTACCACCAACAACCCCGCCGAGGTGGTCCGCGCCATCGCCGCCCTGAAGTCGGGGCGGAAACAGATCGCGGAGCGGCTCGCCGAGCTCGAACAGGAGAAGGTGACCCTCCGCCAGCAGGCCCAGCAGAGCCGCGGCGGGGGCATCCCCTACATCCCCGGCATGGGCAAATGGGGCCGCTACGCCCGCATCGCCTCCCACCTCTCGGCGGCGGGAGAATCCGAGAGCGCGCGCGAGGGTGTGGCGCAGGTCGATGCTGAGATTCAGCGCATCACCAGCCTCATGAAGGCCGTCGATTCTGCCGTCATCCAGCTCGAGGCAAAGCGGCTCGCCGGACTTCTCTGACCGAGCTGGCGGACCCCGGCTCCTCCGCTGCGGAAAATCCAGAGTTTGACGCATTGCGCTAGCGCTCGCTTTCCATACAATGAGGAGACAATCTCCTGCGCCAAAGCTCCGGCAATTCCCATGCGTCAAGACCCCGCACATCCATCCTTTCCGCTCTACGATGCCACCTTTGAGCACGATGCCTGCGGCGTAGGACTCCTCGCACGCATCTCCGGCGAGGCCTCCCACGACATCGTCCGCGATGCCCTCTCCGCCGTCGCCCGGCTCGCCCACCGCGGCGCCGTAGACGCCGACCAGCAGACCGGCGATGGTGCCGGCATCCTCACCGCCCTCCCGCAGGCCTACTTCAAGCGCCTCTGGACCGAGCTCTCCGGAACCCCCTTCGAAGGCTCGACGATCGCCGTCGCCACCTTCTTCCTCTCCCGCGACGCCGGCTCCGCGCTCGGCGCCTCCCGCCGGATCATCCGCCAGGTGCTCGAACAGCGCGGCTTCACCCGCCTCCTCTGGCGCGAAGTCCCCGTCAACGCCTCCATCCTCGGTGTCACCGGCGCCTCCAGCATGCCCGTCACCGAGCAGCTCCTCATCGCCTGCGACGGCGACCTCACCCCCCGCGAACTCGACCGCAAACTCTACGCCGCCCGCAAGGAGATCGAGGCGCGCGCGGCCACTGCGAAGCTCAGCGACCTCTACGTCGTCAGCCTCTCCTGCCGCACCATCGTCTACAAGGGGCTCCTCTCCTCGCACGCACTCGGCGACTTCTACGCCGACCTCCGCGACCCGGAGTTCGTCTCCTGCTTCGCCATCTTCCACCAGCGCTACAGCACCAACACCTTCCCCACCTGGTCGCTCGCCCACCCCTTCCGCATGCTTGCCCACAACGGCGAGATCAACACCATCTCGGGCAACCGCATCTGGGCGCGCGCGCGCGCAGCGGAGTTCGGCGATGCGCCCTGGGGGCTCGACACCCCCTTCATCCGCGAGATGCTCCTCGAGGGCGGCAGCGACTCGGCCCACCTCGACAACGCCTTCGAGCTCCTCACCCTCTCGGGACGCTCGCCCCTGCTCGCCATGGCCATGCTTGTGCCCGAGGCCTACGCCGCCAACCCCGACATCGACCCCGACCTCAAGGCCTTCGGCGACTTCCACCTCTGCATGAATGAGCCCTGGGACGGACCCTCCGCTGTTGTCTTCTCCGACGGAGAGGTCGCCGCTGCCACCCTCGACCGCAACGGCCTCCGCCCCGCCCGCTACCTCGTCACCCGCGACGGCCGCCTCCTCCTCGCCTCCGAGGTCGGCGTGCTCGCCATCGACGACGACCAGATCGTCGAGCGGGGCCGCCTTGGCCCGGGCCAGATGATCGCCGTCGACTTCACCACCGGCCGCCTCCTCCACAACACCGAACTCAAGCAGGAGCTCGCCGCCGCCGAGCCCTACCGTGCCTGGGTCGACGACAACCTCATCTCGCTCGACGAGCTCCCTCCCGCGCCCGACCCCAACCTCCTCGCCGCCACCCCGGACGAGCTCCGCGCACGGCAGCAGGCCGCCGGCTACAGCTCCGAAGAGCTCAAGTTCATCCTCTCCCCCATGGGCGAAGGCAACGAACCGGTCGGCTCCATGGGCGACGACACCCCCATCGCCGTCCTCTCCCGTCAGCCGCGCCCGCTCTCCGCCTACTTCAAGCAGCGGTTCGCCCAGGTCACCAACCCGCCCATCGACTCCATCCGCGAAGCCTCGGTGATGTCGCTTGCGGTTACCATGGGCCGCCGCCACTCCTGGCTCGAGGCCTCGCCGGCCCACGCACGCCAGTACAGGGCCGCCGGCCCCGTCATCTCCGACGCCGGCCTCCGCGCCCTCCGCACCCTCTGCGGCCCCACCCGCATGCGCACCTTCTCCACCCTCTTCGAGGTCAGGCAGGGCCAGGCAGGTCTCCGCCAGCGACTCCGCGACCTGGCCGCCGAGGTTGAGCGCTTCACAGACCAGGGCGGAGAGCTCATCGTCCTCTCCGACCGCGGCGCCAGCGCCGCCCACGCCGCGCTCCCGATCCTGCTCGCGGTCGGCGCGGTCAACAGCCACCTCCTCCGCGCGGGCAAACGGCTCCGCTGCTCCATCCTGGCCGAGACCGCCGAGCCGCGCGACGTGCACCACTTCGCCACCCTCGTCGGCTTCGGCGCCAGCGCCATCAACCCCTACCTCGCCTTCGAGTCGCTCCTCGACCTCCACAAGGCCGGCGAGTTCGGAGAGCGCACCGCCAGTCAGGTGCTCGAGAACTTCCGCCAGACCATCTACAAAGGGCTGCTCAAGATCATCGCCAAGATGGGCATCTCGGTCATGGGCTCCTACCGCGGAGCCCAAATCTTCGAGGCCGTCGGGGTCGCCGACGAGGTCATCAACGACTGCTTCCCCGGCACACCGTCCCGCATCGGCGGCATCGGCTACGCCGAGCTCACTGCAGATCTCCTCACACGCCATCACGCCGCCTTCGGCGCCCCAGACGCAGCGCCTCTCGAGGACCACGGCCAGTACCGCTACCGCAAGCAGGCCGAGACCCACGCTTGGTCGCCCGACGCTCTCCGCGCCCTCCAGAAGTTCCGCAAGACGGGCAGCGCAGAAGACTACGCCGACTACGCCAAGGCCTCCACAGACCGGCCCGCTGTTGCCCTCCGCGACCTGCTCTCCTTCCGCCGCGTGCGACCGCCGGTTGCGCTCGACGAGGTAGAGGCCGGCACCGAGATCCGCCGCCGCTTCACAACCGCCGCCATGTCGCTCGGCGCCCTCTCCCCCGAGACCCACGCCACCCTCGCCGTCGCCATGAACCGGATCGGCGGAAAGTCCAACTCGGGCGAGGGCGGCGAAGACGCAGCCCGCTTCGTCCCCGACGCCAACGGCGACCTCGCCAACAGCGCCATCAAGCAGATCGCCTCCGCCCGCTTCGGCGTCACCCCCGCCTACCTGATGAGCGCCCGCGAGCTCGAGATCAAGATGGCCCAGGGCTCAAAGCCCGGCGAGGGCGGCCAGCTCCCCGGCCACAAGGTCTCGCCCTTCATCGCCCACCTCCGCAAGGCGGTCCCCGGCGTCACCCTCATCTCGCCGCCGCCCCACCACGACATCTACTCCATCGAAGACCTCGCCCAGCTCATCTACGACCTCAAGGAGGTCAACCCGGCTGCCCACATCTGCGTCAAGCTGGTGGCCGAGGCCGGCGTCGGCACCATCGCCGCGGGCGTGGTGAAGGCCTTCGCCGATGTCATCCTCATCTCCGGCGATGTCGGCGGCACAGGCGCCTCGCCCTGGTCCTCCATCAAGAGCGCCGGCAGCCCCTGGGAGCTCGGCCTCGCCGAGGTGCAGCAGGTGCTCCTCCTCAACGGCCTCCGCGAGCGGGTCCGGCTCCGCACCGACGGCGGCCTCCGCACCGGCCGCGACATCGTTGTCGCCGCCATGCTCGGCGCCGAGGAGTACAACTTCGGCACCGCCGCCCTCATCGCGGTGGGCTGCAAGTATGTGCGCCAGTGCCACCTCAACACCTGCCCTGTCGGCATCGCCACGCAGCGCGAAGACCTCCGGCTCAAGTATGACGGCACCCCGGAGCAGATTGTCGCCTTCTTCGACGCCGTCTCCGAAGAGGTCCGCACCATCATCGCCGAGCTCGGCTTCCGGTCGCTCGGCGAGGTCGTCGGCCGCGCAGACCTCCTCGAGCAGGTCGCACACCCCGACCACCCCAAGGCCAACCTTCTCCGGCTGGACGCCCTGCTGGCCCGCCCCGACGAGCGCAACAGCCTCCGCTACAACACCTTCCCCCGCAACGGCGTCGTCCCCCGCTCGCTCAACGACACCATCGCAGAGGCCGCAGAAGAGGCCATCCGCAGCCGCGCGAAGCTCGAGCTCCACTTCCCCATCCAGAACACCGACCGCACCATCGGCGCCCGGCTGGCGGGACGCATCGCCCTCTCGCACGGCGATGCAGGCCTGCCCGACGACACCATCACCCTCCACCTCACGGGCCAGGCCGGCCAGAGCTTCGGCGCCTTCTGCCTCCCCGGCGTCTCGCTCCGCCTCCGCGGCGAATCCAACGACTATGTGGGCAAGGGCATGTGCGGCGGCCTCATCACCATCACACCGGGCGAGGGTCACGACCGTGAATCCAAACAGGTCGTCGCGGGCAACACCTGCCTCTATGGCGCCACAGGCGGCAAGCTCTTCATCCGCGGGGCGGCCGGTGAGCGTTTCTGTGTCCGGAACAGCGGCGCCACCGCCGTGGTCGAGGGTGTGGGCGAGCACGGCTGCGAATACATGACCGGCGGCGTGGCGGTGATCCTCGGCGAGACAGGCCGCAACTTCGGTGCCGGCATGACCGGCGGCGTCGCCTACGTCTACGACGATGCAGCGCAGTTCGAGCGCCGCTGCAACCGCGACCTCATCGTGCTCTCACGCCTCGACAGCGAGGCCGACGAGGCGCAGCTCCGCACGCTCCTCGAAGAGCATGCGGCCCACACGGGCAGCCTCCGGGCCAAGGCGCTGCTGGCCGACTGGCCGGCAGCCCGCGCAGCCTTCTGGAAGGTTGCACCGCGCTAGGCCTGAGCGGCGCCTACGGGCAGGCAGTCGTGATGTCGACCGACCAGGAGGTCATCGAACCGGTGTCAAGAGGTTGAGTATCTGTGACACGAAGGGTCCAGTTCCCGCTCATGGTCTGCGTGTCGAATGCGTTCAGCGGAGACGAGGGGCGGTAGCTCCCGTTGAACGGCGCACTACCAGAGGAGATCGCGGTCGCGGCTTCATCATCGAACAGCGTGGTGCTGTAGTTGTCGCCCGAACTTCCGTTGTTGATCGAGAGCGCCACGACCGTTCCTGATGGCGAGATTAGCGAGAGCACCAGGTCTCCGTCCCACGTGTGATTGAGATTCACGCGCACATTCACATCGGCAACGCGGGCAACGACGGCGCTCGATGCACGGAAGTTCCGCGTGGTGGACTGAGTGTCCGAGATGGCATCGTTGATACTGTTGTTGCCATTCTCCACAGAGGCGGTGCTCCCCGTCAGCGTGATCAGGCCGCCAGGGATCCGATTGTTGGAATCGACACAATCCAGACAGGCGTTGAGGCCATCCCCATCGACATCCACACCCGGATTGACGGCTGCGTTGCTGTCGTTGCAGTCGGTCGTCGGGATGTCACCTCTGGCCTCTCTGGTATCTGCGCAGTCAAGGTCAGCCGAGCTGAGTGTCGCCGTAGCATTGGGACGATAGCCGTCACTGTCGTTGTCCAGATAGCAAAGCTCCGCCCCATTGCAGTCCTGGTCCACGCCGTCGGCCACAACCTCTGAGGCGCCCGGGCTAATGCTGGCCGTCAGGTCGTTGCAATCCGTTGTCGGAGCTGAGGCGCCACGCTCTCCCGCGTCTGTGCAGACCAGGTTCGGCGAGACCACCGTCGCGGTAGCGTTCGGACGGTATCCGTCGTTGTCGGCATCCGCGTAGCACAACTCCTGCGTGTCGCAGTTCTGGTCTACGCCATCCGCAGGAATCTCGGTCGCATTCGGCCGCACCGCAGCGGTCGCATCGTTGCAATCTCCCGCGGGGTCTGCGGCAACTGCCTCGGCCGCGTCGTTGCAGTCGGTGTCGGCCGAGAGTGTGATGGAGGTCAGATTGGGTCGATACCCGTCATCATCCGTATCTGCGAAACAGACCTCGGCGCCGTCGCAGTTCTGATCCACGCTGTCGCCGGCAATCTCCGTCACACCCGGCCGGATGGCAGCCGATGCATCGTTGCAATCGGAGGCGTTCAACACCCTGCCTGCAACGGCGGAGCAGCTCGCCACCGGCGTGGAGCCCGCAGCTCCGTAGGTGTCGCCATCTGTGTCGAGGTAGTAGTTCTGCGTCGGAACGCCGTCATCGATGGCAAGATTGCAATCGTCATCCAGGCCGTTGCAGAGCTCCTGCGCACCCGGATACCGATTTGCGTTTGTGTCATCACAGTCTCCCAACGGCCTCGATGAGGGAGCCTCACCGCTTCCGTTGCAGGCGAGGCGTGGCGAGAGAATGGTCGTGCCGGTGCGGTATGGGTCGTTGTCGGCATTCACATAACAGAGCTCCTGGCTGTCACAGCTCTGGTCGATGCCATCTCCCGCCACCTCAAACGCACCCGGATAGACGGCTGCATCGAAATCATCGCAGTCGCCGTTCAGACGCGCCCGATTTGCCAGCCCTGTCGCGGAACAGCCAAGGCTCAGACTCAGCACGGTCGCGTCGGTGCGGTAGGCATCGCCGTCCGCGTTCCGGTAGCACAGCTCCTGATCGTCACAGTTCTGATCCACGCCGTCGCCCGCAACCTCGACGGCACCCGGAAAGACCGATGCATCATCGTCGTTGCAGTCCGTCGAACTGGCGACGCGACCGGCGACCGGAGCGCAGCTGTTCACCGGCACGCTTCCCAGCGCGCCCCGCAAATCGCCATCAGCATCAACATAGTAGTTCTGTGTTGCGAGCCCGTCGTCCGCCACACCGTCGCAGTCCTGGTCCACGCCATCGCAGATCTCCGTCGCGCCCGGATTACGGGTCGCATCGGCGTCTGCACAGTCACCCGCGTTCGTCGCCAGGGCGGCCTCCCCCGGGTCTGCGCAAGAGAGGTTCAGCGACAGAACCGTACCGCCGCCGGTAACCCGATAGCCGTCGCGGTCTGCGTCGACGAAGCAGAGCTCCGTGCCGTCACAGTTCTGATCAACACTGTCGCCCGCGACCTCCGTCACCCCCGGTCGAATCGCCCCGACCAAATCGTTGCAGTCCGTGTCTGGTGCCGTCGCGAGCGCCTCGCCGAGATCAAAGCAGTCCACATCGGCAGAGACAGTCACCGTGCTACCGTTTCGGTAACCATCACTGTCCGCATCCACGTAGCAGAGCTCCTGACCGTCGCAGTTCTGGTCCAGGCCGTCGCCGGCAACCTCCGTCACGCCCGGTCGGATTGCCGAGCGGGCGTCGTCGCAGTCGCCGTCATTCGTCACAGAACCTGAGATGCCTCTGCACGAGTCCGTCGCCGTAGCACCCGAACGCCCGAAGCCGTCGCCGTCCGCGTCGGGATAGTAGTTCAACCTCGCGAGGCCGTTATCTGCCTCCCCGTCGCAGTCCTGATCGATTCCGTCGCAAAGCTCCGGCGCACCAGGATACCGCGTCGCGACGCCGTCGTCGCAGTCACCCGCCGGCAGCGCGGCCAGAGCCTGGCCTGAACCATCACAGCTCAGTCTCGTTGTCGTCGTCGTCGCGGTGGTCCGATAACCATCACCGTCGTTGTTCACGAAGCAGATCTCCTGACCATCGCAATTCTGGTCCACAGTATCTCCGGGCTGCTCCGTAGCGCCTGGGCGGACCGCCGCGACGGCATCGTTGCAGTCCGTGTCCAAGGCGGAGGCAAGCGCCTCACCAGCGTCGGAGCAATCCGCATCAGACGAAATGACGACAGCACTCCCGTTCCGGAATCCGTCGCCATCGCCGTCCGCAAAGCAGGTCTCCTGGCCGTCGCAATTCTGATCCTGACCATCCCCGGTCACCTCACTCACGCCCGGACGGAAGGTCGCACGGGTGTCGTCACAATCGCCACTGTTCGTGACGGAGCCGGCAATGCCTCGGCAGGAGGCCGTGGCGTTTGCACCCGACCGACCAAACCCGTCGCCGTCGCCGTCGGGATAGTAGTCGAGCGTCGCGAGGCCGTTGTCGGCCACGCCGTCACAATCCTGATCCACGCCATCGCAGATTTCCGGAGCACCCGGATACCGCAGCGCCGAGCTGTCATCACAGTCGCCCGCACTCACCGACGCAGGCGCCGTGCCAGGCTGGTTGCATGCGATGCTCGAGACCAAAGTCGTGACCGTCGTACGGAAGGCGTCGCCGTCCGCATTCACGAAACAGAGCTCCAGCCCATCGCAGTTCTGGTCCACGCCGTCACCCGCCCCCTCGACCGCATTTGGTCTCACGGCGGCATTGAGGTCGTTGCAGTCGCCGCTCGGCATGGCCAAAGAGGCGAAGCCCGCCTCGCTGCAGTTCAGGGAGGCGCTCGTGCCGGTCAGGCTGCTCCGGTAGCCGTCGCCATCCGTATCCTCGAAGCAGAGTTCAGCTCCGTCACAGTTCTGATCCACCCCGTCGCCGGCAACCTCGGGGGCCCCGCCGTAGACAGTGGGATTTGCGTCATTGCAGTCGAGCGCGTTGGCCACGCGACCTGCTACCGCGGCGCAGCTGACCACAGGCGTGGCTGTCGCATCTCCCCGCAGGTCGCCGTCACCATCCGGATAGTAGCTCTGTGTCGCCACAGCGTCGTCCACCAGCGCATTGCAGTCGTTATCAATCCCGTCGCAGCGCTCCACGAGTCCGGGGTTCCGATTGGCGCTCGTGTCGTCGCAGTCGCCTGTACCGGCAGTCGCGCGCGCCTCGCCCGCATCGGCACACGAGAGGTTCCCGGAGGCACCCGTCGGTAGCCCGGCCGGCCGGTATCCGTCGCCGTCAGCGTCCACAAAGCAGACCTCCGAACCATCGCAGTTCTGGTCTGCCTCGTCGCCCGCAATCTCCGCCGCACCCGGCGAGACGGAGGCGTCCGCGTCGTTGCAATCGCCCGTCGCCGACGATGCCTGTGCCTCTCCTGCATCGAGACAGTCGGTGTCAGTCGACAGCACCACACCCGTGCCGAAGCGATAGCCATCACCGTCTCCATCCACGAAGCAGACCTCCGTCCCGTCGCAGTTCTGGTCCTGGTTGTCTCCCGTGAATTCTGAAGCGCCGGGACGAATGGAACCATTGGTATCATCACAGTCGGTCAGGTTGGTCACCGAACCGCTCACGGAGCGGCAGGAGGCCACGGCGAGCGCGGTGCTGCTGCCGAAGCCATCTCCATCCGCATCCGTGTAGTAGTTCTGTGTCGAGAGTCCGTTGTCGGCTGTGCCGTCGCAGTCCTGATCCACACCGTCGCAGAACTCAGGCGCGCCGGGATAACGAGACGGACTTGCATCGTCGCAGTCGCCGGCCGGCAGAGTCGCAAGCGCGAGCCCCGTGACATCGCATCCGATGCGCGCTGACGACACAGTCGATAGCGTCCGGTAGCCGTCGCCGTCGGCATTCACGAAGCAGAGCTCCGAACCATC
>CANMDT010000027.1 GCA_947496715.1 Myxococcales bacterium
GCTGGTGATGCTCGACGCCCTCCGCCGTTCGAGCGCCCGCTCGATCACGGCCGTGATCCCCTACTTCGCCTACGCGCGTCAGGATCGCCAGGACCGTCCCCGCACGCCAATCTCGGCGCGTCTGATGGCCGACCTGCTCCAGGCGGCGGGTGTGCATCGGGTGATGGCGATGGACCTGCACGCCAATCAGATCACCGGCTTCTTCGCGGTTCCCGTCGACCATCTGAACGCCTCAGCTGTGTTGCTGGAGGCGATGCGCCGGGTGAACACCGAGGGGCCAGAGAGCTGCGTCGTGGTCTCGCCCGACGCCGGTGGTGTAGAGCGTGCGCGCCGCTTTTCGAGCAGGCTCGGCACCGGGCTTGCGATCATCGACAAGCGCCGCTCCAAGCCCAATGTGGCAGAGGTGATGCATGTCATCGGCGATGTGGCGGGCAAGGATGCCTTCCTGGTCGACGACATGATCGACACGGCCGGCACGCTGGTCGGAGCAGCGACGGCGCTCAGAGCCAATGGCGCGCGTCGGGTCTACTCGTTTGCGACGCATGGCCTCTTCAATGGTACGGCCGTGGAGCGCATCGCAGGGTCGGAGCTGGACCGGGTTTTTGTGACCGATACCATCCCTCCGCGGCCCGATGTGCTGGCTTGCGAGCGGATCGAAGTGCTCTCCGTGGCGGCGACGATCGGAGAAGCGATCAAACGTGTGCATGGGGACTTTTCAGTGAGCAGCCTTTTCTGGTATTGACGAGCCCCCTCGTATTAACCGAGACACGGCGGCCGCAGTGCCGACCGAACACCATGAGATGGAGACAGTGATGAATACGGAGCGTTTGACACTTGAGGTTCAGAACCGCGAATCCGGACTGAAGGGTCCGTCGCGCCGCGTGCGCGTTGCTGGTCTGGTCCCGGGTGTGATCTACGGGTCGGGCAGTGCGCCCCGCTCGATCTCGGTTGAGCCGAAGCTTCTCGAGACTGCGCTCCGTTCGGAGTTCGGCTTCAACTATGCCTTCCACGTCAAGCTGGCCGACGAGGCGACCACCCGCCTCTGCATGCTCAAGGCCCGTCAGTTCGACCCCGTCCGCCGCGTCATCACCCACATTGACCTGCTCAATGTGTCGGAGGAGCGTGAGGTTGAGATCCGCGTGCCCGTCAAGCCGGTGGGTCGTTCCGCCGGTGAGCGCGCCGGTGGCCGTCTCCAGGTCGTCACCCGTGACGTGCTCCTTCGCTGCAAGGTCAAGGACATCCCCGCGGCCGTTGAGCACGACGTGTCGGCTGCCGGCCTTGGCGAGTCGATCTACATCGACCAGGTCACCGCGCCGGCCGGTTGCGAGTTCGTCTACAAGAACCGCTTCCCCGTGATGCTCGTTGCCCGCAAGCGCGGCGCGACGGACGACACCGAGAAGTAGGACTGAGATCGGCCTGGCGGCTGCTTGCAGATGGCGACTGCTGTCGAAGTTCCGTCCGGCCGGGCCATCATTGTGGGCCTCGGAAATCCAGGTCCTAAGTATGCCGAGACGCGGCACAACATCGGCTTCCGGGTCGTGGAGTGCCTCGCTCGGCGTCATGGCATCTCGCTCACCGAGCAGCGCTTCAAGTCGCGGCTCGGCAGCGGGAACATTGCCGGTCGCGCTGTGCTGCTGCTGCTGCCGCAGACCTTCATGAACCTGAGCGGTGAGGCTGTGCAGCCCGCCGCTGCCTTCTACCGGCTGGGCCCGGAGTCGGTGGTGGTCATCCATGACGAACTCGACCTGCCGGTGGGGAAGCTTCGGCTGAAGGTTGGTGGTGGCCACGCCGGTCACAACGGCCTGCGGTCGATGGACCAGCACCTGCCGAGCAAAGACTACTTTCGGGTGCGGCTGGGGATTGCTCGGCCACCGGTGGTGGGCGGCGATGTCTCCAACTGGGTGCTGGGCGGCTTCCCAACGTCGGAGCGGGCGGAGGTAGAGCGTTCGATCGAGGAGGCGGCCGACGCGGTCGAGTGTCTTCTGCGAGAGGGGCTGATTGCGGCGCAAGGTCGGTTTCATGCGGGCGAAAAACCGAACGGCGGTAGGTGACACGGCCTCTCAAGCGTGCTAGGAGGCCCGCCCGCCTTGTGTCGTCGTGATGCTGGGCTGAACTTCGCAACCGCTCCTTGCTCGCCAGCTGGCGGGCTATGAACTCAAAAGGAGAGCGATCCATGGCAACGCCGAGAGAGTACGAGACGATTTATATCCTTGGAAGCGATGTGGACGACGCCGAAAAGGCGCGCGTCTCGGATCGTATCGACACGGTCCTGGGTCGTTTCGGCGGTGAAATGAAGCGCCGCGACGAGTGGGGTCGCCGCAAGCTGGCCTACAAGATCGGCAAGTTCGAGCGCGGTCTCTTCTACTACCTGCGTTACACGGTCACGGGCGACGCGGTGGCTGAGCTCGAGCGTAACCTCCGTCTACTCGACTCCGTCATCAAGTTCGGCACCGTCCGTCTCGAAGTCGGCGCCGACGAGGGTGCCCGTCCGTCGCCCGAGAGCGAAGAGGGTGTGCGCCGCGAGCGTCCGGCTCGCCCGGTCGTGGAAGAGGAAGTCGACCTCGACTCGTAACTGTTTCACTGTTTGCAACGAACACGCCTAGCGTGAATGAAAAGGAGTAAATCATGGCCATGGAAGTCATCCTCACTGAGGACGTGAACCATCTCGGTCACATGGGAGACCTGGTTCGGGTCAAGGGCGGTTACGGCCGCAACTTTCTCATCCCTCGCAAGCTCGCGGTGCTGGCAACGGCCGGCAGCAAGAAGGAGCTTGACCACCAGCTTGCCGTTCTCGCGGACAAGAAGGCGAAGCTGAAGATTTCGGCGCAGCAGTCGGCCTCGACGCTCTCCGGCGTCTCGGTCACCATTATCCGCCAGGCGGGCGAAGGCGACCGTCTCTTCGGTTCGGTCACCAACCGCGACGTGGAGGCTGCCCTTGCTGCCGCCGGTCATGTGGTCGACCGCAAGCGCATCACCATCAACGACACCATCAAGACCCTCGGCACCTACGAGGCCATCGTGAAGCTTCACGCTGACGTCTCGACCGTCGTGAAGGTTGTCGTCGCGACCGTCTAATCGACGCCTGCGATGCAAGAGAGACCCGGCGCTTGCGTCGGGTTTTCTTTTGTCTGTTTGTTGATGGGCTTAGGGCGATTGCTTTGGGCGTTTTGGCGGGCCGTGGTATAGGCCGCCTCGCAGCTTCGGCCGGTTCGGTCCGTCGCGACAACGGAAGAGTGGAATGAGCGCAACGCAGCAGCAGCAGGGGAGCGCATCGGTGCAGGAGCGGCCGACGATCTCCATCGTTGTCGCAATCTACAACGAACACGAGTCCCTCCACCCGCTGGCCGCCGAAATCACGGCCGCGATGGATGCCCTCGGGCGCTCCTGGGAGTGCCTGCTCGTGGACGATGGCAGCCGCGACGGCTCGCGCGAAGTTGAGCAGGCCATCTGCAAGCGTGACCCCCGTTTTCGCGCGGTCCAACTCCGTCGCAACTTCGGCAAGGCTGCGGCCATGAGCGTCGGCTTCGCCCATGCGCGCGGCGTCTATGTGGTGACCATGGACGGTGACCTGCAGGACGACCCGTCGGAGGTTGGTCGCCTTATCGCGCCCATCGAGTCTGGCGAGGCTGACCTGGTGAGCGGCTGGAAGTATCCACGGCTCGACCCTGTGGGCAAGACGCTGCCTTCGCTCGTCTACAACACCGTCTCGCGGCTCGCGACCGGGCTCGACCTCCACGATATGAACTGTGGCCTCAAGGCCTACCGCGCCGAGGTGGTCAAGCAGCTCTCCCTCTATGGCGACATGCACCGCTACATCCCCGTGTTGGCGGCTGGCATGGGCTATGTGGTGATCGAGATGAAGACCAAGCACCGGCCGCGTGTGCATGGGCAGAGCAAGTATGCGTGGGGCCGCTTTGTGCGGGGCTTTTTGGACCTGCTCACGGTGGTCTTCCTGACCAAGTACCTGCGCCGGCCGCTGCACCTCATCGGCAGCGTTGCTATCGCGACGGGCGGGCTCGGATTTCTGATCCTCGCCTACTTGACGGCGGTCTGGCTGACGGGCGTGGGCATCGGCAGCAGGCCGCTGCTCTTCCTCGGCATTCTGCTCGTTCTGTTGGCCGGCCAGCTGGTGACCTTCGGATTGCTGGCCGAGATGCTTACCTACTTCTTCCACCGCGACCGTAACGATTATAGCGTTCTCGCGGTACACGACTACGAACCCAAGAGCGGCGCCCAACCCCTCGGAGAGACACCATGAAACTGCCCCGCGCGATCACTGAGATGGCTCCCAAACTGGCCCGCTATCGGCTGGCCTACGAGGGCATCGGCAAGCCGCCTGCGCCCATCAATCTGACGCTCTCCGTGACCAACATGTGCAACTCTCGCTGTCAGAGTTGCGACATCTGGAAGATTTATCCTGCCGAGAAGGAGCGCCTCGCAGAGGAGCTCAACATCGAAGAGATTGAGAAGATTTTTCGCTCCGTCGGCGAGGTCTACTTCTTCAACATCTCGGGCGGTGAACCCTTCCTGCGCAAGGACCTCATCGACATCGTCCGGCTTGCCTGCATCCACCTCAAGCCGAGCGTGGTGCACATCCCAACCAACGCGCTATCGCCGCAGAAGATTGCAGCCACGACCGAGGAGATGCTCATCGGGATGCGCACCTGGTCGCCCGGCACCAAGCTGACGCTCAAGCCCTCGTTCGATGGCGTGGGCGAGTTCCATGACTGGGTGCGCGGCATCCCCGGGAACTACGCAAAGCTGGTTCATACGCTCGGCCTGCTCCGTGACCTGCGCCAGAAGTATGATCACCTTCGGGTTGGCGTTGGTACGGTCATCAGCACGATGAACCTCGATCGGCTGCCCGAGATCATCGAGGAGGCCAGCAAGTTTGGTGTAGACACCTACATCAGCGAGGTGGCCGAGGAGCGGCGCGAGATGCGCAACGTGGGCACAGGTATCACGCCTGATCACGAGGCCTACGGCCGCGCCATCTCGGCCTTCCGCGAAGAGACCGAGCGGCGGCTGGAGGATGCCACCGGACTTGAGCTCCTCACGCAGGCGATGCGGCACCACTACTACGAGATCACGACTGAGTGGCTGAAGGAGCGCAAGCAGGTCATCCCCTGCTACGCTGGCATCTCGAATGCCCACATCTCAGCCTACGGCGAGCTCTGGCCCTGCGCGATTCTTGCCGACAGCAAGAGCCTGGGGAACCTCAAGCAGCACGGCTACGACTTCTGGTCCGTCTGGCACAGCCGGCAGGCGCAAACGGTGCGGGCCGGCATCAAGCGGGGCGAGTGCGATTGCCCGCTCGCCAACCAGGCCTACGCCAACATCCTGCTGTCGCCGTTGTCGATGGCGAAGGTTGCTGCGACCATTGCGAAGGCCAAGGCCGGCGAGGCGCTCAAGCTTGCTCCGATGCCGGTGCGCGAGGCAGTCTCGGCAGCCCGTTCGCTTTAAGCGCGACCATGGCCCGGAGGCTCTCGTGACCATCGCTGTGCTGGGGCCCGTCTACCCCTACCGTGGCGGGATTGCCCATTACACCGCGCGGCTCGTGCGTGCGCTTGCGGAGGCGGGCGAGGAGGTGCTGACGGTCAACCTTACCCGGCAGTATCCGAGCGCGCTCTTTCCGGGGTCGAGCCAGGAGGATGGTTCGAAGCAGCCCTTCGAGACGGTCTCGGAGCGATGGGTAGATTCGATGCGACCCGACACCTGGTTCCGGACCGTTGCGCGGTTGCGGCGGCGCGGTGTGAAGAAGCTGGTTATCCAGTGGTGGCACCCCTACTTCGCGCCCTCGTTCGGGACGATTGCGCGGCTCGCGCGGCGCGCCGGCATCGAGGTGGTCTTTGTCTGCCACAATGTGGAGCCGCACGAGGGGACGCCGTTTGATCGGCTCGCGCTCAAGTGGGCCTACGGCGGCGCCGACCGCTTTGTGGTGCACGCACAGGCAGAGCGCTCGAAGATGGAGCGGTATGCGGCCGGGCGTCCCGTGGATGTGGTGGCCCATCCCGTTTATGACCTCTTTGCGGAAGGTGCGTTGCCAGACGCGGCTGCTGCGCGCGCCGAACTCGGGCTGGGTGCAGAGGATGAGGTGCTCCTCTTCTTCGGGCTGATTCGGCCCTACAAGGGGCTCGAGGTGTTGCTGCGAGCGATGCCCGAGATCCTGTCGAAGCGGGCGGTCAAACTGGTGGTTGCGGGGGAGTGCTACGGGGACGAGAAGCCGCTCCACGCGCTCATCGCGGAGCTCGGGATTGGCGCCGCGTTGAAGCTCGACCTCAAGTATGTGCCGAACGAGGCTGTGGCCACCTACATGGTGGCGGCCGACGCGGTGGTGGTGCCCTACCTGCATGCGACGCAGAGCGGGATTGTGCAGGTGGCCTATGCCTTCGGCAAGCCGGTTATCACGACCCGCGTGGGCGGCATTCCCGAGGTTGTCTGGGAGGGTGAGACGGGGCTTCTCGTGCCGCCTTCCGACCCCGCCGCGCTGGCTGCTGCGGTGGAGCGGTTCTTCGCCGAGGAGTTGGCAGAGCCGTTTGCGGCGGGCATCGCGCGGCGGTTGCCGGAGCTCTCGTGGGAGCATCTGGCGCGTGTGGTGGCGGGAGGAGCGCCGTGAGCACGGCAGAGGTCTTCTGGGACGATCTGGCGCCGATGCTGGCGACACCGCCCCACGATGCTGCGGCACAGGTTGCGGTGGCTGCGCTGGGTGAGTGGGCGGGCGTTGACGGATGGGCGGGAAAGCGGGTGCTCGACGCCTGCGCGGGGCTCGGTAGGTATGCGCTGGCCTGCGCCGAGGCGGGCGCGTCGGTGACGGCGAACGATGTGAGCGCTGAGCGGCTCGCCGCGCTCGCCGAGCGGGCCGCGGAGCGTGGTCTGACGGTGGGTTTGCTTTGTGCCGACGCGCGGGCGCTGCCGTCGCAACAGGGCTTCGACATCGTCCTTCTTGGGGGAAATCTGCCTGGTCTTTGGATGACCCGGGACGAGGACCTGCGGCTGTTTTGTAGTCTCGCGGCTGCCGTCGTGGAGGGCGGCGTGCTGCTGTTGGACTTGGTGACGCGCGAGCAGGAGATGGCCAGTTTTGAGCCGGTTGTGTTCGCGGAACGCAGGGGTATGGTTGTGACCGAGCGTCGGAGTTGGATTGGTTACTACGAGGGATTTCGCGTGGAATTGTCAGCACACTGCGACGATGGATTTTGGCACCACGGGTTCGAGCGTGCGGTACGGTCGCTCGCTGAGTGGGATGAGCTCCTAGCGCAGGCCGGCTGGCAGGTCGTGGAGCGCTACGATGGCTTCTCGGCCAAGCCTCTGGAACGGGGTTCGGCGCGCACGGGGCTGCTGCTCCGTCGAGGTGCTCCATGATTCCGTTCGCACGCCACTGCGCTGTTGCAGCGGAGTCTGACTATGTGACGGCCTGTTTGCATTCGGGGTCGACTTCGGGAGATGGCCCCTTCACCCGCCGCGCGAGCGCGCTCCTCGGGCAGTTGCTCGGCGTAGAGCGTGCGCTGCTGACGACCTCCTGCACCCACGCGCTCGAGATGATGCCGCTCGTGCTCGGCCTGCAGCCGGGCGACGAAGTCATCATGCCGAGCTATACCTTTTCGAGCACGGCGAACGCCTTCGCGCTCCGTGGCGTAACGATTCGGTTTGCAGAGGTCGATGGCGACCGCTGGTCGATGGGTCCGGACGATGTGACGCCGTTGCTCAACGAGCGGACCCGCGCCGTGGTAGCCGTGGGGTACAACGGTGTATCGCACCGCTTGGCAGAACTGGAGGCCCTGTGTGCGCGTCGAGGCGTACCGCTGCTGGTGGATGCAGCGCAGAGCCTTGGGGCGAGCCACGCCGGCCGTTCTGTGGCCTCGTATGGCGCTCTCGCAGCGCTCAGCTTTCATGCGACGAAGAACCTCTCCTGTGGCGAGGGGGGCGCGCTGGTCGTCAACGATGCGTCGCTGCTCCAGCGGGCCGAGATGGTGCGGGAGAAGGGCACCGACCGGAGTCAGTTTTTGCGTGGCGAGGTCGATAAATACACCTGGCGCTGCGTGGGTTCGAGCTACCTGATGAGCGACCTGAACGCGGCGGTGCTACTTGCGCAGTTGGAGTCGTTCGAGGCGATTCAGGCGCACCGGCATGCGGTCTGGTCGGCCTATCGGAGCGCGCTCGAGCCGGTGTCGGAGCGGCTTGGTTTTACGCTCCAGTTGATAGGCGAGACAGACGGGCATCCCGCCCACCTCTTCGGGCTTCTTCTACCGCCGGGTGTGGAGCGCACGGCGCTGCTCGCTGCGATGGCGGAGGCGGGTGTGCGCGCGACGAGCCACTACGAGCCGCTCCACGCAGCGCCGGCGCACGGAGGTAGCGAGAGGCTGCCGGTAACCGATGCGGTCGCCGCACGGATGCTGCGGCTGCCGATTCATGGCGAGGTCTCCGCAGAGGAGGCGGCGCGGATCGCGGCCCTGCTGATATCGCTGCTCGAGCGCGATCGAAGTGGAGGCAAACCATGAGAGTCATCGTTACGGGCGCCGCGGGCTTTATCGGTTCACACCTGGTTCGCTACCTGCTCACAGCGCGGCCCGATTGGCAGGTGGTGGGGCTCGATGCGCTCACCTATGCGGGCAACCTGGAGAGCCTCGCCGATCTGCAGCGACACCCCCGCTTTCACTTTGTGAAGGGGGACATCTGCGACGCAGAGGCCATGCGCGGGCTCTTCGGATCGGAGCCCCTCGACGGGGTCTTTCATCTCGCTGCGGAGAGCCATGTTGATCGCTCCATCGCAGGGCCGATGGCCTTCGTACGGACCAACGTTGAGGGCACCGCGACGCTGCTCGAGGCGGCGCGCGCTGCCTGGCGGGATCGGCAGGGCTGCCGCTTCCTGCATGTCTCGACCGACGAGGTCTTCGGGTCGCTCGGCCCCACGGGGCGTTTCGATGAGTCGACGCCCTACCAGCCGCATAGCCCCTATTCGGCCTCGAAGGCGGCGAGCGACCACATGGTCCGCGCTTGGCACGACACCTACGGTTTCCCGTCGCTGGTGACCAACTGCACCAACAACTACGGGCCCTATCAGTTCCCCGAAAAGCTGATCCCGCTGGTGCTGCTTCGGGCCGGGCGTAGCGAGGTGGTGCCAGTCTACGGCAAGGGCGACAATGTGCGCGACTGGCTCTTCGTGGAAGACCACTGTGCTGCGCTCCTGCGCGTCTTTGAAGCGGGTGAGCTAGGCGGAAGTTACGGCATTGGCGGAGAGAGCGAATGCAGCAACCTCGCGCTTGTTGAGCTGCTGCTCGACCTGCACGACGAGGCTACGGGGGAGCCCCCGGGCCGCTCGCGCAAGCTCATCTCCTTTGTGACCGACCGGCCTGGCCACGACTTCCGCTATGCGATGGACATCTCGAAGATGCGGCGCGAGCTCGGCTGGTCTCCGCGGGTCTCGCTGCGCGACGGCCTGGCGCAGACGGTGGCCTGGTATCTGGCCAACGGGGCATGGACGGCTTCGGTCACCACGGGGGCCTACCGCGCCTTCGAGCAGACGTGGTATGCGACCCGCGCAGGCGGCAACGAAACAGGAGAGGCCTAATGGCAGAGACCAAGGGAATTCTGCTTGCTGGTGGACGCGGGACGCGGCTCTACCCCATGACCTCCATCGTCAGCAAACAGCTCCAGCCCATCTACAACAAGCCGATGGTCTACTACCCGCTGACGACGCTGATTGTGGCGGGTATCCGCGAGGTGCTGATCATCTCGACGCCGGAGGACATCCCCCGGTTTCGGCAGCTGCTCGGAGACGGCAGTGCCTGGGGCATGCGGCTCGAGTATGCGGTGCAGTCGGAGCCCAAGGGGATTGCCGAGGCGCTTGTGATTGCCGCGCCCTTTGTGGGCGAGGCGCGGAGCATGCTGATGCTCGGCGACAACCTCATCTACGGCCGCCTCGACTTCCTCCGCGCGGCGATGGCCCACACAGATGAGAGCGCTACGGTCTTCGCCTATCAGGTGAGCAACCCGTCGGAGTATGGCGTCGTGGAGTTCGATACAGACTTCTCGGTGCTTTCCATCGAGGAGAAGCCAAAGCAGCCGCGCTCGAACTGGGCCGTTCCCGGCATCTATCTCTATCCGCCGGATGCCGCTGCGCGGGCCCGGGCGCTCAAGCCGTCGCCGCGTGGTGAGTTGGAGATCACCGACCTCAACCGTGCCTACCTGGCAGAGGGCCGTTTGCGCGCGCAGCCCATGGGCCGCGGCATCGCCTGGCTCGATACGGGCACGCCGGAGAACCTGCTGTCTGCGAGCAGCTTTGTCGCGGCCATAGAGCAACGCCAGGGGCTGCTCGTTGGTAGCCCCGAAGAGGCGGCCTACCGTACAGGGTTCCTTTCGACCGAGGGGTTCCGTCGCGCCGTTGAGGCGCTCCCCGCCTCCAACTACCGCTCGATTCTGGAGCGGGTGGTGCACGAGGAGCACGGATGAGCGAGCCGCCGTCCCAGCAGGCGTCGGAGGAGCGATGGAGCCCAAGCCGCGCCTCCTCGCGCCGGAGCCGGCAGGAGCTCCCCGACCGGGTCGATGTCGCCATTATCGGTGCCGGCCTGGGTGGTCTGGAGGCCGGAGCGCGGCTCGCGCGAGCCGGAAAGCGGGTGGCGGTCTTCGACGGTCACTATGTTGCGGGCGGCAGCTGCACCATGTTCCAGCGGCGCGGCCCGGGTGGTCTCTACGCCTTCGATATCGGCCTCCACTATGTGGGGGAGTGCGGGCCCGAGGGGACGCTCACGCGGCTGCTCCGTGAGTCTGGCGTAGCGCTGGAGTGGGAGCAGCTCGATCCCGATGGATTCGACACACTGGTCTTCCCCGACTTCCGCTTTCGCATCCCGGCAAGCAGAGAGGTCTACCGTGAGCGGCTGCTGGCGCTCTTTCCTGCGGAGCGCCGCGGCATCGATCGCTATGTTCGCTTTCTCGACGAAGTGGAGCTCGCTTCCCGCTCCATGGAGCGCAGCGCCGGTAAGCCATCGCTCGGCATGCTCTGGCAGATGGCGACCAAGGGGCGCCTTGTCGCCCGTTACCGCAGTGCGACGATCGGCGAGGTGCTCGATGACTGCACCTCCGATCTCCGGCTCCGGGCGGTCATGCTCGGCCAGCACGGCGACTACGGGCTGCCGCCTGCGAAGGTGAGTGCGCTGCTGCATGCCGGTCTGGCCAACCACTACTTCGGTGGCGCATGGTATCCGCGGGGCGGAGGACAAGCGATTGCCGACGCCCTCGCAACGGTGATCGAGGCGGCTGGCGGAGCGGTGCACCTGCGACACCCGGTTCGCAAGATTGTTGTGCGCGACGGGCGCGCTGCGGGTGTCGAGGTCGACAAGCGCGGGACAGTCTCTACCATTGAGGCGGGGGTGGTGCTCTCCAACGCCGACCTCAAGCGCACCTTCAGTGAGCTGCTGCCTGAATCGGCGGTGGCTGACGCGGTCCGAACCAGGGTGGCGGGTTACGAGATGGCCGGAGGACTCTTCATGACCTGCCTGGGCGTGGAGGGCGACCTGCGGGAGCTTGGCCTTGGCGCGGGGAACATCTGGGAGTCGGACGGCTACGATGTGGATGCGATGTATGCGACCGCCTCGGACGGCGTAGCCCGCACGCAGGGTTGCTACATCACCAGCGGCTCGCTCAAAGACCCGACCTGCGAACATCATGCGCCGGCCGGCTTTCAGACGCTGGAGATCATGACGCTGATGCCCACCTCCAAGGAGCTCTGGGGCGTGGACGTGGACGATGCTCCGTGGTCATGGAGCTACCGTCACGATCCCCGCTACGAGGCCGCCAAGGCCGAGGTCGAGCGTCAGCTCATCGCGCGCGCGGAGCGGCTCTTTCCGGGCCTCGCATCACGCATTGTCCTGCGTGAATCAGCCACTCCGATGACCCACGGTCGCTACACCCGCGCTACCAACGGCACGGCCTACGGCCTAGCAGCAACGCCCGCGCAGTTCATGCAGGGACGGCCCGGGTACCGGACCCACCTGCCGGGCCTCTATCTTTGCGGCGCCAACACCCGCGCCGGCCACGGCGTCATTGGCGCGCTCCTCTCCGGGCGCAATGCCGCCTCTGCCATCCTCCGAGGCGCCTGATGGAACCGTCATCCAAGAGCCCTGCCGTGACCGTTGTGGTCCCCGTTTACGGCGGAGAGAGTACCCTCGAGGCGCTCGTTCAGGGGCTTCGTTCCTCCCTCGAGGCAGCCGGTCTGACCTTCGAGCTGCTCCTCATCTGCGACCGCCCCAGAGATGGGAGTTGGGCCGTCGCGAGTCGACTCGCCGCGTCCGATAACCGGGTGGCCGCGGTGCTGCTCGGGCGCAATTACGGACAGCACCCGGCCACGCTGCTCGGCATCCGTATGGCGCGAGGAACAACCATCGTGACCATGGACGAAGACCTGCAGCACAGCCCCGAGGAGGTGCCGAGGCTCGTCTCGGCATCACGAGCCTCGGGCGGCATCGTCTACGGTGTCGCCAGCAGGCTTCAGCATGGCCCCTGGCGCAACTTCACCTCGCGAACGGCGAAGCGGTTTTTGGCACGCTTTGTCGGCTTCAGCGCGGCCACAGACCTATCGGCTTTTCGCGCCTTTCCCGCCCGCCTGCGCGATGCCTTCGAGCGGTACGAGGGGCGCAATGTCGCCATCGATGTGCTGCTCAGCTGGTCGGGCGCGGCGACCTCGACCATGACCTGCGAACATGCGCCGCGGCAGGGTGGCGCATCGGGCTACACGCTCCGCAAGCTGCTGAACTACATGCTCGATCTCACCGTCGGCTACAGCACCGCTCCGCTCCGGCTTGCATCAGCGGTCGGCCTCCTCTCGGTGGTCGTCGCGATGTCGGTCGGGCTGTTCATTGTCATCAACTTCCTCGTGCGCGGCTCGGTGGTGCCGGGCTTTGCCTTCATCGCGCTGTCGGTCGCCATGTTCTCCGGCGTCCAGCTCCTGAGCATCGGCGTGATGGGGGAGTATCTGGGCCGGCTCTATGAGAACTCGCTGCGCAAGCCGCAGTACACGGTTGAGGCGGTCGTGCGGGCAGAGCAGGGCTGACGACAACCTTGCGCGGTGGCTCTCTTGCCACCACAATGATGAGGTCACGCGCTTCAGGGAGCTTGAAACAGATGGCTGGAGAGAGTGCAGATCGTGGACGCCGCGCCGGTTGGTTGCTGGTGGTTGTGGGAGCGACGCTGACAGTGCTCTCCTTCATCGACAGACGTCCCATCAGCCAGCCGTTTTCCAAGCTTGAGCCAGAACTCATCGTCCGACCGAAGCCCGTTGCAAAGGGCTTTCCATTTGTGAAGGCGCCCTATCCCTACGATCACACGCCGTGGCCCTATGAGCGCATGCCGGGCGGAGCGCTCGAACTGCGGCAACAGGCACCGTAGCCAGACTTGCCAATCGACGGTGGAGCGGTAAAGGGCGCGCAGCCAAGAACCTATCTGCAGGACGCCCCATGTCTGTGACGCTCGAGACGCTCAAACACACTGCGGAGCTGGCGAGGCTCGACCTCTCGCTGCTTCCCTTGGAGGAGCAGAACCGGCTCGCCGAGCAGATGTCGCGCATTCTGGCCTTCGTCGAGCAGCTCTCCGAGGTGGATGTGGAGGGCGAAGAGCCCATGACCCATCCTATCGCGTTGCCCACGACGCTCGCCGAAGATGTGGCTGTTCCGGCGCCTGGCGCTGCGGTGATGCTGGCGAACGCGCCAGCGCGATCCGGCGATGAGATTGTGGTGCCCCGGGTGCTCGACGGTGGAGGCGAAGGTGGCTGATCAGACCTGTCTGGAGATTGCCGCGTCGGTCCGCTCGGGCCAGCAAACGGCGGAGTCGGTGGTGAGCGCGGCGCTTGCCCGGATGGAGGCCACGGCCTCTCTCGGTGCCTTCGTCCATGTAGACCGCGACCGTGCGCTCGCCGATGCGCGCGCTGTAGATGCGCGGGTCGCAGCTGGCGAGCTGCTGCCGCTTGCCGGTGTTCCCGTAGCGGTCAAAGACAACCTCTGCACCGAGGGGCTCGAGACCAGCTGCGCATCGAAGATGCTCGGCGGATTTGTTGCCACCTACGAGGCGACGGCGGTGTCGCGGCTGCGCGCGGCAGGCGCGGTCGTCATCGGAAAGACCAACATGGATGAGTTCGCGATGGGCTCCTCGGGCGAGACCTCGGTCTTCGGCCGGGCGCTCAACCCTTGGGACACCGAGCGGGTTCCCGGCGGTTCGAGCAGCGGCAGCGCGGTGGCAGTCAGCAGCCGCGCCGTCCTCGCCTCGCTCGGTTCCGACACCGGCGGCTCCATCCGCCAGCCTGCCTCCTTCTGCGGCGTCGTCGGCTTCAAGCCCACCTACGGCCGCATCAGCCGCCGCGGCCTGGTGGCCTTCGCCTCGAGCTTGGACCAGATCGGCCCCTTCACCACCGATGTGGCAGATGCGGCCCTCCTCTTCTCCGTGATGGCGGGGCAGGACGGCGGCGACATGACCACCTCGGACGCGCCGGTCCCCGCACTCGACGAGCTGCTCCATGCGCCCGCACCCCTTCGGGTCGGTGTGCCGAAGGAGTATCTCGCGGAGGGGCTCAACCCCGAAGTCCGTGCCCGACTCGATGCCGCGCTGGACGCGCTGAAGGCGGAGGGCGCGGAGATTGTCGAGGTCTCGCTGCCGCACTCCAAATATGCTGTCGCGACCTACTACATCCTCGCCTCCGCGGAGGCTTCGAGCAACCTCGCCCGCTTCGACGGCGTGCGCTACGGCCACCGCGACACCACCGCCACGAGCCTCATCGACACCTACCGCCGCACCCGTACCTTCGGCTTTGGCGCAGAGGTCCGGCGGCGCATCATGCTCGGCACCTTCGTGCTCAGCGCCGGCTACTACGATGCCTACTACCAGCGGGCGCAGAAGGTTCGCTCCGTCTTCGTGCGTGAGTTCGAGGCGGCCTTCCGCCAATGCGATGTCATGCTGACGCCCACCGCGCCCACCGCGGCCTTCAAGTTCGGCGAGCACGGCGACGATCCGCTGACCATGTACCTCGCCGACATCTACACCATCCCTGCCAACCTCGCCGGCCTGCCCGCGATGTCGGTGCCTGCCGGCCTCACCTCCGATGGGCTCCCAGTCGGTGTGCAGCTGCTCGCCGCTCCCTTCGCCGAGAAGAGCCTCTTTGGCGCCGCGCTCGCACTGGAGCGTCGCCTCGGCAAGATGGAAGCCCCTCCGGCCGCTTCGGGAGAGAAGTCATGAAGACACAGTACGAAGCCGTCATCGGGCTCGAAGTCCACGCGCAGCTGGGCACCAACACCAAGATCTTCAGCCGAAGCGCCGTCACCTTCGGCGAGCCTGCAAACTCGTTCGTGAACGAGGTCTGCGCCGGCTATCCCGGCTCGCTCCCCGTGCTGCAGCGCGAGGCCGTTACGCTGGCCCTGCGCGCCGGCGTCGCCTTCGGTTGCAACATCCGGCGCAAGAGCCAGTTCGCCCGCAAGAACTACTTCTATCCCGACCTCCCGAAGGGCTACCAGATCTCGCAGTTCGACGCGCCGCTCTGCGAAGGTGGCGAGCTGATCTTCGAGGTCGCCGGTGAGTCCAAGCGGTGCGGCATCACCCGCATCCACATGGAAGAGGATACGGGGCAATCGTCTCACGCCTCCGACGCTCCCTACTCGCTCATCGATCTCAACCGGGCCGGCACCGGCCTCATCGAGATTGTCTCGGAGCCCGAGCTCCGCACGGCGGAGGAGGCCTCGGCCTACTTCAAGGAGCTGCGCGCCATCCTCGTCGCCATCGGCATCAACGACGGTGTGCTCGCCAACGGCTCCATGCGCTGCGACGCCAATGTCTCGGTGCGGCCGGTTGGGCGCGAGGCCTTCGGGACCAAGGTGGAGGTGAAGAACCTCAACTCCTTCAAGTTCCTCCGCGAGGCCATCGGCTTCGAGATTGAGCGCCAGATTGCCGAGATTGAGGCAGGTGGCACCATCTACCAGGAGACCCGTCTCTGGGACGATGCCAAGAAGCAGACCTTCATGATGCGCCGGAAGGAGGGCAGCGCCGATTACCGCTACTTCCCCGAGCCCGACCTGCCGCCGCTGCTGATCAGCGAGGCCTGGCTGGCGGAGGTCGCTGCCACGCTCCCCGAGCTTCCCGCGCCGACCCGTGCCCGTCTGCAGGAGCAGTGCGGGCTCTCGGCCTATGATGCCGGCGTGCTGGTGGCGACAGATGGCTTCGCCCCCTTCTTTGACGGCGTGGCGGCCCTCGGCACGGCACCCAAGGCGGTTACCAACTGGCTGAGCGGCAGCATCCTTGCCGGCATCAACGCCCGCGCGCTCAGCTTTGCGGGCGGCGTGGGCTTTGTGACCGCGGCGGGCCACCGCATCCTGCCGGCGGGGATTGCCGAGCTGCAGAAGCTTGTAGAGGACAACACCATCTCCAGCACAGCCTCGCGCACGGTCTTCGAGAAGATGCTCACGACCGATGCCTCGCCCTCTGCGATTGTCGAGCGCGAAGGGCTCCGTCAGGTCAGCGACACCGGCGCCATCGATGCGATCATCGACGAGGTGCTGGCGGCCAATCCGAGCGAGGTGGAACGCTATCGCGCGGGCCAGCTGCCGCTCTTCGGCTTTCTCGTCGGCCTGGCGATGAAGGCGAGCAAGGGGAAGGGCGATCCGAAACTGGTGAACGCGCGGCTTCGGGCCAAGCTCGATGGAGGTGCATGATGGCGGTCTTGGTGGAAGCTGTACGCTGGAAGGGTGATGCAGAGACAGGCCTGCTCGAGCTGCTCGAGCAGCGGCTGTTGCCGCTGGAGGAGACCTACCTGACCTACGACTGCCCCATCGCTGCGGCCGGCGCCATCACCGAGATGGTCGTTCGCGGTGCTCCCGCGATCGGCCTCGCTGCCGCCTATGCGGCGGTGCTTGCAGCGCAGTCTCGCAACCTCGTGCGGCAGCCCTTCGCGGCGGCGCTGCAGGTCATCGCCGATTCGCGACCGACAGCCGTCAACCTCCACTGGGCGGTGGAGCGCGTGCAGCGACTCGTTGCCGCTCGCGGTCTCGACGCATCGTCGCTGCTCGATGAGGCGCGGGCCATCGGGCGCGAAGACATCGCCGCAAATCGTGCCATGGGTGACTTTGGTGCGGCCCTTGTCCCGGGCGCCGCCGTCCGCATGCTCACCTACTGCAACACCGGCTCGCTCGCGACCGCAGGGTACGGCACAGCGCTCGGTGTCATCCGCTCCATCCATGCGCAGGGCCGGCTTGCGCGGGCCTTTGCCTGCGAGACCCGCCCCTACCTGCAAGGCTCACGCCTGACGATGTGGGAGCTGCATCGCGAGGAGATCCCCTGCACGCTGCTGACCGACAACATGGTCGCTGCGATGATGCGGGCCGGTGAGATCGATGCAGTGGTCGTCGGAGCAGACCGCGTGGCCCTCAACGGCGACACGGCCAACAAGATTGGGACCTACGGCGTAGCTGTCATCGCCAAGTACCACGGCATCCCCTTCTATGTAGCGGCACCGATCTCCACGCTCGACCTGAGCATGGCCTCCGGCGCCCTCATTCCTATCGAGGAGCGGAGCGCCAAGGAGGTTACCGAGATCCGCGGCGTGGCGGTTGCACCTCCCGGCATCTCGGTCCGTCATCCCGCCTTCGATGTGACACCTGGCGAGCTCATCACCGGCATCATCACGGAGCAGGGCGTTGCCACTGCGCCCTACGAAGTGAGCCTGCGGGCCATGAAGGCGCTCGCCTAACGAGGCGGCTGAACACCGGTGGAGGCAGCAGGCTTGATGCCGCCAGAACTGCCGAGTGCCTTCGGCAGGATGGGCCGTATGCCGCTGTTGTGCATGCGGGCGGCTGCGGTCTTGGCGCGGAGGTCGTGGTTGAGGGTCTGGGTACCGATGACCGGCCTCGCCTGCAGGGAAGGGCGCTGGAGCTGAAAGGTGCGGTTGAGCTCGGCTGGCCGGATGGCGGCGGCGCCCGAACCCGACCCCTCGTTGGCGATGGGCTCCGGCGGATGCTCCACATCTGGGAGCAGCGGCGCGGGACGGGAACGCTCCGAAGCCTGCTGCTCCGAGCCCTCCGCGGCGCGCTGCTCGTCTGCGCTGGCCCGCTTGCCGCGGCAACCTGCAATGCAGAGCAGGAGGAGGCTAAAGCGGGCTAGGTTTCGGAGCATTGGCTCAATCCCGTCGTGCAGATGCCGCCGCCGCAGGCGTCCTGGATGCAGTTGTTGCAGACAGGCTCGTCGCTGATGCAGTCGTTGAGGCAGCTCTCGTCGCCGTTACAGTCGCTGGTGCACTCCTCACAGGGGGTGCTCGAGAAGACGGGGTGGCCTGGGAAGGCCGCCTCGAACTCACAGCTGCAGCAGCTGGAGTAGGGGCCGGTGGTGCAGTTCTGGTCGCTGCCGCAGGTAGCAAGCGCGTCGAGCTTCTCCTTGCAGCCGGGGGATGCATCAGCCTCGCATCCGTCGAGGCAACCGATGTCGTTGTCGCAAGAGCGGCGGCAGACGCGAAGGCTGTCGCAGCTCTCGCCCGAAGTAGCCAAGGAGCAGATGCCGAGATCTTCGGTGCAGCCGCCGAGCAGGGTGAGCCCAAGCGCGAACAATGAGCGGAGCAGAGGTCGGCGGTTCATGGGTGCATTCCGGAGGTTCTAGGAGGAGGGTTGCGCTCTAGCAGAAGCCGGTTGCGGGCGGCAATGCGACGGGGTCGTTCGAACTCGGCCAGCCATCGGACGCGGTCTCCGTGCCATCCGCCTCGAGCCAGAGCGCAGCAGTTTGGGGATAGCGCGTGAGCAGCGCTCGCCCCGCGTCGGGGCCGAGTACGAAACAGGCGGTGGCAAGCGCATCGGCCAGCGCGCAGGAGGGGGCGATGACGGTGCAGCCGCCGAGCCACGGCACGGGGTATCCGGATCGGGGGTCAAGCAGGTGGTGGTACCGTTGCCCCTCGTGCTCGAAGCCAGCCTCGTAGCTCCCGCTCGTGGCGATGGAACCGCGCTGGAGGTGAAGCCTGCTGTGCAGGTGTAGGCCCTGTCCGTCCTGGACTCCAACCAGCCAGCCGGTCCCGTCATCGCGCCCTCGGATGTCACCGCCTGCGTCGACGAGAAAGCTGGTTGCACCGGCGGCCTCGAGAGCCTCGCAGGCAAGGTCGACGGCTGCACCCTTGGCGATGGCGCCGAGTCCGAGGTGGAGACCGGTGCGGTGCTTCACGGCTGTTGGGTGCGGCCCCTCACGCAGCTCCAGGGCTTGCAGGCCGACCTCCGCGAGAGCGGCGGTAACAGCCTCGGCGGAAGGTGGAGATGATTGGCCACGCATTGGCCAGAGCGGCTTGAGCGGGAGCCAGCTCGGGTCGAAGGCACCAGCGGAGTCGTGCCATACGTGCTGTGCTAGGAGGAGCAGCCGGAAGAGCGGGTCGGGCAGGGCGACAGGTTCACCGACAGGTGTCCGCCCCAGTCGGCTCACCGCAGCCTCCGGCTCCCACTCCGACGCCTCGGCGCACCAGGCGGTCATCGCCTCAAAGGCGAGGTCGATCAGGGCCTCTGCGGCTGTGGCGTCGTCGTGGGTGACCGTGACGGAGAGGAAGGTACCCATGAGCGGGCGCGTTGACCGGTGGGTGACCCGGTGCCCTTCGCTCATGCGCCCGGCTGTTCGTTCGCAGCAGGCAACCGCCAGAGCTCGACGAGCGTCGCGAGCGCCATACCGCCGAGCGTCAGCAGCAGCGCGATGCCGGACAGGGGCATGAGCCAACCCGTGCCTGCGACGGAGCGGATGATCCAGGGCGCCGCGATGTGGAGCGCAACGGCCGCTGCACCGCCGAATACGGCGGCCTGGGTGAGTCGGAGGCCAAAGCCGGCGAGCGCGAAGAGGTGGGCGACCGTGAGCCAGATAAGAGGCATCACAAAGAGGTGGCCGTGCGTGAGCTCTATGAGCCTGCGCTGGTTCATGGGTTCGACGGTTGTGACAGCGAGTTCGGGCGGCAGGTCAAAGACGATTTCTCCCTCTGCGGCAGGCGCGGCAGGTGCGGCGGCGGCGGGGAGTGTGCCACCGGCATAGTAGCGCTCTGCTGCCGCAGGATCGAGCGTGGGGCCATCGCTGTAGAGGAGCGAAGCGACCGCCAGGCCCGTGAGGACAAAGAGGAGGAAGACCGAGTGCAGCGCGCGCGCCGTCGCATCGAGTGTGCGGAGCTGGCCCCGCCGTTTGCGGAAGTCGCGCATGGTTACTTCGCTGCGGTGAGGAGGGCGGTCGGACGCTGTCGGAGGAGGAGCGCGACCACGGCCGCCGTCTCTTCTGCGCCGCGCGTGACGGCGTGCGAGGAGATGGTCGCGCCGGAGATTGCAGCGATGTCTCGGCCCGGGAGCATGGGCGATGCCGAGGTCTTGCCGTTGAACTGGCTCAGGAAGCGCTGCTCGCGCACCTCGCTGCCATAGGCCTCGCGGTAGCGCATGACCTCCATCCGGGAGATGGCCCCCGCGGGCGTGAAGCGGGTCGCATAGGTGATCGGCTCATGCATGCCGCGTACTTCATCGACCACGGCGTAGCCCGTTACCTGACCTGCCTTCGTCGCGACAAAGATGGTCCAGTCAGCGCGCACCGTGCGTCCGATCGTCTTCGTGAGTGCTGCCCGTTCCTGCTGTGAGAGGGCGACCTTGGCGAACGAGACCCTGTCGGCCCCCGGAAAGAAGGAGGTGAGGAGCGCAGGCAACTCCCAGTAGACCGTTGCGGCGGAGGCTTCGGAGAGGGTCAGCAGCGTAGCGAGGCCGCTGATGGTTGCAGCAGACACGGGCGTCGTCGCGAGCGTGAGCGCGATGAGCGTCTTGGAGACCAATGCTGGCGGGTCGAAGGATGCCATGAAAGGCCCATAGTGATAATGGTTTTCAAAATCAACCTTGACGGAGTGTGTTCTGATGATAATTACAGTCGTTGTCAGAAACGGCGCAGACAGTCGCCACAGCACCCGAAGTCCTATGCGTCTCTCTCTCATCCCTGCCACGCTGCTCCTCTCCGCGGTGCCCCTCGCTGCTCCCGTCGCGGCGCAGGAGCTCATCCTGCCGACCGCCGAGCCGACCACCGAAGCGACGCCAATGTCCTCCATCGGTGGCTACGGTGAACTCCACCTCTCGAGCACCGCGGACGGCGACGGACGAAGGGCGGGTGAAGTCGACTTCCACCGCTTCGTCCTCTTCTTCGGCCACCAGTACGACGAGAATTTCCGCTTCTATTCTGAACTCGAGACCGAGCACGCCTTCGCCGGGCCGGGCGAACCCGGCGAGGTCGAGCTCGAGCAGGCCTTCATCGAGTATGGCAGCCAGACGCTTCCATTCAGGGTCCGCGCGGGACTCGTCCTCGTCCCCTTCGGCCACCTCAACACGGTGCATGAACCCACCGCCTTCCACGGCGTTGAGCGCCCCAAGGTCGACAACATCATCATCCCGAGCACCTGGCGCGAGGCGGGCCTTGGCGTGGTCGGCTCGATCGGAAAGCAGCTCGGTTACGAGGCCTATCTGATCTCCGGGCTTAACGCGGCCGAGTTCTCCTCCGAGAAGGGCCTGCGCGGCGGGCGGACCGGGGTCGCAGAGGCCTACGCCGGTGCGCCTGCGGTGGTAGCAAGGCTGCATGCCGAGCCCGTGATGGGGCTCGAGGTTGCGCTGTCGGGCTACTACGGCGACGCGGGTGCGAACCACCCCACGAAGAAGCTCGAAGTCGGTGTCACCGGCGGTGCCTTCGATCTTCGGTACAAGAACCACGCCATCGAGGCGCGAGCGGAGGTCGCCGCCTTCTCGCTCAGCGGCTCCGAGGCACTTGCAACGCCTGCTACGACGGACACGCCAGCCACCGTCGTCGGCTCGCTGATCACAGGCGGCTACGTCGAACTCGGCGTAGACCTGCTCGAACTCGCGGGGCGGAGCCAGGAGCTCGTCCCCTTCGTTCGCTACGAGCAGTACGACACCACGGCCGCTGTGGCCGACGGCGTTGCCAATCCGGAGACAGCGGGGACCGACCTCGTCTTCGGCCTCACCTGGCGTCCCATCCCGCAGATTGCCTTCAAGCTCGATCACATCGTTCGCACAGCCGAGGCCGGCAGCGAGGAGCAGGTGACCAGCGCTGGGCTCGGCTACATGTTCTAAAAGCGCCGAAGTTTGCGCAGCCCCGCTTGCGCCGCTGCTCCCCGCCTGCGACAAAGTCCAGCTCGGGCAGGAGGAGTGCATGGCGGCCAAGTGGATGATCGGAGCACTAGGCGTGTGGCTGCTGGCGGGCTGCACGGCTGCAGGCGGCGCCTCGGTGGAGACGCCTGAGCGGAGCGATAGCGGCAGACCGTCTACCGTCGATACTACAACCGACGACGCCTCCGCAGAGGATGTTGACCTGGATGGAAGCGCTACTGTCGACGACACCGCGCCGGATGGGTCAGATGCTGCCGACGTGGAAAGCTTTGACACGGGGAGCGGCACCGACACGTCCGCAGACGCTTTATCCGATGTCTCGGACGGCTCCGGTGATGGCCCTGTCATCTGCGCGACCACCACCGCGCCGGCGCTTCCGTCGGTGCTGCCCGCCGACATCATCTGGGTCGTCGACAACTCCATGAGCATGCAGGAGGAGGTCACGGCGGTCTCTGCCAACCTCAACCGCTTCGCTACCTTCATCATCGGCTCCGGCATCGACGCGCAGGTGGTGATGGTCTCCAACGACGATCCGACCGTCGGCGACGGCAAGTACCACGTCTGCGTGCCGCCTCCGCTGTCGGCCACCGCTGCAGGCGTCTGCCCGCTGGGCCGCGATCTGGACGGCGAGCGCTTTTACCACGAGCGGGTGACCATCGAGGGCGTCTCGTCGAGCAACACGCGGACCAACGCACTCACGGCTATCGTCAATGGCTATCCGAACTACCGCAGCCGCCTCCGCCCTGGTGCGACCACCCACATCGTGGTCGTCTCGGACGACGATTCGGCCATCACCGCGGCCGACTTCGACGCACAGATCTCGGCGCTCTCGCCCGGCTTTCTGCGGCGCCCAATTGTGCACAGCATCGTGACGCGCGACGCAACGGAGCTCGAGAGCAACATGGACGGCTGCGTCGTTGCGGGCTGCCCCTGCGGCTACCGTGTTGGCACGGAGTATCTGGGCCTGAGTGCAGCGACGGGCGGCATCGTGCAGAGCATCTGCGCAGCAGATTGGGGGCCCGTCTCCGACGCCATCGCCGCGGCGGTTGTAGAGACAACCTCGGTGCCGTGCAGCTATGCGATTCCGTCGCCCGGCGGCGGCCTGTCGGTGAACCCCGAACAGGTCAATGTCTATTCGGCCGCGGCGGGTGAGCGGACCCTCATCCCCAATGTTGCCGAGGCGGCGGCCTGCAGTGCCGAGCCGGGCTGGTACTACGACAACCCTGCCGACCCGCGCACGCTCGAACTTTGCAGCGCCTCATGCGTGAGCGTGACAGGCTCGGTCGAGATCGACTTCGGCTGCGATACGGTCAAGCGCTAGGGCTCATCCGCCGCACAATGGCGATGACGCGGTCGCGGTCAGCGGCGCTCATGTTGGAGCCGCTCGGCAGACAGAGGCCGAGCGCGAAGAGCCGCTCACTGACCTCGCCGCCCACCATCCGCGCCTCCCGAAAGACCGGCTGCAGATGCATGGGCTTCCAGACGGGCCGGGCCTCGATGTTGTGGTCCCCGAGCGCGAGCCGGACCGCCTCTCGGTCGCACCCGAAGCGGGTGGGGTCGAGCGTGAGGCAGGTGAGCCATCGGTTGGAGAAGGTGCCCTCGGCTTGGGGCATGAAGTCGAGTCCGGGGAGTTCACCAAGCGCGAGCCGGTAGGCGTCGAAGTTGGCGCGGCGCGCAGCAACACGGTCGCCCAGCACCCGGAGCTGCGCCCGTCCGATGGCGGCGCATACGTTGCTCATGCGGTAGTTGTAGCCGATCTGGCTGTGCTCGTAGTGAGGGGCCGGGTCGCGGGCCTGGGTCGCAAGAAAGCGGGCCTTCGCGATGGCCTCTCCGTCGTTGGAGAGGAGGGCGCCGCCCCCCGAGGTGGTGATGATCTTGTTGCCGTTGAAGGAGAGGATGGAGAAGTCGCCGAAGGAGCCGCAGGGTCGACCGGCGGAGGAGGCGCCGAGCGCTTCGGCAGCATCTTCGATGAGAGGGACGCCATGGGCGCGGCAGCAGTCGACGATGCGTTCGAGCTGGGCTGGCTGCCCGTAGAGGTCGACAGCGATGACGGCCTTTGGCAGTTTGCCGCGCCGCGCCGCTGCTGCGAGCGCCTCGTCGAGCAGGTCGGGGTCGAGGTTCCAGGTGGTCGCCTCGGAGTCGATGAAGACGGGGGTCGCGCCGAGGTAGGCGATGGGGTTGGCGGTCGCGGCAAAGGTGAGGCTGGCACAATAGACCTCGTCGCCCGGCGCGACGCCGCAGAGGATTAGGGCGAGGTGCAGGGCGGCCGTCCCTGAGGAGAGGAGCGCGCAGTGTTCGCGGGCTGTTTGTGCTGCGAGCTCGGCTTCGAAGGCATCCACATGGGGGCCGAGCGGTGCGATCCAGTTCTCGGCGAAGGCCTCGTGGATGAGCGGCAGTTCGCCCCCCGACATGTGGGGCGAGGAGAGGTAGAGTCGGGGCTGCATGGTGACACCGTTGGGCACAGAGAGGCGACCTGAGAGGTTACGGGAGGGTGGGCGGTGAGTCTATCGGGAGGTCTGCTACGGCGCTGCCCATGAACTCAGGCATCGTGGCGTGGCCGGTCGCGGCGACGCCGTTGCGGCGCACGACCTTAACAGCGGTGAGGGCGAGAATCTTGAGGTCGAGCGCGAGGCCGAAGTGGTCGACATACCAGCCATCGAAGGCGAACTTCTGCTCCCACGAGAGGGCGTTGCGGCCGTTGACCTGGGTCCAGCCTGTGATCCCCGGAGGGACCTCGTGACGCCGCGCCTGCTCGGGCGTGTAGCGGTCGAGATAGCGCACGAGCAGCGGCCTTGGGCCGACGAGGCTCATGTCGCCGCGAAGCACATTCCAGAGCTGCGGCAGCTCGTCGAGGCTGAGGCCGCGGACAATCCGTCCGACGGAGGTCAGGCGCTGTTCGTCGGGGAGCAGTGCGCCAGAGGCATCGCGCTCGTCGGACATCGTGCGAAACTTGGCGATCTCGAAGGGCCGGCCGCCGAGGCCGGGGCGGGTCTGGCGGAAGAGGATGGGCCGGCCGACGCTCACGGCGGTGGCAACGGCGACGACTGCCACGACCGGTGCCGCCGCGGCCGCGACGGGCAGGGCGATAGCGAGGTCGAGGAGCCGCTTTCCGCGGCGATGATAGAAGGTCGACGGCATCTGTTCGGCGTCTCCAAAAGCCTGCCTGATGATGGCCGCCTGCACCTCTTCGCGCAAGGGTTGCGCAGCCTGCTTGCCATTTTGCCGGAGCGGTGTGAAGGCGGTCGCGGTTGGAAGCGGAGGGTGTTGCATGGGTCGGGTTCGAGGAGCGCTGTTGAGGCTCGCGCGCAGTTGGGGTCGCGTTGAGGGCGTGCTGTATCGCCTGCTTCGGCTGGTTCGTCGGCGTATGGGTCGCGTGCAGCGAGAGGTGCAGGCCGAAGCGCGTCTCGCCGAGGCCGAGGTACGTCAGGTTGGCGCAAGGCTGCTGGAGCCCTTCGATGGGCTGACGCTTTTCGACGCGGTGCTGGGGATCGCGCCGATTTCGACCCAGTACTACGGTCACGGGGCCTTCATGGGCGCTGCTCCTGCGCTGCTCGCCGATGCGAAGTGGCGTCGCATTCTTGCGGTGCTCATGCCGGATGTCTTCGCCGATGTGCGTCAGGCGCTCGACGAGGGCGACCCGATGCCCACGGTCATCGCGATGCTTGAGAACAACCCGGTAATGGCTGCGTTCGGCAGCCTGCAGGCGTATGCGGTCTCGGGCGACAACGAGTCGGAGCACCACCTCGTGGGCATGGAGTGGGACCTCTTCGTCGACCAGGAGCGAATCGAGGCGTGGGAGTCGGCCGACTCGGACGAGGCGCGGCTTGTCTGTATCGTGAGTGCCGTCGACACTGCGCTCATCGCGCATGCTCGGAGCACCGACACGGTGCAGGAGAGCATGGGCATCTGCCAGTACCGGGATGTTCGGCGGACGCCTAAGTCTGGCCTCGGCGGTGTGGAGCTGCCGGTCTGGATTGATCTCTATGCCAGGTCGCTGGAGCTCGGCTTTGCCGGCGACACGGAGGCTGCGATGGCGCTCATGGCGGCGGAGCCGCGCCTCGACGCAGACGAAGCCTGCCAGCTGCATGTGTTCGTGGAGCGGTTCGCGATGGAGCGTGCGCTTGCGCTCCACGCGCGGGCGGCGCGGGGCCGGTTGTTCTCCGTGGTTCTCGACATCAAGTCGCTCCGCACCACGCCGGCCTTCCTGCGGGGATTCATCGCGGAGATGAACCAGCGTGGGCTGCATGTGTCGGGCGTGGGGTCGTTTCTTCGGGAAGAGCTGGAGGGTGTGTCGCGGCAGCCGCAGACCGTCTTGGGCGAGGTGCTCGAGGGGCCGCGGGAGATTCAGTTCTTTCACTACGCGGGCGACCTGCAGCTTGCCTGCGACAGCGAGCTGATCATCTATGGTCAGTCGGTGATGTTCAACGGTGCGAGCCTGCTCGATGTGGTGTCTGCCGCAGATGGCACCGCCACCTACAGCGCGAACTACGAGGTGCTCGACGACCTCGAACGCTACCGCGCTCGGCACGGCCTGACGGTTGGCTTCTATGTGCAGGAGCCGGACTGCGACGCCGAGGCGGCGTCGTTGCTCTCTGACATCGCCACGGCGCGGTCGGAGACCTTCGCGCTTGGGTTTGCCTGGGGAGGGCTCCGCGATGGTGCGAACCTTCCGCGGTCTGAAGCGCCGCGGCTTGGCCTCGGAAGCCAGCGGTTGCTGGAGGTGGTCGGCCGGGCGCGGCGCTGGTGCCTGGTGTCGCTGTCGGAGCCGCCGGCGTCGCGTGAAGGCGAGGGCAGGCCGGACTAGGCGGCCAGCCGTCCGTTGGGGACGTCGAGCCAGTAGCCCGTCTTGATGACGTTGCGGCAGTTGCCGGTGAGTACGAGCCGGAGGCCGCGGAGGTCAGCGATGTTCACTTCAACGAGCTTTGCATCGGCAATGCTCTGATCAGTGATGGTACAGTGGATGGAGGCCGCGCCACGCTGATGTTCGCCAAAGTGGAGGCAGGCGGCGGTCATGGCAGGCCGGATGGCCCGCTGCTTGGCCCGCTCACGCTCGAAATGCGGGTCGGTGAAGTAGTTCTCAGGCGCTTGTGAGGCCCTCACAGAGTAGTCCTCCTTGAGGGGAATGACCTCGAAGGGGTAGGCGTGGTCTGCATAGCAGCCAAGCTTGCGCCCCTTCTGTCCCTTCGCGTGAGCCCCCCCGCTCTTGGGGCGGTGTGTGGCGGCAGGCCGCCGAACTGCTTTCTGCCCGCCGGACTGGGCATGGTCGGCCTCGTCGAAATCGGCATCGGCGCAGGAAAGAAAATCGAGGAAATCAGTCTTGTACTTCATGAGATAACTCCTTGCGGTTGCGGCTCGGTGATAAGAAAGTTGAGCCAGGATAAGGACGGCATGGACGACGGTTTTGAGAGGCTATTCACGGCCAAGCCCCCCGGCCGTTTCTTGAGTCCCCCATTGTAGTCGCAGCCCCGATATCGTCCACCAGACGGGTGGAAGGAGTTGTCCATGCGACAGGCTAAGGCCCGCGTTGCGGCAGATGCCATAGAATGGCCAAAGTTTGGCGCGGGGCAGGAAAAACGGTAGGCGGCATGGGCAAATTTGGGGTAGCCCAACGGGTCTGTTGCAGGGTTGTCGGATGCGTCAAAGATCTTGGAAGTGCCTTCTGCCCATGGTCGCAGGGCTGCTGCTGGGGTGCGACGAGCAGCAGCCGCTCAACATCGACGTGTTGGCGGCCGACAGTTATCTGGTCGGCTGTGAATCCATCCGTGGGACCGCGCTGTTCGAGGAGCAGGAGCGGAGCTGCGACGGTATCGACAACGACTGCGACGGCCTTGTAGACCAACTGCTGCCGAGCGAGGCCGGCTGCACGACGGGGGCGCTGGGAGCCTGCGCGGCGGGTCGGCGGCGCTGCACGGAGGCCGGCGAAGCGTGCGATGCACCGGCGCCTGGCATCGAGCGGTTGGATGGTATCGACAACGACTGCGATGGCGCCGTGGATGAGGGGGTTTCCCAGGTGGCTTCACAGAGCCGGGTGAAGGTCTGGGTGCCGCCGGCGCTGTGGGATGACGGGCTCGACGAGGCAGTATCTTCGGTCTCGGAGGCGCTGGACCAGTCGGGGCTCGCCTACGAGGTTTCGACGCGCGGCGAGGCTGATCTCACAGCTGAAGCGCTGTCGCGTTTTGCGGTGGTGTTGGTGCCGGGCTATGTCTCTGCATCCGCGGTCTCGCCAGCGTCGCTTGCTGCGCTGACGGAATGGGTGGCAGCCGGAGGAAGGCTCGTCCTGACCCGGCTGGTTGGCGAGGGTGGAGCGGAGGACCGTGCCATGTTCCGCCTGGCTGGCGTGACGTCGGCGACGCTCAAGACGGCGGGCAGCGCGGTGGTGCTGCAGCAGGACAGTAGTTTTGACCGGTTGGAGAGCTACGAGGAGCGTCGGGTTCCGCTGGCAACGAGCGAGCCACTCGACCTCTACACCTATGGGCTCGAGGCTGGGTCGGGCGCGGTCTCCCTCGCTCGTCTTTTTGCACCGTCGGGGGCGGACGATGGTGCCGCGATGGTAGCTCATCCTGTTGGGGCGGGGCGGGTCTTCACGCTGGGGTATGACCTGCTCGATGTGCCGTCGGTACGCTGCTACGTGAACTGCTTTGACCCCGGTCGAGACCGGATGGTGGTCTGGCTCCGCTCACTGATGGATGAGGCGACGGGCGGACACGCGGTCTACAAGCATACCGTGCCCGGCCTGGAGCCTTCGGTGATGATCCCGTCACACGACGTGGATGCGCCTGATTCGCACAATGACGGTGTGGTGTGGGGTCGCGCAGGCGCCCTGCAGATGCTCGATATGGAGATGGAGGAGGGGGCGCCGGCGTCGTGGTTCATCCAGACCGACTACAAGCGCGGCTTCTTCAATGCGACGACCATCGGCACGATCGCCGCGGCGGGGATGACAAGCATGGGCGGCCACAGCAATCTCCACCTCCCGTGGGAGGAGATGCAGTTGGGCGACTGCTCGGTGGTGCAGTCGAACTACGACATCGACGCCCCGACGGTCTGCGGCGAGATCGATGTGAACCTGGCGCTGGTGCGGCAGGCGGCGCCGCAGGCGACGGGCGACATCTGGCGGTCGCCGCTGCTGTCGCTGAGCCCCTTTCAGTATCCCGTTCTGGCGGCGCAGGGGGTGAAGTATGACAGCACGCTCGCGCTGGGGGATGTGAAGGGGAACTTCCCGATCATCGGTGAGCGGAGCGGGCGCTTTGCTTCGCTCTTTCAGGGCGCGCGCATCGTGACAATCCCGGTGCAGGCCGAGGATGGTATGGGCTTCTTTGATGCCAG
>CANMDT010000028.1 GCA_947496715.1 Myxococcales bacterium
TGTCGTTCCAGCTCTGCCGCGCTGCCTGTCGGAGCCGCGCAGGCGCTGGCCGAGCCGCGAGCCGGGTAAGCGCGGCGCTCTCTGCTTCGAGGAGTGCGAGCCAGCGTGCCGCGCGGGGCGCGAGCGGCGCCGCCTCGTGCGGCGTGAGGGTGCGCGGAGGAGAGGCGATGAGGCCATGCAGCTGTGCCGCGGAGAGGGGCTGCCAGACGCGGCCCGGGCGGCGGAGCCAGGGACCGAGCGGCCGGAAGGCAACGAGGAGCTGCTCGGGGTCGTTGGCCTGGAGTTGCTCGGTTGCAGCGGGGTTGCCGGCCGCGAGGCTGAGGAGCGGAGTCCATGGGTCGGGACCATCGGTCTGCTGGAGGGGAAGCGCCGCCTCGTGCGCCGTCTTGGTCTTGCGGGCGAGCCGTTCGAGGAGCCGGAGCCGCCGTTCGAGCGCAGCGGGCGGCGTGAGCGTGACGATGGGGATGTTGGCCTGGCCGCCTGGCCGGTCGAGGCGGCCCTCGCGTTGCTCCACGCGGGCCGGGTTCCAGGGCAGGTCGAGGTGGAAGAGCTGGTCGGCGAACTGCAGGTTGTGGCCCTGCGCACCGATGGAGGTTGCGATGAGGCACCAGGGGCCTTCGCCGCGCTCCACAGCGTTGCGGAGATGCTCCAGCGCGACGAGCGGCTCTGCGATGGGGAGGTGGCGCGACTGCAGGCCGCGGCTGGTCCAGACGGCGGTGCGGGCCACGCTGCGAAAGGCTCGATCGGCGGCCGCTGCTGTGTCGAGATGGTCTGTGAAGGCGACGGTCAGGCGGGCCCCGCCGAGCCGTTCGCGGAGCGCCTGTGTGGCAGTCCGCATGCAGTAGGGATGGGCGAGCGCCTGCAGCCCCATCTGCGCCAGTGTTTCGGCCCGCTCGAGTAGCTCGCCCGGGGGCGGAAGCGTCGCCTCTTCGGTTTGATACCAGAAGGGGAACATGAGCTGTGCGGGGCCTCCCTCACGCTCGTCTGCGAAGGTGGTGGCGAAGGTGCGCCGGTTGATGGTTCCGCCGGCCGCGGCGGCCTCGGCAGCGCGCCGCAGAAAGCGCTCGAGACGGGCGAGCGATGCGGCAGCCGCCTCGTGTGAAGAGAGCAGGCGGCGGAGCAGCGTCTCCTGCAGCAGCGGCCGCTCGGAGGGCTGGAGCGCGGCGACCGTCGCGGCCTGTTCGACCCAGTCGAGATCGGCGGCGGCGGGCTCGGTCATCTCGATGCGCTCCGGCCGCCGCTTCCGCACCTGTGCTGGCCGCCTCGGCAGCGCCAGAAAGGGCTCCACCTGCTCTTCGCTGAGGCGGAGCGCGACCCGCTCGAGCAGCAGGTGAAGCCGCTCCGGCTGGGTGCCATCGAGCAGCTGCGCGAGCCGCCTGCCGGTGATGGCGAGCGCGGTGGCGTCGGAGACAAAGAGGTCGAGCAGCGCGGTGAGATCGGCGAGCCGATTCTGCACGGGCGTTGCGGTCAGGAGCAGCAGTTTGGTGGCGCCGTCAAGCCCAGCAACGGACTGGTGACGGCGGGTGTCGGGGTTGCGGAGCTCGTGGGCCTCGTCGCAGATCCAGAGCGGGCGTTCGGGGAGCTTTCGATGCAGCAGCGCGTCGTAGGAGAGCACCTCGCCGTGGCCGCCAAGTTCGGCCTGCCACATGGGTCGCAGCGATGCCGGGCAGAGGATGGAGGGCGGCAGGCCAAGCAGCTCTGCGACGCGGAGCGCGGTGCGGGTTTTGCCTGCGCCGACGGGCGAGGCGAGGAGCAGGCCTGGGAGCTGTCGGAGCGTCTGCGCGGCCACCTGCGCCGCGAGCTCCTGGTGGGGCATGAGGCCCTGCTCGGAGGGCGCACGGGCCGCCTGCAGCGCCGCGGGCCAAGGCGAGGCGTTGGCCCACATTTCATGGAGTGGGTGGCGGCTCATACGACCCCCGCGAGCCACTTTCGGAGCTGTGCGAGCTGGGTCGGCGAGAGACCGAGGAGCTGGCAGGCGAGCGCGTCGGCATGGTCGAGATCGTCTGCGGAGGGATTGGTTCCGGCGCGCTGCGCGAGGGCTGCGAACTGGCGTCCGAGCGGGCGATCTTGATCGAGGAGCGCGGGCGGAAGCGGCAGCCTGCCGATGGCGACCGCGTTGTAGCGGCGGTAGCCGGAGAGTGCCCGTTCGGCCCGCCATCGTGCCGCCGCTCGGATGGGCGTGGTGTTGAGCCATCGTGCGAGCGTGAGGGCCTCCTCGTTGGTCGCGGTGGCGAGGTAGTAGCAGGTGTTGAGCAGGAGCGGGCCGCCGCTCGCGACGGGTCCGAGGGGCGAGGCAGTGAGCAGGCGTGCGATGTCGGGCCAGGCCACACGGTGGCCGAGCAGCTCGGGGCGCACACGGCCGAGGAGCCAGGGTGGGGCGCTCGGGTCAAGGTCGCTGCGGCGTGCGAGGCGGTCTCGGTGCTGTGCAAGGTAGGCCGCGGTCGCATCGTCGACTTCGGGCAGTGGCAGCGCGGTCTGCGGGTCGTAGGCAAAGAGGAGCTTTCGCGTTGCGCTGCCGGGCCGGGAGAGGTCGCGGCCGAGCAGCAGCGGCGCTGTGGGACCGACCGAGTCAGGCGGGTCGACGAAGAGGTCGTTGGCGCCCGTCTTGATGCCCATGCGGGGCGTGAAGCGGTCGCCCACGGTGGCGGAGCAGGCGGCGATGCAGTCTGCGATCGCTGCGAGGTGGGGCGGGAGCAGCGGCCACGGGTCGTGCGGTGCTGCGACGAGGTCTGCGTGGCGGAGCAGGCTTGGCGGATGGGGCGCGATGAGGAGTTCGACGCGGCGTCCCGGCTCGAGCGGAAGCGACGGCTGCGCTGCAGTTGCCCCTTTGCGGGCGACGATGATGGCGGGGAAGGTGTCGGCGCCGAAATGGCGCTGTCCATCTTCAGAGAGGTCTTCGATGCGGAGCAGCATGTTCTCGGTCGCGAGTGCCGCGCGGAGCGGCGCCCCATACTCGCTGCGGAGCACCTTCGCCGGCAGCAGCAGCGCCACGAGTCCACCCTGCCGGCAGAGCTCGAGCGAGCGCTCGACGAAGGCCACCGAGAGGTCGGGCTGCGAGCCGAAGTTGGAGAGCTGTTGCGACTGGCTGCGCTGCTCGCCGAGCAGGGTGAGCGGCGCGGCAGGGCGGTAGCTGCGGAGCAGCCGGTAGCGCCGCTTGAGCGCCCGCCTGTCGGCCTCGGGCAGCTCGCTCAGCCGCACCCAGGGCGGGTTGCCGACCACCCAGTCGAAGCCACCGCCATCGAGCTGTTCAGCGAAGGCCACCGCCGCGTCGAAGGCGGGGAGCCAGTCGCCGCGTTCGGCGGCGCGGAGCAGCGCCTCGAGCTCGCTCTTCCTGCGCGTGTCGACCCGCTCTGACAGCGCCTCTGCGCGGGGCTCCGCCACCAAGAAGGAGGTCTGCGAGAGGGAGCGAGATTGGCTCTCATCGTCGGCCGTCAGCTCCGCCTGCAGGAGCCGGATGGCGAGCTGCTGCTCGAGAGCAGCACAGCGCTGCTCGAGCTGTTGTTTGGCGGGGCCGTGCGCCGTCGTCATTGCAGTGCGGAGCGTGGCGAGTTCTGCGCGCTCCAGCCGCCCAGCGCCGTGGTGGTGAAGGCGCGCATGGCTGAAGAGGGCATCGCCTTGGCGCAGCCGGTGGCCGAGGTTGGGGAGTGGCTCGATGGGGCCGCTCTGGTGGTCGGGCATGGCTGCAGCGAGGGAGAGCCAGAGGCGGAGCTCTGCGAGCGCAACGGCGGTGGCGGAGAGGTCGATGCCGAAGAGGTTGCGCGTGATGGTGAGGCGGAGTGCCTGGTCGCGCGGGAGCGGCTGTTCTGTGGCTTCCGCGAGCCGCAGACGGAGCTGGGTGAGGAGCTCGGCTGCCTCGAGCAGGAAGGCGCCGGAGCCGCAGGCGGGGTCGAGGATGCTGAGGGCGTCGAGGGGCGCGGCGAGCCTGTCGGCGAGGGAGCGGGGGAGCGGAGCCTGGTCGCCTCGGAGCGCGCGCAGCAGGGTGGCTGCGTCGCGCTCCGAGGTCTGTTCGGTGAGCCAGTGTCGTAGCGCCTGTTCGAGCAGGTGCCGGACCAGCGTTGGTGGCGTGTAGAAGGTGCCGGAGCGGGAGCGTTGGTCGTCGTTCATGAGCCGCTCGAAGACATGGCCGAGCATGCGCGGATCGACGGCATCGTGGTCGCCGGCCTGTTCCGATTCGACGAAGCGGTAGCGCTCGAAGAGGTTGCGGATGAGGTCGCGAAGCGGCTCGTCGGGGAGGCCGAGCGCGGGGTAGCGCTGCTCGAGCGTGGTGGCCGCAAAGAGGCCGCCGTTGAGGTAGGGGATGTGGCGGAAGCGGAGCGGCTGCGAGCGGTCGTCGGGTGCGAGGTTGAGGGCGCGGAAGAAGAGGGGCTGGAGCCAGGCGCGGAAGAGGTCGCGGTGGTGCGGATGGAGGAGCTGCGAGGCGAGGAAGCGGGGGTTGTTGTCGAGCCACCCTTTGCGCTGGATGAAGTAGAGGAACATAAGCCTGCAGCAGAGGGTGAGTGCCAGCGCCTCGCGGTGGTCTGCGGCCTCTGTGGGCAGTCCGGTGAAGGCGGTTGCGACGGTGCGGAGGGCCTCTCGGAGCTCGCGAAAGAAGCGGTGCGACAGGTCGCGCCGCGCCAGCCTGGGCCGGAGTTCGAGGGCGACCGCGAGTGCCTCGTTGTGGCGGGCAAAGCAGTCCCAGAGCTCGCGGTCGCTGCGCCGCCCGGAGGCGCCATCGCCGGCCCACTGGTGGAGCTCGCCAGCGGCGTCGATGAGGGCGATGGCGGCGGCGGTGGAGCGGGTGCTGCGGCCGACGACGAGCGCGCCGGGGAGCACGCGTGCGAGCTGGCGTGCGCGGAGGATGGCGTGGGGGAGCGGGTCGCCCTCGGTGGCGGTGAACCAGAGCGGGAGCGGGTCGAGCGGGTTCATCCAGACGCTGTCTTCGAGCGGCTCGGCGAGGCGTTCGAGGAGGTCGGCATCGAGGGTCATGCCGGCGCTGAGCGGCTCGACGGTCCAGCCGCGGTTGCGGAGCCAAGCGGCGAAGGCGGTGGCGTTGTCTGGCGGGATGGGTTCGGCGGACGACATGGGTAGCTCCGAGAGGGGGATCGGAGAAATTGTCGTCGTCTGCGGCCGGTTGTTGCGGCCGGGCCGGTCGATTTTTGCCGAGAGCGGCGGGCGTGCGCCGAATAGGTGCGCTCGTCGGTCGGCTAGGCTATTGGAGGTAGGTAACCTGTTCCATCGACTCGAGGATGAAGATGAAGACCCGCGCCCACCTCCAGAGAAGCCTGCTTTTGCTCCCGCTCGTTCTCCTTGCCGCCTGTTCCGCCGACAGCGACGCCGATGCCGGCACCGGCTCCAGCGACACGGGCACGACGGATACGGGCACCAACACCGGTACGACAGACACGGACCCTGCCGACACCGGCTCCAGCGACACGGGCGCCGGAGATACCGGTACGACGGACACGGGCACCGACACGGGCAGGACTGACACGAACCCTGCCGATACGACCGTCGATGACACCAGCCCGACGGACACCGGCTCCAGCGACACAGGCCCCGGCCCTGTCACGGGCATTCCTCCGCTCATCAACGAGATCTCTGCCGGCTCCACGCCCGACTGGTTCGAGGTCTACAACCCGAACGACGAGCCGCTCTCGCTCAACGACTTCTACTTCAGCGACGACGAGCTCTCGCCGCAGCGCACCCTCTTCCCCTTCGGCATCACCATCCCCGCGCGCGGCTACTACCAGCAGACGCTCGATGCGGTCTTCCCCGGCTTCGCGCTCGGCGGCATCGAGACGCTCGTCATTGCCGACATCGATGGCGCCATCCTCGACACCGCCTCTTGGATCGACGGCGACTCACCGCTCGGTCAGTCCTACGGCCGCTTCCCCAACGGCGACGGCCCCTTCAAGCGGCTCTACACGCCGACGCCGGGGACGCCGAACATCGACAATCCTCCGCCCGCCTGCGGCGACGGCCGGCTCGACGCGGGCGAGGCCTGCGACGATGGCAACACCACCGCCGGTGACGGCTGTGATGCCCTCTGCGTGGTCGAGTTTGTGGTCACCGACTGCGGCAACGGCGCGCTGAACTCCGGCGAGGAGTGCGACGACAGCAACACGCTCGATGGCGACGGCTGCGACAGCCTCTGTGTGCTCGAGGGCTACACCGGTCTGATGGTCATCAACGAGGCCCAGGCCGGCTCCTCCCTCGGCGTCACCGACTGGATCGAGTTCACCTCGATCACCACCTTTCCCTTCCGCCTCGACGCCTTCGCCTACAGCGACAACCAGCCCGACCTGCACCGGGTGAACTTCGCTGTCGGAACCATCCTCTACCCCGACGACTTCGTCACGGTCGGCGATGGTGAGCCCAACGGCTTCGCCTGGGGCCTCGGCAGCACAAACGGCGACGGCATCCGCCTCTACGCCCCCGACAGCACCCTCATCGACACCACCGACTGGGCTGCCGGCCAGTGCCCCGTCGACTCCGCCTGGTCGCGGCTCCCGGATGGCACCGGCCCCTTCACCACCAATGCCACGCCGAGCCGCGGCGAACCCAACTTCTAAGCAGCAGTGATGGCGCTTCTGAAGTCCGTCGCGCCTGTCGCCCAGGCCGCCATTCGTGGCGCCGGGAGCCTGCTTGCGCGCCTGCCGATCGCACCGCACGAGCGCGATGGCCACACGCTCGACCCGCACACACGGGCGGTCTGCTTGGCCGCCAAGCTGGCGCGCGTCCCCCACCTCTCGACCATGAAGCCTGCGACGGCGAGGCGTGCGATGGAGGAGCAGATGTGGCTCCTCGATGGCCCCTCGCCTGAGCTCGAAGAGGTGCGCGACTTCACGCTGCCCGTCGCCTGGGGCGAGCTGCCGGTGCGGCTCTACCGGCCCGCCGCTGCGCAGCCTGGTGGCCCGCTCCTCATCTGGTACCACGGTGGCGGCTGGGTGATCGGCAGCATCACGAGCCACGACGGCGCCTGCCGCCGCCTCGCTGCGTCAACCGGCATGGCCGTGCTGGCCGCCGACTACCGGCTCGCGCCTGAGCACCCCTGCCCGGCCGCCTGGGAAGATGCGCTCGCCATCTACGACGGCGCCGTCGCCCATGCCGCAGCCTGGGACATCAACCCCGCCCGCATCGCCGTCTGCGGCGACAGCGCCGGCGGCAACCTCGCTGCCTGTGTCGCGCTCGCCCGCGCCGACTCCGAAAACCCACCCGCGCTGCAGGTCCTGCTCTACCCCGGCGTGGAGCTCACCCGCAGCTTCGCCTCGCACAAGCGGCTCGCTGAGGGCTACATCCTCGACGACCGCCTCATCGGCTGGATGCTCGGCAACACCTTCACCACCGAGCAGCTCACCGATCCCGCCTGCTCGCCCTGGTATGCGAAGTCCTTCGCAAAGCAGCCGCCGGCCATCGTCGTCACCGCCGGCTTCGACGTGCTCCGCGACGAGGGCGACGCCTACGCGGTGCGCCTGCGCGACGCGGGCAACAAGGTGGAGCATCGCTGCGAAACCGGCATGATCCACGGCTTTCTCACCATGACCGGCGCCATCCCCGAGGCCGAGGCTGCGGTGCAGCGGATGGCGAAGGACATCGTCCGGCTGCTGGCGGCCGGCGGCCCGGCGCGCTGATGCGGGCGGTCATCGCCGGCGGCTCGGGGCTGCTAGGCCAGCTGGTCGCTGCGGCGCTGCTCGAGCGTGGCGATGAGGTCACCATCCTCACCCGCCGCAAGACCTGGCGCGGCCTCGGCAGGGTGGTTCTCTGGAACCCCGCGGAGCCCGACAGTTGGCTGCCGGAGCTGGAGTGCGCCGACCTCTTTTTCGACTTCGCGAGCGGCCGCATCCCCCGCTTTCACGCGCCGTCGGAGCGGGCCGCGCTGATCGCCGAGCGGACGGCCGCAACGGCCGCCATCTGTGGTGCGATGCCGCGGCTGTCGCGGCCTCCGCGGGTCTGGCTCCATGGCAGCTCCGCCGACATCTACGCCCACAACACGGGGCTCCCGGCCGGCGAGACGCTCGGCCTTTTCGGCGGCGGCGAGCCGGGTTCCTCGCCCTCGTGGGACCTCGGCGCCGATGTGCCCTACGCGTCGGAGCGGCTGGTGAACGAGGTGCAGCTCGCGGGTGTGCGCCGCATCGCGCTGCGCACCGCCTTTGTGATGGAGCCGTCGGCGACGGGCTACTACGCGCTGCTCCGGCGCATCGGCTGTGAGCTCTACCGTGGCGACTTCGGCGATGGCCTCGCGCAGGTGTCGTGGGTCTCGGCGCGCGACTTTGCGCGAGCAGTGCTCTTCCTGGCCGACCATGCGGAGGCCTCGGGACCCTTCAACCTGGTGTCGCCGGGCGGCCTCGCGAGCGCAGACTTTTTTGGCGTGATGCGGGCGCTCGACGGCGTGCAGCCGGGCTACACGCTCAAGCCCTGGATGTTTGAGCTGGCCTGCCGCTGGAAGCGGTACGACACGGGGCTGGTGCTCAAGAGCCGCAAAGTTGCCGCGGAGCGGCTCGGCGAGCTCGGATTCACCTTCTCCGACCGGGAGTGGTCGCTGGTCGCAGCCACCCTCCGCGACGCCATGGCCGCGCGCCGCTGAGCGTTCGTTTCGACGCTGTGCGGAACTCGTTTCACCTGCGCGTGAAGTTTGGTTGCGTAGCCACCTTCGCTCGATACAATGACGCATCGTATCAATCGCGTCTTGTGTTGAGCTGACAAGGGAGTGCTGCATGCAACAGTCATCGAACAGGTCATCGGGCTGGATCCTCGGGTTGCTCGCGGCGGTCGCGCTTCAGACGGCCTGCACTGCGGCAGACACGGGTGCGTCCGACGGCGGACGAGGCGGCTCCACCCGCGACACCGGGACCGGCTCGCCGCGCGACACGGGCGGCGGTGGTAGCGACACTGGCAGCAGCATCGAAGACGCGGGCAGCGGCGCTGCCGACAGCGGCTCGGGCGCAGACACTTCAACCACCGACGACACAGGTACCGCCGACACCACGCCTGTGGTTCCAGGCTGCGTCGACACCTCGGACTGCGCCGGCCTCGCCTGCGTGAACGGCGAGTGTGCGCTCCCCTGCGCGACGGACGACAACTGCGCCGCCGGCTATGCCTGCGTCGCCGGCAGCTGCCTGCCCGCCGCCTGCACCACGGATGGCGACTGCAGCGACGGCAACCCCTGCACCACCGACTCCTGCACGGCCGGCCTCTGCGCCCGCGCCCCCCTCTTTGGCGCCGTCGCAGACGAACCCGGCAACTGCCAGCACATCGAGTGCGCTGCCGGCGTGCCCAACATTGTCGAAGATCTCGCCGATGTGCCGCCGCCCGATCGGATCGCCTGCACCATCGAGCAGTGCGTGCCCAACCGCGGCCCCCAGAGCGTGCCCAACAACGCCCTCTGCGACGATGGCGACCCCTTCAACGGCGACGAGATCTGCTCCATCCCCGACGAGGCCTGCATCTCTGTCCCCGCCACCTGGATCTGCGATGAGCCCGAGCCGGGCTACACCGGCACCGAGGTCTGCGATGGCTCCGACAACAACGCCAACGGCCAGGTGGACGAGGGCTGCCCCTGTGTCTTCGGCACCACCCAGGCCTGCTTTGCCGGCGCCCCGTCGGCCCGCAACGTGGGTGGCTGCCTCGACGGCAGCCAGACCTGCCAGAACCGTGCGGCCCCCGCCTGGGGTCCCTGCATCGGCGGCTTCCTCCCCGCTGAAGAGGTCTGCGACACCAAAGACAACGACTGCGATGGCTGCGCCGACGACATCCCGGACTGCGATGCCTCGCTCGCCTGCCCCACCGAGGTGACCGCACCCCCGCTCCAGCTCTACGTGCTCGACGGCCCCGCCGTGCTCGGCACCACCGGCACGGGCTGGAACTGGACGCTCCGGTCCCCGCCCAACAGCGCCGTCCGCGGCGTCGCTGCCCCCACGGCGGCCCGCACCACCTTCACCCCCGACGTCTCGGGCGACTACCTCGTCTCCGTCACCTTCACCGACGACAAGGGCAACACCCAGGGCTGCTCCTGGATCGTCAAGGTGCGGGGCAAGGGCCTCCGCGTCGAGATGCGCTGGAACACCTTCGGCAGCGTCGACATCGACCTTCACCTCCACCGCGCCGGCAGCACAGCCAGCTGGTGCGACATGGCAGATACCTGTTACTACGCCAACTGCGCCGGCGCGTTCGGTAGCATCAACTGGGGCTATCCGAACTCCACAGGCCTCGACTGCCCCGGCGGCACTGGAACCTGCAAAAACCCGCGCCTCGACCTCGATAACATCTCGAGCTCCTCGCCTGAGAACATCAACCTCGACAACCCGCGCAACGGCGAGACCTTCCGCGTCATGGCGCACATGTATGGAGGCTCGGCGGCGACTCGCCCGGTCATCACCATCTACTGCGGCGGTCTCGTCCGCGCCGTCTTCGGCGAGGCGCCCGACCCGGTCACCCTCACCCGCTCCGGCGGCTCCTGTGGCGGTGACACCTGGCGGGTTGCCGACGTAACCATGATTGTCGATGCGGGCACCGGCCTCATGGACTGCACCGTCGCGCCGATCGTCTCCCGCGGCGGCTACGATGTCCGGACCGACAGCAGCGCATTCTGACCGCGCCGCATCTCCCCGCGCTGAAGGTCAGGGAGCGGGGTAGTGGCTCGACGGGACTCCCCGCCCTGAAGGTCAGGGAGCGGGGTAGTGGCTCTACGGGACTCCCCGCGCTGAAGTCAGGGAGCTGGGTAGGCGGTCGACGGGACTCCCCGCCCTGAAGGTCAGGGAGCGGGGTATCCAGCCGGCAGCGTCGTCGTCTCGGTCGCAGCGGCCTCCACCTCGGCCTGCGTGAAGGGGACCGCATAGGTCTCTTCGCGGAGCCAGCCGGGGATCTGGTCGCCGAAGCGGGGCGTGCCGCTGTGGGCGCTCACGCCGCCGTTGAGTGAGCCGAAGACCTTGGGCGAGGCGCCGCCCATGTCGACGCAGTAGCGGATCTGTGCCCCCTCATCCTGCAGGTAGGGGAAGGGCGAGGGCTGGCCCTCTGTGACGAAGGGGAAGTCGGTCGGGTTGACGGCCCGGAAGGAGCTGTCTTGCGGCGCCGCCACCGTGTTCAGGTCGGCGTAGACCACATGCTTGTGCTGCGTCTGGTGGATGTCGCCCCAGGCCCAGCTGGCCGGGTCGGAGTTGGCGCCGAAGTGGTCGCGGAGCTGCACAATGGCCTGGTCGAGGGCGCGGAGGGCGATCTCGTCGAAACCCTCCTCGATGTCGCGGGTCCGTGTATCGTTGAAGAAGTTGGCCCCCGACGGCGGCGTCCGCCCCGCAAGCCAGTTGGCCGTCGCCCGGAGCCCCACGTTGTCGAGGTCTTTGGCAACGAGCCCGAAGAGCGGATCGACCACATCGTCGCGGAAGGTCTCGAAGAGGAAGTGGACCATCCAGACGTTGAAGACCGAGGTCGCCGCGCTCTCCACGCCCTGGTTGCGGTCCCAGCCCTGCAGCAGCCGGATGGCCTTGCAGCGGTCGGAGGTTGCGTCGGCGCAGAGCTGCGGCTCGAGCGCGCTAAGGCGGGTTAGGTAGGCAGGCGCCACGATGGAGCCATTGTTGGCCTGCAGCGCCCGGTTGAGGTCGGTGGTAATGCCGCCTGTCAGCTTCCACTCTTCGATGACCTCGGTGATCCGATGGGCCCGTGAGCCCAGGTCGAAGAAGTGGCCGAAGTAGAAGGGCGCCGTCTCCGGCAGATTGTCGAGTGGCCCCTCGTTGATGCTGTTGTTGGCCGTGACCACGTAGCCCTTCGCCGGGTCGATGAGCTTGGGCACCTCGTCGTAGGGCACAAAGCCCTGCCACTCGTCGCCGCCGTCGCCCGCGAGCGGAAGGTAGGGCGGCTTGACCAGCACCGACTGCTGCCGAATCGGCCACGGTCCCGCAGGCACGTAGCCCACGCGGCCGCTCTTGTCGGCGATGGTCCAGTTCATGGCACCCGTCCGGAAGTTCCGGAGCGCCTCCACCTGATCGGTCAGCCCGGCCGACTGCAGGAAGAGGCGGAAGGTGACCAGGTCGGGCGTGTCGGTCTCAAAACCGGCCCAGCGGATGGAGAGGAAGATGTTGAGGTTGCTCAGGATGCGGCTGAGCTCGTCCGGGAGCAGGTCGTTGAGGAGCGGGCCGTGGCCCGGGATGCTCCGCACGGTCACGGTCTGCGGCACGGCGTCGGCCAGCGCGCCGCCCTCGGGGCGCACATAGATGACCTCCTCCGTGAAGGTGATGGGCCGCTGCTCGCCCTCGTAGCGGTAGGTGGTCTTGGTCGGGTCGAAGACCTCGCGGTAGAGGTCGCCAACGTCGCCGAAGGCGTTGGTCAGCCCCCAGGCCACCTCGCTCGTGTTGCCGATGAGGACGAGCGGTGCGCCGGGCGCGATGTAGCCGAGCGCGCCGGTGGTGTTCTGGCTCAGATCGACGACGTGGGTGGGGTAGAGGCGGGAGGGCTGCTCGAGCGACATGTGGGTGTCGTTGCAGAGGATGGCGCCACCGGAGGCGGTGTGTGCGCCGGCGATCGCCCAGCTGTTGGAGCCGCCCACGTTGCCCACGCGGGGCCGGCCGGTCGACTCGGCGATGATCTGCGCGGCGCCGCTCAGCGCGTAGGCGAGCTGGGCCCTCTCTTCGGGCGTGAGCAGCGGGTCGCCTTGGGACTCGAGCGAACCCGAACCGGCCGCTTCGCCGCCCACCGAGAGGGCACTTTCGGGCGTGGGCGAAGGCTCCAGGATGTTGGAGGCAAACATGGGCGTGAAGGTGAGCAGCTCGTGGAACTTGCGGGCGCCGAGCAGGGTCTCGCCGGCGAAGACGGCGAGCTCGATGTCGGGCTGGAAGGACTGCGAGAAGACGGTCGCCTTGGCGATGGCGACCGAGTCCACCACGGTCCAGGGCTCGGGCCACCAGGCGGGGTCGATGCGGTCGAACTCGGCGGGCCGGACCATGCCGTTCGCGCCCCGCTTCATGTCCTCGAGACCGGCGTTCACACCGGCGGCGAAGGCCTTGATGATTGCGACAATCTCCGGGTGATTGTCTTTGTAGTACTGGGCGTTGCCCTCGGCGACGGCGCGCAGCCGCACAGCCCGCTTCACCCGGTCATCGTTGAGGAATGCGGGGCCATAGTAGCGGGCCCGCTCGCCGTACATGAAGTGGCGGAGGTAGGCGAGGTGGAACATGCGGTCGCGGGCCTGCTCGTAGCCCTGCGCGAAGACAGCGTCGTTGAGGTTGGCGCCATAGACGTGGGCCGTGCCTTGGGCGTCGCGCTTGACGGTCGCGGCTGCCGAGAGGCGGTAGTCTGGGGCGGTGCGGAGGTCTGCATCGATGAGGCCGGAGCCGTCTGCCGAGCCTTCGCCGGAGCCGCTGCCGTTGTTCGAGGTGTCGCCGCTGCCGGAGCCTTCGGTGTCGCCGGAGCCGCCTGCGTCGAGGGTGCCATCGGAGCCCTTGTCGTCGCCGCAGGCGGCGGTGAGTGCGATGAGCGAAAGGGTGAGGATTCGTGCGAACTGTGGGCGGTGCATGGCGGGTCCGGATGCGGAGCGGAGAACGGCGCGAGAATTGTGACGATCGCGCCGGCAAGTCAACCTCCACGCGCCCTGCGCTGCGCTGCCGTTGACCATGCGAGCGGCCCCGTGCATGAGGCGGCTCGATGCGATTCGACACCCACATCCACCTCGATGCGCTCCCCGACGAGGCGCTCGCCAGCGCCCTCTTCGCCGCGCCCGACTACCGCGCCTTTGTGCCCGGCATCGAGCCCGCCGGCGTGGCTGCTGCGCTCCTCCGCTTTGGCAGCGATGCGCGCCTCTCCTTCGGCACTTCGCTCCACCCCTGGTACCTCGCCGCTCCACCGCAATCTGGCGGTCCAAAGCGCCCGCAAGATGACCACCGCTGGCCGCTGCTCGAGGCGCAGGCCCACGACGCTCGCATCGCCGCCATCGGTGAGTGCGGGCTCGACCACCTGCGCCACACCGACGAGGAAACCCGCGCCTGGGCAGAGGCCTGCTTCGTCGCGCAGATCGCGCTCGCGGTCGCCGCTGCCAAGCCACTCGTGCTCCACTGCGTGCGTGCCCATGGACGCTGCATCGAGCTCCTGCGCCAGCACCGCGGCGACCGGGTCGGTGGCATCGTGCACGCCTTCTCCGGCAGCGCCGAAGAGGCCGCCGCCTACCGCCGGCTCGGCTTTGTCGTCGGCATCGGCGCTGCGGTCACCCGCGAGGCGGCCAAGCGGGTGCGAACGGCGGCGGCCACGCTCCCGTCCGGCACCTTCCTGCTCGAGACCGATGCGCCCTACATGGCCGCGGCGCCGGCCCCCGCCGGGAGCGGTCGCATCGAAGACCTCGAGGCCGTCGCCGCTGCCGTCGCCGCGCTCCGAAACTGCGCCACGGAAGAGCTCTACGCCCAGACCGCCGCGGTCGCCCTGCGCCTCCTCGCGCCCGCTTCTTTGCCGTCTCGCGGGAACTTGGGTATCGCCGCAGCCGACCCGTCGTGAGAGCCCCTGTGACCCGCCCCCTCAAGCCCGAACTCCTCTCCCCTGTCGGGGGCTGGCCCCAGCTCCGCGCCGCCATCGAGTCGGGCGCCGACGCCGTCTACTTCGGCCTCACCGACTTCTCCGCCCGCGCCCGCGCCACCAACTTCTCGCCCGAGGAGCTCCCCGAGGTGATGAAGACGCTGCATGCCCGCGGCGTGAAGGGCTTTGTGGCCCTCAACACCCTCATCTTCGACGACGAGCTCTCGGCCGTCGCCGACCGGGTCCGCGTGATGTCCGACGCCGGCGTCGACGCGGTCATCGTCCAGGATGCCGGCGTGGTCCGCCTCATGCGCGAACTTGCGCCCGAGCTGCCCGTCCACGGCTCCACCCAGATGACCATCACCTCCGCGGAGGGCTGCACCTGGGCCGCCGGCCTGGGCATGGAGCGGGTGGTGCTCGCACGCGAACTCTCCATCGCCGAGATCAAGGAGATCGCCGCCGCCTCGCCCGTGGAGATCGAGGTCTTTGTGCATGGCGCCCTCTGCGTCTCCTACAGCGGCCAGTGTTTCTCGAGCGAGGCCTGGGGCGGCCGCAGCGCCAACCGCGGCCAGTGCGCGCAGGCCTGCCGCCTGCCCTACGACCTCATCCTCGACGGCAAGCAGCACGATCTCGGCGACGCCAAGTATCTGCTCTCGCCGCAGGACCTGATGGCGGTGGAGCAGGTGCCCGAACTCATCGCCGCCGGCGTCGCCTGCTTCAAGATTGAGGGCCGCCTCAAGGGGCCCGAATATGTGGCCGCAACGACCGCCGCCTATCGCCGCGCGATCGACCTCGCGATGGCGGGCCAGCCGGTCCGGCTCAGCCAGTCGGAGCGCCACGAACTTGAGCAGGTCTTCTCGCGCGGGCTCACCTCGGGCTTCCTCGAAGGTACGCAGCACCAGGTGGTCGTCGCAGGCCGCTCTCCGCGCCACCGTGGCGTGCGGCTCGGCACCGTCACAGGGCTCGAGCATGGCGCCGTGAAGGTGGCGCTACAGGGCCCCGTGAAGCGTGGCGACGGCGTGGTCTTCGATGCCGCGCGTGCGGCCGAAGCAGAGCTCGGCGGCAAGGTCTTCGAGGTCTTCCGCGAGCGCCAGTCGCTGACCGAAGAGGTGAGCGACGGCGAGGTCTGGCTCACCTTCTCCAACAGCACCCGCCTCGACGGCATCAGCATCGGCGACTGGGTCTGGCGCAACCGCGACGAGGCGCTCGACGCAGAGATCCGCGCCCGCTTCGAGCACGGCATTGTGCGCCGCGAAACCATCTCCGCCACCGTCACCGGCGCCGTCGGCGAACCGCTCCAACTCACCCTCCGCGACGAGGCCGGTCACACCGCCAGCGCGCAGAGCGAGTTCATCTGCGTTGCCGCCGCCAACCGTCCGCTTGATGCAACCGGCCTCCGCTCCGCGCTCGAGCGGCTCGGCGACACCCCCTTCACGCTCGGAGCCCTCGAGGTCGCCCTCGCCGAGCCCCTGTTTGTGCCCGTCAGCGCCCTCAACGACCTCCGCCGCCGCGCAGCAGAGGGGCTGCTCGCGGAGCGTGTCGAGGTCCGGCGCCATCCCGTCCGGGAGCTCGCCCTGAGCGACCTGCTGCCCGGCCTCGTTGCCCCCGCCGCTGCCGTCGACGGCGCGCCCGAACTCACCCTCCTCGCACGCACCCCCGAGCAGGTCACGGCCGCACTCGCCCACCCCGACATCCGCGAGATCTACCTCGACTTCCTCGAGGTCCTCGGCCTCAAAGAGAGCATCGCCGAGGTCAAGGCCGCAGGCCGCCGCGCCGTCGCCGTCACACCCCGCGTGCTCAAGCCCAACGAGGAGCGCATCCACCGCTTCTTCCTCGGGCTCGGTGCCGACGCCCTGCTCATCCGCAGCCTCGGCATGCTCCAGAACCTCTCCACCTCGGACCATGCGGCCCGCGGCGTGGAGCTCTACGGCGACTTCTCGCTCAACGCCTCCAACCACCTCGCCGCGGAGCTCTTCCTCGGCATGGGACTCACCCGTCTCGCGCCCACCCACGACCTCAACGCAGAGCAGCTCGTCGCGCTCGCCGAACAGGTCGACCCGGCCCGCCTCGAGCTCATCGTCCATCACCACCTCCCCATCTTCCACACCGAGCACTGCGTCTTCGCCCGCTTCCTGAGCACCGGTAACAGCTACCGCGACTGCGGCCGCCCCTGCGAACACCACGCTGTCCACCTCGGCGGGCGCGATGGCAAGCAGCACCGCGTCCACGCCGACATCGGCTGCCGCAACACCGTCTTCAACGCGCAGCCCCAGTCGGGCGCCGACCGGCTCGGAAGCTTCGTCGAGGCCGGCTACCGCCGCTTCCGCATCGAGCTTGTGGACGACGCGCCCGAGACCGTCGTCCCGCTCATCGACCGCTACCTCGAGGTGCTCCGCAACGAGACCGCGCCGGCCGACGCCTGGCGCCTGCTCCAGCGCCAGCTCCCGCAAGGCATCACGGCCGGCAGCCTCGCGGGGCACAAGCAGAGCTACACACGCAAGACCCCGGCCCGCACCCAGTGAACGCCACCAAGGTCGCCATGCTCGGCCGCCGCGCCGCCATCGTGCGGGCGCTGCGCCGCTACCTCGACAGCGAAGGCTTTGTGGAGGTGCAGGCGCCGCTCCTCGTGCGCGGCACGACGCCCGATGTGGCGCTCGACTCCTTCGACGTCGCAGGCGCGGGCCAGCTCGTCACCTCGACCGAGTATCAGCTCAAGCGGCTCGCGGCGGCCGGCCTCCCGCGGGCCTACACCCTCACGCAGAACTTCCGCCGCGGCGAGGTCAGCGACCGCCACAACCCCGAGTTCACCATGCTCGAGTGGTACCGCGTCGGCGCCTCGCTGAACGAGATCGAGGCCGATGCCGAAGCGCTGCTCCGTGCCGCGCTGGAGGCTGCAGGCGCCTCGCCCTTCGACCGGCTCGAACGCCGCTCGCTCCGCGCTGCGCTCGAGGACTGTTGTGGTGAACCGCTGCTCGCTTCTCCGTCGCTCGCGCAGCTGCAGGCCGCGGCTGCGAAGCTGGGGCTCTCGCTCGATGCATCGCTCGCTGCAGACCGGCTCGCGCTGCTGTCGCTCGTCATTGCCGAACTCCAGCAGCGGCTCGATACGCGCAGCCCGACCGTTGTCGTCGAATGGCCCGCAGAGATGACGAGTTCCACCGCGGCGGCCGAGGATGGCTGGGCCGAGCGGAGCGAACTGGTCTGGCGCGGGCTGGAGCTCGGCGACGGCTTCCCCTTCCTCACCGATGCGGCACAGGCCCGCGTGGCTTTCGATGCGGCGCAGGCGGAGCGCACAGCGCGCGGCCTGCCGCTGGTGGAGCTCGATGAGCGCTACCTCGCCGCGCTCGAAGCCGGGCTTCCCGCCGGTGCCGGCATGGCGATGGGCGTGGACCGCATCGTTGCGGCCTGCCTCGGCCTTCCGACGATAGGCGACGCGATGGCCTTCGCCTGGGACGACCGTTAGCGGAGCATCACCGTCTCGAGGTCGCCGCCAACCTCGATGCGAGCATAGGCGCGGAGGCCCAGCCGCTCCGCGACGCGAATGCCCGCATCGCTCACGCAGAGCGCAGCCACCGGCAGCCCCGCCGCCATCGCTGCGAGGTCGTCCGCCAGCCCCGCAATCAGCGCACGCGAGGCCGCAGTTCGCCGCAGCTCCGCGGCGATGCTGTAGTTGAAGAGATAGACCCCGGCCGCAGCCTCGCCCGCCGTCGCCGGCACCACAAACCCGCGGTCTGTCGCGGTCGCCGGAGGCCGCTCCAGCAGCGCCAGCACGGGCGCCGCGATCGTGTGAATCGCGGTGTAGCCACAGGGCTCCCCCTGCGCGTCGAACCAGAGACGGACCCGCAGCTCCGCGGCCGCCAGCAGCTGCTCGGCCCGCTCGCGCGACAGCCTGTCCACAGCGCGCAGATAGCAGCGATGATCTGCCGCCAGCAGCGCCTCGAGATGGGGCGCCAGCGTCGCAGCGGAGAGCAGCAGCGGCTGCATCAGGCCAACACCTTCAGCATCGCAAGCACGCAGGCCTCGAGCGCGACAGGATCATACCCGCCCTCCAGCGTCACCAGCATCCGCCCCGCGCAGTGGCGCTCCGCAAAGTCGCGCAGCAGCGTCAGCAGCACCGCATACTCTTCGGTCGACACCTGCCACTCGCTCATCGCGTCGTCTGCATGGCCGTCAAAACCCGCCGCCACGATCAGCAGCTCTGGGTCGAAGGCCGCGCCCTCGCGCTCCAAAAACCGCGCCACCGTGCGGAGCAGCGTCTCGCCGTCGGCCCGGGCCCCGAGCGGCCGGTTCCAGATGGCCCGCGCGCTGTCGCTCGCCTCGTCGCCTGTGTCCTGCGGAAAGAGCCGCTCGCTGTGGAACGAGACCGTGCCGGCCGCCGGAAGACGGGCCAGCAGCGCCTCGGTGCCGTTGCCATGATGCACATCGAAGTCCACCACCAGCACCCGCCCGGCACCCGCTCGAAGCGCCGCCTCTGCTGCCAGCGCCGCGTTGCCGAAAACGCAGAAGCCCATCGCCCGATCGGCCTCTGCATGGTGGCCCGGCGGACGCGGCAGCACCACCACCCGATCCACCTCCGCCGCCATGATCGCCTCGGCCGCCTCGATGCAGCTCCCCGCCCCCGCGAGCGCCGCCTCCACCGAGTCTTCGGAGAGCAGCGTCTCATGGTCGAGCGCCGCCTGCTCGCCCATCAGCGCGAGCACCCGGTCCACATAGCCCGCGGTGTGCAGCCGGAGCAGGTCGTCGCGGGTCGCAACATGCGGCGCCGCAACCGTGAGCTGCGCGCCGAGCTCGGCCACCGCCGTAGCGACGGCCCGCGCCACCGCACGGTAGCGCGAGCTGTCTTCCACATGGGGTCGCCAGGGTTCGTGACGACCGAAGATTGGGTGGTGGACCGCCCGGAGCGGCCGGCCCGACAGCATCAGACCGCGTTCACACCGAAGAGGTGCTTGGCGATGATGCGGCGCTGAATCTGGCCCGTGCCCTCGAAGATGTCGTAGATCTTCGCGTCGCGGTAGCACTTCTCCACCAGGTTGCCCGGCTCGGTGGCCGCGTCGCCCAGGATCTCTAGGCAGCGGCGGGTCACGCTGGTCGCCGAGTTGGCGGCATGCGCCTTGCCGATCGAGGCGTTGAGCACATTCTCGATCTTGTTGTCGCTCAGCCAGGCTGCCTTGTGGATGAGGAGGCGCGAGGCCTCGATCTCCATCGCCATCTCGGCGAGCGCAAAAGCGATGTGCTGGTGGTCCACAAGCTTGCGGCCGCGGAGCATCTCGCGCTGGGCGAAGTCGAGCGTGTATTCGTAGGCAGCGCGGGCAATGCCCACGGCGCCGGCACCGACGGCGGGCCGGGTGCTGTCGAGCATCTTCTTCGTGTCGCCGAGGCCACCCGTGGAGGGACGGGCCGCGCCGAGCAGCATGTCGTTGTGCACGCGGCACTCTTCAAAGTGAACGGCTGCCGTCTCCGAGGCGCGGATGCCGATCTTGTGCTCCTTCTTGCCGGGGATGAGGCCCGGCGTGCCGCGCTCCACGAGGAAGCCGCGCACACCCGACCGGCCGAGCGCCGCGTCGGTCTGCGCCCAGACCACATAGACGGTCGCGGTCTGACCGTTGGTGATCCACTGCTTGCTGCCATTGATGACCCAGGTGTCACCCTCTTTGCGCGCGGTGGTCGACAGGCCCGAGATGTCCGAACCGGTACCGGGCTCCGACAGCGCCATTGCGGCGGTCTTCACGCGGCCGTTCGCATCCAGGCCGTCCATGAGCTTGAGGAAGAGGTCCTGCTGCTCCACGCTGCCGAGCGAGGCAACGGGCGAGGCAGCGAGGCTCGAACCGACGAGCGCGAGCGAGCAGCCGGCGCAGCCCCACGCGAGCTCCTCGGCCGCTGCAACCTGAAGCTGCGCGGCGATCTTCGGCTTGGAGGAATCGGACTCGCGCACCTCCTTGCCGCGACGGGCCACAACCTCATCGAGCATGCGGGTCTGCGAGATGCCCTGGAACTGAGCCTTGGCCATCAGCTCCCACGGAACGGTCTCCTCGCGGTCGTGGATGGGCGCCGCAGGGCGAATCTCAAACTCAGCAAAGTAGTGGGCCATCTGGGTGAGGCCCTTGATCATCTCGTTCTGGAAAATGTCCATTAGCCCCTCCGCACGCGCTCAAAGGATTCGCTGCCGAAACGGACCGCAAAGGCGGTGGCGTCGCGCATCAGCTTCTCGACCGGGTATTCATTGACGTAGCCGTAGCCGCCGTAGATCTGCACCGCATCCACCGCGCTCTTGCGGATGACGTCGGCGCAAAAGCGCTGCGCCATGGAGGCCAGCGTGCCGGGGCCGCTCTTGCTGTCGAGCTCGGCGGCCGCGCGGAGCACGAGCGCCTCGCCGGCCTCGATGCTCACACGGTTGGTGTCGATGAGCTCGCGGAGCGATTCGAACTGGCCGATGGGCTGGTTGAACTGCACACGGTCGGCCGCGTAGGCCTCGGCGAACTCGATGGCGGCGCGGGCTGCACCGATGGCGCGGGCCGCGAGGCTCACCTTGGCCTCGTCGAGCATGCGGGTGATCCGGTCGGTGTCGCGGGTGATGATGCGTGCCTTGGTGCCGCCCATCTCGATCCGCTCCGCGCCGGCAGCGCGCCAGGTCTCGGCCACAGCCGAGCTGCGTCCACAGTCCGACAGGTTGACCAGGTAGAGGCCCTCTGCGCCCGGCTCGAGCGAGGCGATGGCAAGCCACTTGGAGAATGCCGCGCCGAAGACGGCGGGGAAGAAGCCGAGCACCAGGGCGCTGTCGCCGTCGGCCATGATGCCCAGGCGGCCGTCGTTGCGCACGAGCACAGCCGACCCTTCGCTGGTGGCCAGGTCGGCCAGCACATCGTCAAAGCCGCCGACCTCGCCGAGCAGGAGCGCGAGCTCCACGCCCCGCTCAAAGACCTCTGCCATCGCGGGGCAGGCCCAGCCGAGCGAGAGGCCGCGGATGGCGCGGCTGCGGTGCGAATAGGCGCCCTCCAGATAGCCGCCGGCCCGCTCGGGGACCGCGTCGGCGTAGAGGCCGAGCTCGGCACCCTGCGCGAGCAGCGCGGCGGGGATCTTGGCCTCGCGGTCGGCGTCGGCCGTCGCGGGGCGCAGGTTGCGGTCGGCAAACCGCCGGAAGGTCTCGGCGATCAGCGCCTCGTCTTGCGTGAACTCAAACTGCATGGGACCTCAGCCTCGAGAGGGTGCCGACTAGGCGTGGCGATTGTGGCGAAACAGAGCCTTTCGGGCAAGGGTGAATGAACATTCAGTCACCGCTTTTCTCACCATGCAGCGGCCGCTCCGCAACCTCGCCTTCGCGCCATTTCTTGCCCCCTCGGACGCGAGCAGATAGGCGGCGCCCCTATGCCAAGATCCGGCCACGCAGCGGGCAGCGACTGATGATCCCAGATTACCAAGAAGTTCAGCCCGGCGACATCGTCGACTTCCGCTACCACGCCTTCCGCCCCGTCGCGCGCGGCGGCATGGGCATGGTCTTCGCCGCCCGCCACAACGTGCTGGACGAGGTGCTCGCCATCAAGTGCATGCCCAAGGCTGCGCTCAAGAACGACGCCGAGCGGGCCCGCCTCATGCGTGAGTCGGTCGCGCTCGCCCGCTGCCGCCACCCCCACATCGTCTCCGTCCGCGACGCCGGCGTCTGCGCCAAACATGGCCCCTACGTCGCCCTCGAGCTCCTCACCGGCCGCTCGCTCGCCGGTCTGCTCGCCTCGCGCGGCCGTATGACCCTGCCCGACGGCATTGAGTTCGTCCGCCAGTGCGCCGGCGCCCTCGACCACGCCCACGCCCGCCTCGTCATCCACCGCGACCTCAAGCCGGCCAACATCTTCATCGCCGCCAGCCCCAGCGGCCGCGACGTCATCAAGATCATCGACTTCGGCGTCGCCTACGACCGCGAAGCCAGCACCAAGCTCACCGAAGAGGGCCGCACCGTCGGAACCCTCGACTACATGGCGCCCGAGCAGCTCATGGGCCGCGAGACCCACGCCCCTGCCGACGTCTGGGGTCTCGCCGTCACCTTCTTCGAGGCCATCACCGGCCGTCTCCCCTACCTCGGCGCCCCCCGCGACGTGCTCTCCGCTGTCGCCCGTGGCGAAACCCCGCCCCCCATCAGCACCCTCATCCCCGGCGCCCCGCCGGAGCTCGATGCCGTGCTGGCCCACGCCTTCACCTACCTCCCCACCGACCGCTATCCCTCGGCCTCCTCCTTCGCCCGCGCGCTCATGCAGGTGGTCGCGCCGAGCCAGTACCTCTGCGTCCTCGACCCCAAGCAGACCGTCGTCCCCACGCTGGCCCGCTCCCCCGAGGCCCCCTTCTCGCCGCCTGCAGCAGGCCCGCAGATCACCCCGGTGCCCCTCCTCCGGCGTGCCAACCCGGACGCAACGACCACGCCCCAGCCGCCGCCGCTCCCCGTCTCCGGCGGCGCCGAGCTCCGCCGCGACGAGCGGGTCCCCTTCATCTGCCCCGTCCAGGTCTTCGGTCCCGGCGCGCTCCACAAGCATGGCCGCTCCGAAGACATCTCCGCCACCGGCCTGCTGGTCCTCACCGACCACAAGTATGAGAACGGCGAGAAGGTGCAGCTCCGCTTCCCCATGCCCATCTCCGGCAAGATCGTCGAGGTCGAGGGCGTCTGCCGCTGGACCAAGATGGCCGCCCGCCACGTCGCCACCGGCTTCGCCTTCGAGAACGCTCCCGACCCCGTGATGGACGAAATCCGCGAGTTCGTGACGCTCAACGAGCGCCGCAAGCTCCCCGAGGTCTAGCGCCGAATCCAGCGAAGCCCGCCGCCCGACAGCTGCCCGTAGGCCTGCCCCGCGAGCGGGTCGATGGCCAGGTTGGCGCCCGGGTTGCTCAGGCCCACCGTCGCGCCGCCAAGCTGCACGGCACCGCGCGTTGCACGCGTCCGCGCCGCGAGTGCTCCGTAGCGCACCCGCACCTCGCCCGAAGGCAGCAGCGTTGTCTGGAAGCTCAGGTTGCTGCCCGTCGCGCCCGCCAGCGTCACATTCTCCCACGAGATGAGCTGGCGGTCTGCCGTGCCGAGCCCGCGAACGGCGCCGGAGGCCAGCCCGAGCGGCGCCCAGAACGCCGCGATCAGACTCACCTGATCGATGGTCGAAGCGGCCGGCGTCGCCAGCGCCTCGGTCGCGCCGCCACCCACCTTGAGCCAGCCCGTCGCGCCCACCGAGAGCAGCGTCTCCCGCGCGGTCGCCCACCAGGGCAGCGCGAAGCCCAGCGTGAGCGGCGCGATGCTCTCGCTCCCGGTCAGCAGCGTGGCGGCGGCGCCGTTGGTCGCGAGCCGCTCGAACTCATCCTGATCGCGGAGGCCGACAACCGTGTAGCTCCCCGCAGAGAGGCCCGAAGCCGGCACAAACAGCACGGTGTCGCCCGGCTCCACGATCCCCTCGTTGAAGGAGGCCGTCGTCGCCGCCGTGCCGCTCTCGTTCTGCAGCCCGATGGTCGCCGAGAGGCCCGAGGTCCCGTTGCCGCTGCCATGCATCGCGCCATACCGGCACTCGATCACCGAGCTGCTCTCGTAGAGGAGCATCGAGAAGTCGAGCGTCGGCGCGTCGGCCGCCGTCCCCACCTTCGCGTCGGTCCAGGTCAGCACGAAGCGTCGGAACGGTGCCGCGCCGAGCGTCTCGTAGTAGAGTTCGCCGGCGCCGCGCAGGTCGAGGTCGTCCCAGAAGCAGGCCACCATCGCGGGCGGCGCGGACCGTGCGGGGAGAGCGGTGTTGGCCGACGCGTTGCCGTCGCCCAGGAAGGTCAGGTAGCCGTTCGTGCTGACCACGGCGTCGAAGTAGTTCTGGCCATAGAAGACAAAGTCGAAGGGCAGGCCGATGTAGTCGCCCGCGCCGTCGCTCTCCTCGGAAAGCGTCGGCGACCGGTAGCCGAGCTCACGCGGCTCCTCCCAGTTGTGGCCCAGCACCGAGGTCCGGTTGGCCCGGTAGCTCGAGCCCACAGGCGACAGCGTGATGAGCGTCCCGGGCGTAACCGTTGCGGCATTCTCGCCCACCGCGAAGCTCACCACCCCATCGTTCCGCTCCACGCCGATGCTGGCAGAGGTGCCCTTCCAGCGGTCGGCCTGCGTGGCGCTGCTTAGCCGGTGGTAGAGGAACTGCACCTCGCCGGTCCCCTCGTAGAGCACCGCCTCGAAGTCGAGCAGCGGCGCGCCCGTCGCCTCCCCCTTCACCCGCACATTGTGCCACTGCACCACGAACATCCGGTGGGGCGCGGTGCCGAGCGTGGCGGCATAGACCCCCACTTTTGTCTCCGACGAGGCGTTGTCCACCACGAGATCGTCCCAGAAGGGGGCGATGAGGCCGTTCGGCGTGCTCGCACCGAAGCCGTTGGCGGGCGATGCGCCCACCGGGCCGGTGGCGAAGAAGCCGTTGGTGCTGACCGTGGCCTGGGTGAAGAGGGCGCCGAAGAGCTTGCCATCAAAGCCCACCTCGACCGTCAGCGTGGCGTCGTCGCCACGGAGCGGGAGCGGGGTGCCGCTGCCCGACAGGTCCACGAAGCCGTCGAGCCGGATCAGGTAGGGGTCGTCGCCGTCGAGGCCGCAGGTGGAGGAGCAGCCATCCTCGGGAAGCGTGTTGCCGTCGTCGCAGAGCTCGCCCAGGTAGGCCTGCGGCACGCCGTCGCCGCAATACTCGCGGACGCAGGCGGTGGTGCAGCCGTCGAGCTCGTTGGGGTTGGCGTCGTCGCAGGCCTCGCCGAGGTAGCTCTGCGCGATGCCGTCTCCGCAGAACTCGGTGCGGCAGCTCGTGGTGCAGCCGTCGGCGTTGTCGAGGTTGGCGTCGTCGCACACCTCGCCGAGGTAGCGCTGCGTGACGCCGTCTCCGCAGAACTCGGGCAGGCAGTCGTTGGTGCAGCCGTCGAGGCCGGCAAAGTTGCCGTCGTCACAGAGCTCGCCGAGGTAGGCCTGCACGGTGCCGTCTCCGCAGAACTCGCGGGCGCAGGAGCTGTTGCAGCCGTCGGTGTTGTCGAGGTTTGCGTCGTCGCAGGCCTCGCCGAGGTAGGCTTGGGTGAGGCCGTCTCCGCAGAACTCTCGGCGGCAGGCGTTGCAGCCGTCGGTGGTCACGGTGTTGGCATCGTCGCAGCTCTCGCCGAGGTAGCTCTGGATGGCCACATCCCCGCAGAACTCGCGCTGGCAGCTGTTGGTGCAGCCGTCGAGGCCGTTGGCGTTGCCGTCGTCGCACTCCTCGCCGGTGAGCGCATCGATGCGGCCGTCTCCGCAGCCCCGCAGCTGGCAGAAGCTGGTGCAGCTGTCGGTGTCGATGGCGTTGCCGTCGTCGCAGGCCTCGCCGAGCGCGGGCTGGGTCACGCCGTCTCCGCAGAACTCTCGGCGGCAGGTTGCGGAGCAGCCATCGTTGCCGATTGCGTTGCCGTCGTCACAGTCCTCGAGCAGGTAGCTCTGCCGCCGGCCGTCTCCGCAGAACTCGGCAACGCAGCCGTTGGTGCAGCCGTCGCCCGCCAGCCGGTTTCCGTCGTCGCATAGCTCACCGAGGTAGCTCTGTTGGATGCCATCTCCGCAGAACTCGCGCACGCAGCGGGTGTTGCAGCCGTCGGTGTCGTTGCGGTTTCCGTCGTCACAGAGCTCGGCGAGGTAGGACTGCAGGATGCCATCACCGCAATACTCGCGGGTGCAGCGGTTGGTGCAGCCGTCGCGGTCGGTCGGGTTGCCGTCATCGCACTGTTCGCCGCGGCCGGGCTGCGCGATGGCGTCGCCACAGAACTCCACCGCGCAGGTGGGGCCGCAGCCGTCATCGGAGCCGAGGTTGCCGTCGTCGCAGGCCTCGCCGCCATCGAGCACGCCATCGCCGCAGCCGGCCGCAAGGCAGCTCGTGCGGCAGGCATTGGCCAGTGTGTCGCTGTTAGCGTCGCCGTCGTCGCAGGCCTCGCCAAGGATGGTCTGCAGGGTGCCGTCGCCGCACAGCTCGCCGATGCAGAGCGCGGAGCAGCCGTCGCCGGAGGTCGCGTTGCCGTCGTCGCAACGCTCGCCCGTCTGCACGGTGGCGTCTCCGCAGAACTCGACCACGCAAACGTCGTTGCAGCCGTCGCTGCTGACGGTGTTGCCGTCGTCGCAGCCCTCATCGCCGTCCACGAAGCCGTCGCCGCAGGTCACCTGCCGGCAGAGCGAGAGGTCGAGCTGGCAGTCGGCAGCGCAGGCGATGGAGCCGGCCGCAAAGGCCTCGGCGCGGCAGGTGCGGTCGTCCGGCACGGTGCCGTCGCAGGCCTCGCCGAGCTCCGGCTGGGTGAGGCCATCGCCGCAGCGGTGCGGCAGCGTGGTGTCGACCTCGGTGTCTGCGGCCGTGTCGGCCTCGGTATCTGCGACCGTATCGTCGGCCGTGTCGGGCGTTGCATCGGCCTCGGAGTCTGCGGCTGTGTCAGCCTCGGTATCCGCGGTCGTGTCGGCCGCATCCACCTCCGTGTCTGACTCGGCGGCCGGCTTTGCCTCATCACAGGCCGCCAGCACCAGCGCCGCTAATGCCAAACTCCGCCAACCCATCGTTGCTCTCATCATCGTCCAACCTTCGCGTTGCGTGAGGTTCCGGCCCGCCGCTGCAGACCCACTGCCCCGATTGTCGCACAAGTTGCAGCAATTGCCTCCGAGATTGTAGAGATGCGCATCAACCGTGGACGAGGTTCCCCATGAAGACTGCCCAGAAGACGCTTCTCCTGCTCACCGTTGCCCTCTCGTCCTGCACCGACACCCCCGCTGTCTCCACGCCGGAGCGCGGCGCCGGCCGCGACGCAGGCACCACCTCCGATACCGCTGCAGACAGCACGGTCTCGACCGATACCGCCGCGGACACCGCCGCGGACACCGCCGCGGACACCGCGCCAGACACCGCTGCGGACACTGCCGCAGACACCGCCGCAGACACCACCCCCACCCTCTGCCCGCCCAACGCCCGCGAGTGCCTCGACAGCAGCCGCTTCCGCATCTGCGCCGCCGACGGCTCGCAGTGGAACGAGTCGGCCTGCGGCGGCGCCACCTACTGCGACGAGGGGCTCTGCCGCGACCAGGCATGCGTCGCCAACGTCATGTTCCTCATCGACGGCTCCAGCAGCATGGGCTCCGAGTTCCCCAACGTGCGCCGCTCCGTCGCCTCGGTCATCTCTGCCAACCCCGAGGTCGCCTTCGGCCTCTCCATGTTCCCCGTCGGGCTCGGCTGCTCCATCGGCGACGGCTCGCCCGGCCTCTTCCAGCCGCCGGTCAACTGGCCCCACGTGCCCGTCACGCTGAACGCCGCCAGCCCCATCGACGGCTGGTTCGCCGCCAACGACGCCGCGGGCGGCGCAACGCCCCTCATCTCTGCCATGGAGTGGTTCGCCGACAATGCTCCGGCCGTCTGGGGCGACGCCATCGGCGGCGCCTACCTCGTCGTCATGACCGAAGGGGCCGACACCTGCGACTGCGACCAGGATGACCCGGATCGCTCCGGCTGCCTTGTCGACGGCCTCTCCGCCGCAACCCGCGCGCTCGCCGCCGCAGGCGTGAAGACCTACGTCATCGGCTACCAGTATGGCGAAGAGCCCGAGGCCCTCAACGCCATCGCCCAGAACGGCGGCACCACCTTCACCGAGTTCGTCTACGCCGGCAACGAGGCGTCGCTCACCAGCGCCTTCGAGAGCATCGTCGCCGACGCCAAGCTCTGCTTCTAAACAGAACTACTTCGGCGCAGCAGCGGGAGTCTGATTTGCAGTCACAGTAGCCGGGGTGCCGGTCACGATGATGCAATCACCGTCGGCCCAGTACTGAACGTTCATCAGGAAATCGGCATTGGACTCCTTCTGAGCCTTCATGCTCGCCTCATCCATGAGGCCGACCAGACTGTCTCGGCTCACGAGCGCATCGTCGCCAGTACAAAACTCAGCTTCGACCTCCTTGTTGGAAATCACCAACGTTTCGCCTGGCTGGAGTGAGTTTTGGGTCATCGAAACCGCCGACATCGCAGCCAGCTGGAATCGAGGGGCTCCACATCCAGTGGACACAAGAGCCGAAAGCGCCACGAAGCAAACAACCAATCTTTTTGTGTTCATCGGTAACCAATCCCCTTCACAACAATGCACTTTTTAGCGATAATGCCAGCGGCGTTGAATCCATCCCAATCGGTGCTGACGTTGGCCATGTAGCGAACAGCATTGGCCTCGTCGCCCTTGGTTACGGCATCCATTGCACCTTCTCCCGACCGAGTGCGCGCATTTCCGAGCGCGCGGTCAAGCGTAGGCTCGCTGCCGAGCTGAACTCCCATGATTGACCATGTGCAGTCCGCGCCTCGAGTTGGCCCGATGGCCCTGCCGGTTTGTACATCATTGTCGAACGACATCATCTTGATGTTCTTCGCATATGTGTATGTTGAGCAGCCTGTCTGCAGCGACAACATCGCTACAGCAGAGAGAATCATCATGGGGAAATTCGACCTGGATTTCACGCGCCACCTCCTGTTTTTGACCGACTCCATGCAGTAGCGAAAAAAAAAATCAAAAGCAAAAAAAATCAAAAGAGATTCGAAAACTGCCGCCGGCGTGAAGACCTACGTCATCGGCTACCAGTATGGCGAAGAGCCCGAGGCCCTCAACGCCATCGCCCAGAACGGCGGCACCACCTTCACCGAGTTCGTCTACGCCGGCAACGAGTCGTCGC
>CANMDT010000029.1 GCA_947496715.1 Myxococcales bacterium
TCTGGCAGCGACCTACCACCGCGATGCCATCTGGGTCCGCTCGCGAGAGGCAGCCGAGCAGTGGTCGGCCTTCGACTTTGGCTACGACCCGGGCGAGCAGACCGCCAAGGTCGAGCGAGTCGCAGTCTTCAAGGCCGACGGCAGCCCGCGCGAGGCCTTCGAAGAGCAGGAGTGGGACGCATCAGGCGACAGCAACAACATGTACTACTCCGCCCGGTCACACCGCATCACCATCCCTTCGGTGGAGGTCGGCGACATCGTCTCCGTCGAGTATCTCCTCTCCGACATCTCGGCACGCAACATCTTCGACGGCTATTTCGGAGACTTCTGGCAACTGGGCGGCGACGAACCCACCACCAGCAGCCGCTACGCCGTGAGCCTCCCGCGCGGTCGCAAAATCTACGCTGCTGTTACCGGCGTCGATGGCGCGGACCTCAACGAGCGCCGCGACGGCGACCGCACCATCTACGACCTCGCTGTCGGCCCCCTGGCGGGCATCCGGTACGAGACTGCCGCGCCCGGTGCCGCCGAGGTCTACCCGACACTCCTCGTCTCCACCTACGCAGATTGGAACGACCTCTCGCGCTGGTACTGGTCTCTCATCCGCGAACAGTTCGCCCTCTCGGACGAGATGCGGGCCACGGTCGCGCAGCTCGTCGCCGGCAAGCAGACTACGACGGACAAGGTCGCCGCAATCCACGACTTTGTTGTCCGCAACATCCGCTATGTGGGGCTGGAGTTCGGCATCCACGGCTTCAAGCCCTACCGCGTGATCGACATCTTTCAGCGCAAGTTTGGCGACTGCAAAGACACGGCTTCACTCATGAAGGTCATGCTGAACGAGGCGGGCATCGAGGCCCACATCGTCCTCATCCGGACCAGCGACCTCGGGCGCGTTGTCTCAGGTCCGCCCAGCCTCGCCATCTTCAACCATGCCATCGCCTATGTTCCCGAACTCGACCTCTACCTCGACGGAACAGCCGGTCATAACGGCCTCCGCGAACTCCCCTCCGCCGACCAGAACGCCACCGCAGTCATCATCCTCGACCGCGAGGGTGGACGCCCCGTAACCACGCCGGCGCAGCCTTCGGGCGCGAGCATCCGGACGGTCTCTGTGCGCGCGACGGTGTCTGCTGACGGCATTGCTTCAGGAGAGCTTTCGTCTCGGCAGACCGGTCTCTTCGCACCCGGCGCACGCTCGCAACTCGAGGCGCCCGATAAACGGCTCGAGACGCTCTCCGCCTGGTACTCCGACCTCTATCGCGGAATCGCGATCTCCGACTTCACAATCGCTCCGCTCACGCCGCTTGGCGCCCCCGTCGAGACCAAGATCACCTTCACCGGCGGCACCTGGGCCACGCGCTCCGGCAACGCGCTGCAGCTCCGCCCGGTCGGGCGCGACTCCGACATCAGCGCCCGCTTCGCCGCTGCCGCACGGCGCACACAGTCGCTCGATCTCGCGCAGGCCTACCGCACTGTAGAAGACCACGACCTCGAACTCCCGCCCGGCCGCTGGACCTCCGGCTCGCCCGTCCGTTATGAGCGCTCCAACGAGCAACTCCGTGTTGTCGTCAACATCGAGACCGGCCCGCGCAGCCTCAAGGCTCACTACGCGTTCGAACTCCTCGCCTCGCGTATCGCGCCTGCCGACTACCCCTCGTTCCGCGCACTCTTGGCAGAGGCCGAGGCGCTGCTCGACCGAACCTATGGATACGAGCTGGAGGTGACGCCATGAGCCCGAACATCGGACGAACCCTCGCCCTCGGACTCCTCCTGCTCACGGGCTGCGGCGCCCCGCGTCTGCTCCGAGAGGTGCTCGACGAACCGCTCCGAGCGCTCCCGCCGGCCCCCGCGGCAGCGCTTGATGCACTCGTGCTCGAAGGCTCGGGAACCGGCTGGTTCGCCTCATCGCTCTTCGAGGCCGCCGACCTCCCCAAGCAGGCCTTCGACGCGCTCCGGCAGCCTGCGCTCGCAGAGGCGCCTTGGGAGCCCTGGCTGCGAACGCTCGCGGCCGCGCGGCTCGCCGCGGACAACCCTGCATTCGTCGGCGACCCGGTCGGAGCGGTCGGTCTGTCGGGCCCCTGGGAAGACCTCCGGCTCGCTGCCCTCGCCGAGCTGCGCGAGGTGCGCGGGCTCGGCCTTGCCCAGAGCGGAGCCACCCCGGAACGAGGTCAAAATCCGCTGTTGCCGCAACTCCGTGTCGCCGGCCCCTTCCCGCTCGACCCGGCCCAGGGCCTCGATACCGTGCTCGCCGCCGCGGGCGACACGATGCTGGCTCCGACCTATGCGTTGGGCGGGCTCTCTCTGCCAACCTTCGAGGTCGAGCAGGCCGGTGGTATGGCCGAAATCGCCACCCGCGGCATGGGCCTCTACCTCGTCGAAGCCTGGGTCGTTGTGGAGCGAGAGGGCAGGGCGGTCGTCTCGGTGACAGCCGATAGCCCGCTCCGCATCGAGCTTCAGCAGAGCAACCTGCTGCGTGTCGACCGCGACCGGCGCTACGAGGGCGATCGCAGCAACGCCTGGGTCGAACTCGGTCGCGGCACCGTCCGCATCCGCGCCGTCATCGCCTCAGCCACGGGGCAGCTCCGGCTTGGGCTCCGCATCACGCCTACCGCAGACGAGGGTGCCCGCCTTGCGCCTGCCGAACAGCCCGCCGGCCCCGCCCGCGCCAGTGTGTCGCTGCTGCGAGTACCGGATCCCGTCCGTGAGTTGCGCGCCGCGCTCGCGGAGGCGCTCTATGGAGGCCTGCTTCCCAAGGGCGCGTCGGCTCCGCTCTGGTGGTTCGAGTTCGCCCACGACACGGGCGACGAGGAGCTCCTGCACGCCCTCGCCTCACGCGACAACGAGACCGACGCGCCGCTCCAGCTCTGGCGCCGCGCAAACGCCTACGCCGAACTCCCATGGTTCGCAGAGACCGAGCGCGCCCACCTCGCCAGAGCCCTGCTTGAACAGTCCGCCGCTGGCTGGGAGCAAGACACGCTCCCCGAGACCGCCCTCGCCAAGGCGCTCGCCGCCGACGGCCGCGCCCGCGCCGCACGCAAACGGCTTGCGGAACTCCCCGGACTCCAGCGCTCCCCCGCGGCGCTCCTCGCGCTGGGTGGCCTGCTTCGCGACGAGGGCGACTTCGATGCCGCCAACCGCCTCCTCCTGCAAGGACTCGGCAGCGTCCCGGCGCCCTGCCGGCTGGCTTCCGAACTCGTCGCCTGGCGAGAGTCTGAGGGAGCCTTCGCCGCCTCTGCCGCACTCCCCGCCGCCATCGCATCCTGCGAAGCCGGCCGCGTCTGGCGACTCGAGCATGAGTCACTCGCCCATGGCCGATTCCAAGAGGCCTTCGAGGAGGCACGCGCGCTCTCCGCCCTCCGACCTGGCGACCTCGAGCGCGCCCGACGGCAACTCCTGCTCTCCGCCTACACAGGCAATCCCGCCGACCGCGCCGAGACCCTGCAAGCCCTCGAGCGGCGCTTCGCAGAGCCGGCCATTCTGGCCTCACTGCTCGCTGCAGAGGCCCCCGCCCGCGCCCCTGCCATCGCTGCCCTACAACACGCAGCAGAGGCTGCGCCCACAGACCTACGCCGCGAACTCGCAGCCTTCCGGCTCGGACTCCCCAGCCTCACCCCCGAAGTCGCGACCCGCTCCGCCCGCATCCTGGCGGCGCGCAAGGAGCGCACAGAGCAGGTCGTATCCGGCGCCACCTACCTGCTCGATGCCATGGATGTCCGCATCGCCTCCGACGGCAGCGCCCTCACGCTTGTGCATCAGATCATCGAACTCGGCACCCGCGACAGCCTCGACGAACTCGGCGAGGTGAACCTCCCCGGCGAAGCAGAACTCCTCCTTGCACGCTCCATCAAGCCCGACGGCGCCCCGCTCCCCGTCGCAGATACCGCCGGAAAGGATAGCCTCTCCTTTGCCAACCTCGAGGTCGGTGACCTCATCGAGGTCGCCTACCTCCTCGAGTCTCGACCCTTCGCCCCCGAGGTCTGGGCACCCACACCCCGCTTCATGTTCCGCGCTCCAAGCGCCCATTTCATCGAGTCCAGCGTGAGCTACGACTTCCCGGAGAGCTGGGAGAAGGGGCTCATCGTCGATGTTCGATTCGCCAACCCACCAGCCGTCACCCGCGCCGACGGCCGCGTCCACTACGCCTTCGTCGAACACGACATGCAGCCTTACCGCACCGACGAACCCTCGGCTCCGGAAGAGGAGTTCGTGCCGAGCGTCGCCATTGCCCGAAACTTCAACATGCAGAGCTGGCTCCTCTGGCGCATGCGCTGGCAGTGGTTCGACGAAGTCGCTCCCGCGCGGCTCCTCGCGGCCGTTACTGGCGGGCTCCCCGCAGGTAGCGACGAAGCTACGCTCCGTACCCTCTTCCGCTGGGTGAACACGACCGTTTTGCCCGCCGACGACTGGGCCCAACCCACGGGCTTCGCCTCTATCCTCCGGCAGCGTGGCGACCGCAGCGCTGCGCTCCGGCTCCTGCTCGCCTCGCGCGGCTTCAAGGCCGCCGAGGTCGCCCTCCGCTCCATCGACGCCGACCCCGTCAGCCGGCCCCTCTTTGACAACAGTGCATGGGGCTACCGCGCCCTCCGCGTCGACCTCAGCGGCCGCTCCTACTGGCTCGACCCCGAAGACGATGATGCCGTCTTCAACCTCCTCCCGCGCTCCGTCCAAGGCTCCGTCGCCATCGATCAGCGCTCGCCAGACAACCTCCTGCAGGTGCCCGTCGCCCCCCGCGCAACTTGGCAGAACCGCATCCAGGCAACCCTCACGCTCGGCGCAGACGGCAGCGTTCAAGGCGCCCTCACCGAGTCCGTGCCACTCTCCGACGCAGCAGCCTTCCGGCGCTTCGTCCACGCCGTACCCGACGCGCAGGAGCGGCTGCAGCGCTCCGAAAGACGGCTCTCCCGCACCTTCCCCTCCATCGCGCTCAGCGAACTCACGGTCGACGGTCTCGACGCACTCGATGCCCCGCTCTCCGTGCGCTACGCCTTTACTGCCCAAGGCTTCGCCCGCGCCGAGGCATCGCGCCTCCACTACGAGGGCGCGCTCTTCGCGCGGCCGCTCGCCCAGGCCTTCGCCACGGCCGCCGAACGGAGCTCGCCGCTCCGCGCGGAGGCCTACCTCGACGAGACCGTGCGCATCGAGTTCCGCCCGCCCGTCGGCTTCAGACTCGCCCGGCTCCCTGACCCCGTCAGTCTCGACTGCGCCGGACTCTCGTTCCATCGAACGGCGGAGCAGGGGGGCGAACTGCTCACCATCGAGCACACCATTACCGCTCCGTATCGTTACATCGCGGCGTCCGACTACCCCGCCTTTGCCACCTGCGCAGCCTCCATCGAAGAGGCGCAGCGGCTCAGCCTCGACTGGTCGCGCTAGGCGACCGGCGCTGCGGGCGGCGCCTCCGCCACGACCCGAGCGTTCGAGCTCGGCTGCGCCGGAAGACCCGGCGTGCGCGGCTGCTTGAGCGCCAGCAGGCGATCGGCGAGCGAACGCAGCGCATCCGCACGCTCTCGCCGAACCCGGAACAACTTCGTGCTCTTGCGCCCCTTCTGCTCCGACTTCGACTCCAAGAAGTCGCCCACGCCGAGGTCGCTGTCTCGGAAAATCTTGATCGCGTTGTCGAACGCACTCGCCGCGAGCGACTCTGGGAAGAGCAGGCGACCCTCCTGATAGCTGCGACGACCGCGCGACAGAACCGACTTCGACAGCGCCTTGCCGTCCAGCCACTCAGCCTCGCCCGAGGCAGCGCTCTCTGCCAGCACATCGGCGATCAGCCAGTAGGTCTCGATCGTCGACACCAGTAGTGCACGCAGGAACTCCGCGCCCGGATGAAGCGGCCGCGTGATCTCCATCGTGCCCTCGGCCCCGTCCGACGCCCAGCCGAGTGAGACAAAGCGGCGACGCGTCTCGTCGAAGACCTCGTCGAAGCGGTCGCTGGCCTCGAAGCAGAACTCGAGCTTGAGCAGCTTGGAGTAGAAGGCCGCGCTCTCGCGCACCTGCGCTACCTGCACCACCACGTCGCCCGATTCAAACAGCGCCGTCGCGAACACCGCCTCCGCCACGAAGAAGTGGAGGATGTTGTTCTTGTAGTAGGTCAGCTCTACCCGCCGGTCGTCGGGCACCGAGAAGCGCCGCTCCGACTCCTGCTCCACAATCTTCACCACCTTCTTGCCCGCGAGCAGCTCCAGCGCCCGCGCGATGGGCTCGCTTACCGCAGCACCCAACCGGTCCGATGGCGAGGCGGTCCCCTCTGCCTGCGCGGAGAACTCGCGTTCGTATGGGTCGGAGAAGGCCGCGGCGTTCTGCACCGAGTCAGTTGCATGAATCCGGCTCAGGTGGGCGGAGTGGGCGTCGCGGAGCACCCCCGAAAGCCGCGCCTGCTTGTTGGTCAGGAAGGTGCAGACAAAGCCCGCTTCCTGCGCGATCTCCTCCATCGTCAACGAGCGTGCCGGATTGTTGAGCAGGATGAGCGCGCCAATGGCCCCAGGCGTTACTGTCGCCACATCGTTGATCTCGTGGATCAGCTTGTAGGCTAGGCGGCGGACCGTCTTGGCGAGCGCCTCTGGAGCCACAGGCGCCCGGCCCGGACCGTGGTACCGTTCCACGAAACTGTCGAGGTCGAAAGGCGCCCCAAACTCCACAAAGACCCTGCCGTAGCGCGCCCGCAGCACCTTGGGCGCCGTGAGCAGGTCGGTCAGCCCCTCCGAACGCTTCTCGCCGCCGTCGAGCTCCTTCTTGTAAGAGGCGCCCTCGATGATGGCCTCGTACCCAATCGAGACGGGAACAAAGGCCACCTGCTCCAGCTTGCCCTCGCTGAAGGCCTCCACCAGCACGTTCAGCATGCCATACTTCGGAGGGTTCAGCTTGCCCGTGCGCGACCGCGTCCCCTCGATGAAGAATTCCAGCGGGAAGCCCTCCGACAGCACCTTCACCAAGTAGGTCTTGAAGACCCACTCGTAGAGGATGTCGCCGGCGAACGAACGGCGCAGGAAGAAGGCGCCGGCACCGCGGAACAGACCGCCGATGGGCCAGAAGTTCAGGTTGATGCCGGCCGCGATGTGGGGCGGCATCAGCCCGTAACGGTAGAACAGGTTCGACATCACAAGGTAGTCGATGTGGCTCTTGTGGCTTGGAACCAGAACAATCTTGCGCGTCTTGGCCGCCTGACGCAGCTTCGCCAGCCCCTCGTCGTCGACCTCAAACCCCTCGTAGATCTGCGACCAGACCACAGATAGAACCGCCGAAAATGCCTTGACCCAGAGCAGGTCGAAATTCGAGGCCAGCTCTGTCAGGATGCTGCTCGCCTCCCGCCGCACATCGTCAGGGTCCCTCCCAAGCCGAAGCGCCAGCCCGTCGAGCGCCTCGCGGTTTTCCGCATCGGAGAGAATCTCTTCCCGCAGCTCTTTGGAACGCTTCACAGGCGGCCCCGTCACCACCCGCTCCTCATCCTCCATGTGCTGCGTGACGGTCTGGTGCAGCAACACCGCCAACTCAGCGTCGCTTAGACCGGGGTGCGACTCAGCAAAACTCCGCAGGTTCACCGTCTCGGCCACCTGCACCGTAGGTTCGCCGAGCTTGAGGAACGACTCGTAGATGCTCCGCAGCACCCATGCCGCCTTCCGAATGAGGCTGGGAGAACGACGCGTACCGAGCACCTCGGCGGCGATGCCGCGCACCGGCTTCTCCGGTCGGCGCTCCCAGACCAGCAGCTGCGGTGCAACCGAAATGGGTGCCTCGGTGCGACGCTGCGCGCCGAACGCAGTCTCCATCAGCCTAACAACCTCAACGTTCGGCACCCGCGACTGGCTACGTGGCGCGTCGAGGAAGATGACCGCCGTCGAGCCGGCCTCCAGCGTCTGACCAAGGCAGACGCTGTCCTCCGGGAACCTTCGCCGTCCGAGCAGATAGGAGCTCAGCCAGGAGACGAACGGGCGCAGCCAGGTGACATCCAGCCTCGATGCGAACCGCGACAGCCGGATCCCCTCTCGTCGAAAAGCAAAGTTGAAGTAGAAGTAGTCGAGCCAGCTCCGGCTCCGCATCACGATCAGCAGCGGACCCTGCTCCTGCGCCGCCCGGAGCCGCTCCACGTCTACCCGCGGAAACACCACGCCAGACAGCAGCCACGACAGCAGCCAGATGGTCAGCATGCCCGGCTTGTCGACCATGCTCGAAGGATGCCGGCCGGCGAGGAGCCGCTCCCGAAGTCGCTTGAGGTCGTCGGCCTGCCGGTCGGGTTGCATCGGGTTAGAGCTGCACGCTGAGGACTGCGCCCCAGTCCATGCGCCAACCTTGACGCACCGCTGGCCGCTAGGTAGACCGCTAATAGGCTCTCGACCTTTCGGCAAGCGGCCCGAGAAGGGTGGGAGCAGCGGTCAACCTCGGTGCAGGTCCGATGAAATCAAATCGTCTTCTCTTGTTTCTGTTTGGCGCGACCCTCTTCGCCGCCACGCCTCGTGCCTTCGCCCAGACCGAAGCCGACCAAGAGGCCGATGGCTTCGTGTTCGGCGAGGAAGAGGAAGGAGCCCCCGGTCCCGAAATCGGTGAGCCCCTCCCCTCCACCCTCGATGTAGAGGGAGAGCTCGGCGCCTTGCCGGCAGACGACGGCATCACGCAGGTTACCGCCATCGTTGTCCCCAGCGAGCTGCTTAGCGCAGCGCAAGCCGACGAACTTGCCGCCAGCGTGCTCAAGAGCCTCGAGGCCATCCCAGGTCTCACCATCGTGACCAACGAGAAGCTCCGCAGTGAGTTCGAGGTCATGGGCGCAGAGCTCGCCTTCGAGTGCGCCTTCGACCCTATCTGCCTCGGCCGCTACGGGCGTGAACTGGGACTCGACCGCATCGTCGTTGGTCGCGTCGCCGCTGCGGCGGATGGAAAGTGGGGCACCACCTTCGACCTCTTCGAGACGCCCACCTCCGCCATTGCCAGCTACCGCTACTTTGAGACCCCTGCCGGCGTAAACATCGTCTCGCAGGTCGTCGAGTCGGAGCTCAAGGTCCTCTTCGGCATCCGTGATGCCAAGGAGCGCGGGCCGGAGATCGTCCAGGAAATGAGCCCCTGGCAGCGCTACTCCGCTTGGACGTCGCTTGGACTCAGCGTCGCCGCGCTCGGCGCCTCGGCCACCTACGCGGCCGCCGCGAGCGACACACAGACCAAACTCGATGACTGCAAGCAGATCTCGCTCAGCGACGGCACCTCCGTCTGCAACCGGACACAGAAGGATGCCGAAGCAGACATCTCCAAGGGCGAAGAGCAGGCACTCTACTCCAAGGTCTTCCTTGGCTCTGGCGTCTTCTTCGGTGCAGTCTCGGCGCTGCTGTTCAACATCCAGCCCGGCGAAGAGGCCGTGGAAGAAGAAGATGAAGATATCGCCCAGCGCTTCCATCTCTACCCCCGGGTGACCTTGGACTCCGTTGGCCTTGCTGGAAACTGGAGCTTCTGAACATGGTACACGCTAGGCTCCTCACGCTTCTTGCAGCCGCCACGCTGCTCTCGGCCTGTTTCGATGTCACCCGAGACGGGATCAACGGCGGCCAGGTCGGCTTCCTCTGCGCCTCCGCCGACGACTGCGTCGAGGGGTTCGGCTGCAACATCCCCCCCAATTCGCCCGACGGGCTTGGCGTCTGCCAAAAAGCCACCTCGTCGCAGTGCTATGATACGGACTCCGATGGCTTCTTTGCAGGCATTGGCTGCGAGAGTATCGACCGCGCCGACTGCGATGACACCAATCCCCAAGTCTCGCCCGGCGGCGTAGAGGTCTGCAACGGAATCGATGACAACTGCGACGGCGAAGCCGATGCCAATGTCGCCGCCGACGGCACCATCAACCCCTTGGCCGACGGCGATCGCTACCGCGAGTGCCCCAAGCAGATCGGCATCTGCAACGGCGCCCGCGTCGAGTGCACCGACGGCGCCTTCCCCGCCTGCGTCACCGGCAATGGCTACCCCGCCAACTTCGAGCCTAACGAGGCCTCCTGCGACGGTATCGATAATGACTGCGACGCCGCCACAGACGAAGACTGTGAGTGCGTCCCAGGGTCCGTCTCGACCTGCGTCTACACCGTCCTCCGCGACGACGTGGAGCGCACCGCGGTCGGACAGTGCGAGCGAGGCCTCCAGTTCTGCATCAACGGCGTCCGATCGGAGTGCCTTGCCGCGCCGGCAGTCGCCACCGGGGGCGCCCTCGTTGACTGCTCCGCCGACCCCGCCGTCTGCGGTGCCGGCTCCTACTGCGTCGATGAGGCCCTCGAGCCCAACGAAGACCTGTCCGATGGTTGCGAGCGCGTCTGTGGCACAGGCGAAATCCCGGCCGAAGACAACTGCGTCCTCAACGCGGCCTCCACCAACTGCACCCGCTCCGTCTGCCGCACCACGCAGGACGCAGGCGCCTGCACCGACGACGCCGGTTGCGATAACGGCTTCGCCTGCGTCCAGGCCCTCTGCCGTCGCTTCAACGTGGCGCCCACCGACGAACTCTGCAACGGACTCGACGACAACTGCGACGGTATGGTCGACAACAAGACCGGCCTCTCGGGCTCCGAGGTCTGCGCGCAGTGCCCCTTCAACATGGTCAAGGTCCAGGCTATTACCCCCTCGGGTGCCGCAGCCGATGTCTGTGTCGACCTCTACGAGGCCTCCCGCCCCGATGCCACCAGTGCTGACCAGGGCCAGTTCGGCTACTACGCGCAGAGCGTCGCAGGCGTGCTTCCCTGGACCGGCGTCACCGCTGAAGAGGCCACCGCCGCCTGCCAGGGCGAAGACTACTACGACTACTTCAAGCCCGGCCCGCGTCCCATCAAGAGCAAGCGCCTCTGCAGCTACTTCGAGTACGAGCAGGCCTGTGGCGGCGTGAACGGCGACCCGAACGGAGACTACGCCTACCCCTACTCCACCACGCGCGCAGGCGACCAGTTCGTTGCCGGCGCCTGCAACGACGCCAGCAGCGCCAACGGCCTCCAGCCCACCGGCACCTCCACCTGCGGCTTCGACTTCCAGACCGCTGCAGGCGACATCGTCACCACCTACGACATGGTCGGTAACGCCGCCGAGTGGGTCCGCGGCCCCGGCTCCAACCTTATCGCCGGAGGCAGCTACCTCGAGACGCCCGATGCCACGACGCGCACCCGCAGTGGCTCGCCCACCCGCAGCGGACCGGTCCTCTCCTGTACCGACCTTTCGCTCGCGCCCGCCGCAGCCGACTCTGCCGAAGACATCGGCTTCCGCTGCTGCACCGCCGTCACGCCCTAGCGAGACCCAATCCTGGTACTGCCACTGCAGTACCAACCCAGTCGCAATGCGCGGCCCTTCACTTCGCGAAGGTCCCGTACATCGGCATCCATCCACAACGGCACTCCGCGCAGCTGCAGAGCGGGTCCGGCAGCGGAGGAATGATGGGGTATCCCTGCCCATCCTTCGGCAGTTCATCCATCATGAACTCCTCGCCATCGTGCGCAGCACAGTGCTCGTACCGGTGACTATCCGGAATCGAGCAGCGGACCAGTTTGATCTCGTCCATCCGCCATTGGCGGCCGCCCGATTCAATGGTCACCTCACCGTCGCCCACATCCGGGCGGCGGGTCGACATCAGGGGGCCTGCAAGGCGGCAGCTATGCGACGGATACCGGTCGTGATCCGATCCTCGCTCGTTGCGTAGCTGAGCCGCAGGAAGCCCGGTGCGCCAAAGGGAGTCCCCGGTACAACCGCCACACGCGCCCTATCGAGCAGGTAGCTCGCGAGGTCCACATCTGTCTTGACCTCGAATCCGTCGTAGCTCCGGCCCAGGTAGGCCGAAAAGTCGGGCAACAGGTAGAATGCACCGCGCGGCCGCGGCACCGCAACGCCCGAAATCTCCCGCAGCAGCGACAGCGCAAGGTCGCGGCGCTCCGCAAACCGGGCCCGCATCGGCGCAATCAGCGCATCCCCCAGTCGGAGCCCCTCGGCGGCACCCGCCTGCACAATCGAACTCGGGTTGCTCGTGCTCTGCGACTGCAGGTTGGTCATCGCTGCGACCAATTCCTTGGGCGCGAGCGTGTAGCCGAGCCGCCAGCCCGTCATGGCGAACGACTTGGAGGAGCCACTCACCAGCACATATCGATCGCGCAGTGATGGCGCGAGTGTCAGGAGCTCGGTGTAGGCGAGCCCGTCGTAGACCAGAGCCTCATAGATGGCATCGCTGATGACGACGATGTTCGGGTGGCGCTCCAGCCAGGCTGCGATCGGCCGAAGCTGGTCGGTATCCCAGAATGCGCCGGTCGGGTTCGAAGGGTTATTGATGACAATGGCGCGGGTCCGCTCCGTCACGACCGCGTCGAGCGCCTCGATGGAGGGTACAAAGTCGTCCTCCGGGCGACCGTGAACGACCACCGGCAGGCCGCCGGCCATCGCAATCTGAACGGGATAGCTCACCCAGAAGGGCGCGGGCAGAATCACCTCATCGCCCGGGTCGAGCAGGGCGAGGAAGAGGTTGTAGAGCGAGTGCTTGCCGCCGCACGAGGCGATAATCTCAGCATCGCTGTAGGCGAAACCAAGCCGCGGCTCGTAGTAGCCCCGAATGGCGGCCTTGAGCTCCGCCGTGCCACCCACGGCAGTGTACTTGGTCTGGCCTGCCGCCATGGCCCGCACAACGGCGTCACAGATGGGCTTGGGCGTCACAAAGTCGGGCTCGCCTGTGCCGAACGAGACGACATCCACCCCTTGGGCGATGAGCGCCTTGGCGTTGGCATCGATGGCCAACGTCGGAGAGGCCGGAATCTGCTGCACCCGCTGAGAAACTCGCATCACGCTCCCTTGCCCTGAAGTTGCTTTACCTTCGCTGTGAGTCGGGCCAGCGCCTGCGGCGGCACCGAGCCCGAGATGTCGCCGCCCAGCAGCGCCACCTCCTTCACCAGCCGCGAGCTCACAAAGAAGCTGCCCGGCTCCGCCATCAGAAAGACGGTCTCCACCTCCGGCGCGAGCCGACGGTTCATGTTGGCCATCTGGGACTCATACTCGAAGTCTGCAACCGCCCGGAGTCCACGCAAAATCGCGTTGGCCTGAATCTCTCTCGCGTAGTTGACCAGCAGCCCCGAGAAGGTCGTCAGCCGCACCCGCTGCTCGTCCGGGAACACCTCCCGCAGGATCTGCATCCGCTCCTCGACCGAGAACATCGGAGCCTTGTTCGGGTTGTGAACAATGGCGACCACGAGCTCGTCACAGAGCGACAATCCGCGCTCGATGATGTTCACATGCCCGTTGGTAAGCGGGTCGAAGCTGCCGGGGTAGAGTGCAATTCGCTGCATTTCGTCTGCCGAGACACGGGTGAGTTCGCGGAGGGTAGCAGAATCAATGCGGTGCGTCATGCGAAAGCCGCCAGACGGTCATCACGGTATCGCCGTGTACCCGATGGTGAACTGGCGTCGCCACCCCCTCGAGCGCAGGCGCATGTGCAGCTCCATCTTCCCACACCAGCGTGGCGCCCGGAGCGACCAGGCGAGCCTCCACGAGCGCCGTGACGAGGGCGATGGCATCGACGGTACCATAAGGGGGATCGCAGAAGATGAGATCGAAGCTGCTCCCGGTCAGACGGTTCAAGGCCTGCGGCAGTCTGCCCTGCACAATCCGCACCCGGTCCTGGTAGCGCAGCGCCGCGATGTTTCGCTCCATGGCGGCGAGCGCCGCGCCGTCGGCGTCTACCATGACCACAGAGGCCGCGCCGCGGCTCAGCGCCTCGAGTCCGAGCGCGCCCGAACCGGCAAAGAGGTCGAGCACCCGAAGCGCCTCAAACCCCGCCTCAAGCCCGCCATGCGCAAGCTGGTTGAAGAGCGACTCCCGCACCTTCCCTGAGGTCGGGCGGGTGTTCATACCGCGCGGTGCAAAGAGGGTCGCACCCTTTCGATCGCCAGCGATGATGCGCACGCTCCTCCTTGGCCACGGCGGCGTTTCGGGAGCGCCGTGCAGGGCGCCTTGTGCTGTGGCGCGCCGCGCCGGTCAAGTTCACAGAGGCCCGATTCCCTCGGCTTCGTATCGAAACTGCTCTCGGGGGGTTGACCGTTGCGAGGTCATCGCCTAGCAGCCGCTCCCTCTACCTACGGACCAATAGCTCAGGTGGTTAGAGCGCACGCTTGATAAGCGTGAAGTCGCAGGTTCAAGTCCTGCTTGGTCCACTTACCCGCCCGACGGGATCGTGTCGGGGCCTTAGCTCAGTTGGGAGAGCGCCGCCTTTGCAAGGCGGAAGTCATCGGTTCGAACCCGATAGGCTCCACTTCACCAGAACAGCGCAACCCAAGCCGCAACAAAGGCGGCGAGGGAGGCTGAGCTGGTGGCATACCATCGCCGCTGCCGGCCGTGGGCTCCGGGTGGTACAAGCGCTGCAAAGGGTGCGGTGGCTGGCAGCTCCTGCTCCTGCTCCAGAGCCCCAAGCGTGGGCTCAATAGGCACGGCAGCCAGACCCTCTGCGGCCAGCGCCGAGAGCAACTCGAGCTTCACCGCGCCGAGCCGCAACGTCTCTCCCGGCCACCAGAGGCTCCATCCATCGAGCCTGTGGCCGTTGATCCAGCTTCGCCGATCGGTGCTCTCGTCGAGCACCCAGAGCGCCGAGCCATCCCATCGCAGTCGCGCGTGTCGCCGCGAGACGGTGGGATGGGTGAGATGAAGGCTTGACCCGCCGTGGCGGCCGACGCAGTAGTCGCTGGTCTGGTCGATCGATGCGACCGTCACCCTCTCTCCTGCAACCGACACAACGACCTTCATGCTGAAGCTCCTGCGCTCGAATGGAACCCTGTCTTATCTGCCACGAATCGCTGGCCTCTTCATCCTATTTGTTGGGGCGGCCTGTTTTGCTCCAGGTATTTGTTCTGCATCAGAAAATGAGGTTTCGATCCGCTTTGAAGGGGGCGTCGCGCCCTACGCAAAGATCGAATGGGTCTGGAGCGAACGCGACGGGCTCGGCTCTCTGGGCGTCACAAGGGCCCACGCCGGCCAGCTCGGTTCAACCGCCGTAGTCGCTCTCCGTGGGCAGGGTGCACTCGCGGCTGCTGCCGCCGAGCTCCGCGGATGCCTGTCGCTGCCCCACCTGCCCGCCACCGCCGGAGAGCCCGTCCTGACGCTCACAATGGAGCTTGTCGAAGAGTCCGAGGAGGAGCAGACCGCGCTCGCCGCTTCGGGAGCTGCGGCCGATTGCATGCGCGCGGTTGTGCTTCGCGAGGCGGGCGAGGGCTTTCTGGCCCGTCCCTACGAACACCCCTACTGGGTCGCAGGTGAGTTCGGCACCCTTCGGACCAACACCGACCTGCCTGCGGAGCTCTGGGTGGACGGTCGAAAGAGCGGCCGCGTGACGCCCGTGAGCAGTCTGCGCTTGGAGGCAGGCCCCCACACGCTCTACTGGCGCGCAATCGCAGCGAACTGGCACCGCACCGAGGGCGTCATTGTCGAGGCAGGTCGAACGGTCACGCTCAACGTCTACCTCGAACCTGCGCTCTAGGCAGCGGCGCCAAGCAGGGTGGGAGGCGCGGTGCCGGCTGCGCAGGCCGCCGTGATGACCACCTCTGTCACCCCTTCCATGGTCGGCAGCTCGAACATGATGTCGAGCATCATCTGCTCCATGATGGCGCGCAGACCGCGTGCGCCGCTCTTCCGCTTCACTGCTAGGGCGACAACATGGGCCAGCGCCTCATCCTCGATGCGGAGCTTGACCCCCTCGAGTTCGAACATGCGCTGGTACTGTTTGACGAGCGCATTCTTGGGACGCCAGAGGATCTCGACAAGGGCCGCTTCGTCCAAGTCGTCGAGCGTGACCACCACAGGGAGCCGGCCGATGAACTCGGGGATGAGGCCATAGGTGGCGAGGTCTTCACTACGCACCTGGCGGAGGATTTCGTTGCGCGAGGCCAGATCGCCGGAGGTGGTGGCGCCGAAGCCGATCACAGACTTCTTGAGCCGGCGGGCGATGATCTCCTCGAGCCCTTCAAAACTGCCGCAGCAGATGAAGAGCACATTCTTGGTGTCGATCTGGATGAGCTCCTGCTGCGGCCGGTTGCGGTTGCCGTCGGGCGGGATGGAGACCTTCTGGCTCTCGATGATTTTGAGCAGCGCCTGCTGCACCCCCTCGCCACCGACGTCGCGCGTCGATGCGGCGCTGCCGCCTGAACGGCCGATCTTGTCGACCTCGTCGATGCAGACCACCCCCTTGGCGGCCAGCTCGGGATCGCGGTTGGCGGCCAGCCAGAGGTTCTTGATGAGCCCCTCGACATCCTCGCCCACGTAGCCGGCCTCGGTGAGGCTGGTTGCATCGGCCATCGTGAAAGGGACGCCCAGCTTCTTCGCGATGGAGCGGGCGAGGAGCGTCTTGCCCGAGCCGGTGGGGCCGATAACCAGAATGTTGCTCTTGGTCAGTTCGACCTCGTCGCTGCCGTCATTTTCGGCGCGCAACCGCTTGAAGTGGTTGTAGACGGCAACGGCCAGCACAGTCTTGGCGCGGTCTTGGCCCACTGCGTGTTCGTCGAGGTAGCTCTTGATGGCGCGGGGCCGGAGGTCGTTGAGGAGGGTGGTCCCGGGCTCCTCGTCGCGGACCGGGTCGTCGGCGAGGATCTCTTTGCAGAGTTTGATGCACTCGTCGCAGATGGCAGCTCCGGCGACGCCTGCGGTGAGCTGCCCGAGGTCGGCAACCTCTTTGGTGCAGAAGGAGCAGCGGAGTCGGACAGGGGCGTCGGCGTCGGTCACGGTAGGCTCAAATGAGGGCAGTCCTGCTTGACACGCAGGGGAGGGCAGTCTAGGTGCGGCCCTTCCGTGAAGCAAGCGCGCCGCTTCGGCGTTCGGTACTTTGCAGAGACCACCTACCAAGCGATCCCATGAGCGTAAAAGTCCGTATGCAGCGCCACGGCGCCAAGAAGCGCCCGTACTACCGTATCGTCGTCGCCGACTCCCACTCGCCGCGTGACGGCAAGTTCCTGGAGCTCGTTGGCACCTACGACCCCAGCCGCAGCCCCGCCCTGCTCGACATCAAGCTCGACCGCGTGGAGCACTGGATTGGCCTTGGCGCGCAGCCCTCGGACACCGTTCGCACGCTCATCAACCGCCTCAAGCGCGGCCTGACCCAGACCCGCGCCGAGCGTGATGCCTCGCAGAAGGAGGCGCTCCACGCCGCCCGCAAGGCTACCTACGAGAACGCAAAGGCTGTCGAGGCTCCCTCTATGTCGGCCTCCGAATAAGTCGAGAGGCGCGCCATGGCGGATTTCAAACTCGAACCCTTGGCGCGCATCCTCATGGAGCCCATCGTTAGCGGTGAGGCGACCATGACCTTCACCGAGGAGACCGACGCGGCCAGCAACAAGCTGCTCGTGACCGTCTCCGCTGGCGAGCTCGGACGCCTCATCGGCACCCGCGGGGCCACCGCGCAGGCCATCCGACGCGTGCTCGACTTCGGCGCCGCCCAACAGGGTCGCCGCTGCTCCATCGATGTCGTCGAATCCTAACGACGCGCTCATCCCTGTCGGCCGTCTGGGCAAACCGCACGGACTCCGCGGGCAGCTGACGCTCCACCTCCACCATCCGGACTCTGACCGGATCTGGAAGGCCAAGTCGCTCGTCATCCGTAACGCCGCCGGCGACCGCACCGTGCAGGTCGAACGGCTTGAGCGGGTCACCAAGGGCGGCCTCGTCTCGCTTGCGGGCTGCACCAGCCGCGAGGCTGCCGACGCCCTCGTCCACGCGGAGGTGCTCGTACCGAGCAACTTCTTCCCGCCTCTGCCAGAGGGAGATGGCTACTACGCCTTCCAACTCGAGGGGCTCACGGCACTTTCAGAGACAGGTGAAAAGCTCGGCGTGGTCGCCACGCTCACCTCCTTCGGTGCCGGCGATATCCTGGTCGTGGATGTCCCGGGCGACAGCTGGCTCCTCCCCTTCGCCGAACCCTATGTCGGGCAGGTAGACTTGGTGGCCCGCACGGTCGTGGTGCGTCCGCTGGACGACATATGAGCGACCGCGCCGCATTCGGCGTCGGGCTGGTGACCCTCTTCCCTGAGTTCTTCGCCGGTCCGCTCTCGCTCAGTATCCCAGGACGCGCCGAGACCGCCGGTGCGGCGAGCTGGTCCTACTTCAACCCGCGCGACTTCGCCTCCAACCGCCACAAGACCGTCGATGATGCGCCCTACGGGGGAGGCGCGGGCATGGTCATGCGCCCGACCGAACTGGCCGCAGCCGTAGAGGCGGCGCGGGCTTCACTTGCCGGCGCTCCCGTGATTCTCATGACACCGCAGGGACGCCCCGTCAGCCAGCAGCTGGTGAGCGAACTGGCGGGTGGGGCGGGCATGATTCTGGTCTGTGGCCGGTACGAGGGCGTCGACGAGCGGTTCGTGGAGCGTCATGTGGACCTCGAGGTCTGCGTGGGCGAGGCGGTGCTCTCTGGCGGAGAGCCGGCGGCGCTCTGCCTGCTCGATGCCGTGGTGCGGCTCCTTCCCGGGGTGCTTGGCAACGCCTCGTCGCTGGAGCAGGAGAGCTTTGGGAGCGACCGGCTGGAGTATCCGCAGTTCACCCGTCCGGTCGCCTTCGAGGGGCTTGGCGTGCCCGAAGTGTTGAGCGGTGGCGACCACGCCGCGGTGGCGCGCTGGCGTCAGAAGGCGGGGCTGTTGCGGACGATTGCGCGTCGCCCCGACCTGCTCGAACGCACGCCGATGAGCGCAGCGGAGCAGAAGCTGCTGGACGACAAAAGGGTGGAGGTGGAGGCTTGGCTCTATGGAGCTCGCCACCGCCTCGCGGGCGATGAACCCACTTGACGCAAAGGCGTTATCGTGTATGCTCCATCGCCCCTCCTCTTGTCTGTTCAGGCTATGAGGGATCTGCCCCTGCTGTTAGAGAAGAGTGCCATGAGCGTACATCCCCTCGTGAAGAAGATTGAAGACTCCGAGTGCCGCACGGCGAAGGGCCAAGAGCCCCTCCCCGAGTTCCGCGCGGGTGATACCGTTCGCGTGCATGTGCGCATCGTCGACGGCGAAAAGGAGCGTATCCAGGCCTACGAGGGCGTGGTTATCGCCATGGGTGGCTCGGGCAACCGACGCGCCTTCACCGTCCGTAAGGTCAGCTACGGCGTGGGTGTTGAGCGTATCTTCCCCTTCCACAGCCCTCGCGTCGCTCAGGTTGAAGTGCTCCGCCGCGGTAAGGTCCGTCGCGCCAAGCTCCACTACCTGCGCAACCTCAAGGGCAAGGCCGCGCGTATCAAGGAACTTCGCGACTTCAACTAGCCGAAGGTTGCGGGCTCGCTCTCTGAGCGACTAGTCTCTCCTGCATGAGGCTCCGCTCCTTTCAGCTGTTTGACACATCGGGCTCAACGCTTGTCGCGTTCGAGTCCGATGGTCGTTTTTGCGAGCCGATTGTGGCCACGCTCTGGCTTCACCGGCTGCCACTCCTGCTGCGAAGCCTCGTTCAGCCCCTCTCGGTTGGAGATGACGAACTCCTCGTCGCGCTCTCCGGCGAGGTCGGCTTTCGCTGGCAGCTCGAGGCCGAACTGCCGAGCCTTCAGTTCCGCATCAGCCGGAGCGTCGCGCAGGGTTCGGTCAGACTCGAAGTCCCCGACGGCCAGCAGGGCTGGCGGCAGGTCGCGCTGGGCGCCGATGCGGTCGACGATCGGCTTGCGCGCAGGCTCGCCCTCGAACAGGCTGGTGCTGTGGCCGCGCTCTGGTTCGGTAGCCGTCCGGCCATCGCCGATCGCGCTGCAGTCGCCGCCGATGGTGACCGCCCCGACTGGCTTGAGGTCGTCGATACGCGGCGCTCAACCTCGCAGGGCGCTACCGCGGCGCCACCCTCCGCCGGGCTCGCTGACCTCGTGGAGGAGCTGCGGCAGACGCGTCTGAGCGACGCGCTCGCCGCCGCAGAGAGCCGGCTCATGATGGGGAGCCTGGCCTTCTCGGTCGAAGACGACGGGATGGTGCAACTGCATGCCGACCTTGAGCGCGCAAGCAAAGCTGCTGCGTCGCTTGGGCCGATCCGTCGGCTCTCGGACGAGGAGGAGGAGCTGCTGGTCAGTACTCCTCCGCCGCAGCCAGCGCCTCCGCCGCTCCGCGAGGCGCTCACGGTCTGGTGGCAGGCCGAGTCTCGCGCCTGGGTGCCGGTCTTGGTGGGCAAGCTGCTCGCGCTGGCGCTCTTTGCTGGTGCCGCCTCAGGTAGCCGAACGATGGGCAAGATGTTGCCGCTCAATGCCCTGCTGCTCGCGTGGGCCGCCTGGGGCGCAAACCGGCTCTTCGACCGTCGTGCGACCGGTCGGCCGCTGATGACTCCGCTCTTCATCCGGCAGAGCGACCCAGTCGGCGATGCGCGCGGGGCGCTTGTCGAGGAGCTCGGCTGCGATTCGATCGATGCGCTCGAGGAGCTCAACCGGAGCAGACAGATCGCCGAGGAGCGACGTGAGCGGGCGGAGCTGGCGCTGACCAGCATGGGCGGTGCGGTGGGTACCGCCGCAGCACCTAGCGAGGGGCTCTCGCCAGAGCGTATCCGGCAGGCCCGCGCGCGGCTGGTCGTCTCGGGCCGGACCGCTTCGACGATCGAGCAGGAGCTTCGAAGCATGGGGTTCGAGCCAGAGGCGCTGCTTCAGGTGGAGGGCGCGGCAGCTCTCACCGATGCGCTGGCGCCGCTCCGTGAGGCGGGACGAACGCTTGGGCTCTGGACGGAGTCGGCTCCTGCTCCCGAGTTGCTCGCTCCGTGGACCGCAGTGCTGCGGCAGACGCTCGGCCGTGAGGTCATCGCAGTCGCATCAGGGCCGGCCGGCGCGGCGCCGCTGTTTCGCGATAGCGCAGGCCCCGTCGCACTCACCCCAGGCGAGGCCACGCGGGCGTTGGCGTTGCTCCGGATCGTGATGGTTCGGGCGGCGGTCTCACGTCGGAAGGAGGGGGCGCTGGCGGTGATGGTGACGACCGGGATGCTCGCTGGCGCAGAGGCGGCAGAGAGGCGGCAGTGGCGGAAGGTGCTCGCAGAGCTCTCGCCCTCGCTGCAGGTGATCTGTCTCGAGGCGGTCGGGTGAGCCAGCTGGAGCTGGGGCTCTCACGCGGCCCGATGGGGCAGGTAGATCTGGAGGCCTTTGGGCAGGGCTACGATATCATCATCGGGGTCGATGAGGCGGGTCGTGGTTCGCTTGCCGGGCCGGTGAGTACGGCGGGTGTCGCGGTAACGCGCGCGCAGTGGGAGCAGCTCGAAGGGGTGAACGACTCCAAACAGATGACGGCGGCCGGTCGTGCTGCGTGGGAGACGCGCCTGCTGCTCCTGGGCGGCTGGCACCAGGTCGATCTCGCTGCGGAAGATATCGACCGGATGAACATCCTCGCAGCGTCGTTGGAGGGGATGCGGCGTTGCGCGGAGGCGCTCTGCGCGGGGCTCTCGGGCTCTCGGGTGCTGGTGCTGGTAGACGGTAACCATGGGCTGCGGTCGTTTGCGGGAGCGCAGCAACCGCTTGTCAAAGGCGATGCACGGAGCCGGGTGATTGCTGCTGCGTCGGTGCTGGCGAAGGAGCATCGCGATCGCGAAATGGCGCGTCTGGAGGCCCTCTACCCGGGCTACGGCTTTGGCAAGCACAAGGGCTATCCTACGCCGGCCCACCTTCGGGCGCTCTCGGAGCTTGGTCCATCGCCTGTTCATCGGCTGAGTTATGCGCCTGTTGCGCAGTCAGCTGCAACATCGGCTGCGCGCCGCCGATAATGTACCATCGACACTTCGTCGGAGGAGGCATGATGGATCGGCGATTGGAAGATGGAGCGCGCGGCGAGGCGATCGCAGCCGAGATGCTGGAGCGGGCGGGCATGCGGGTGGTGGCGCGCAATGTGCGCTACCGCGTCGGGGAGCTCGACATCATCGCGGAGGACGATGGGACGCTGGTCTTCGTCGAGGTGCGGTCGCGCTGGCGGCGGAACGGGCCGCGGGCCGAAGACACGGTGACCTTCGGCAAGCAGCGTCGGCTGTCGAAGGCGGCGCTGCTCTTCTGGAGGCTCTATCGTGGGCCGTGCCGGCGCGCGCGCTTCGATGTGATGGCAGTGGACCTAGCGCGGGGGCAGGTTGTGGCCCACCATCGTGCAGCCTTCGAACTGCGCGAAGGGGGTTAGTTGAGCGCGCGCTCGAAGATGGCGTCAGGAACACAGAAGCCGAGCTCGGCACTAGCGGGGCGGTCGCAGACCGAGCCGGACGGGCAACTTCCGGCGGCGTCGGGGTTGCAGGTCTGGGTGCAGAAGCCTTCCGAACCTACATAGGTGGCGCAGAGACGGGTGCTACAGTCTGCGGAGCGCTCGTAGAGGCAGACCTCAGAGGTAAGCGCCGTGCTATCGTCGGCACAGAGCTCAGCGATGGGAGCGGGGAGTTCGCAGGCATCACCCACCTCTTCGTCGCCACAGGCGGTCAGAAGGAGCGTGGTCGCGACAAGGAGGAACCAGGCCTTGAGCATGGGGGGCGCATCGAGAGAGGTGGAGGCGGGAGTCTCCCCGCGCTAACTCGTCTTTTGCCCCCGTCGCGTTCGGATGTCAAACGAAGTCGATAGGGCGGCGGCGCGACGCGTGGGGAGGTCCTGCTTGACACTCCATTTTGCACAGGGGTAGAGAGACAATTTCGTGCAATTCAAACTTCAATCAGCCAAGGTTGGAGGTCGATGTGCGTAGTTGAACTTACGAGCGGTGGTACGAGCATGTTCGATGACTCGAAGTCGATGATGAGGCGCATGTCGGCGCTGGCTGGCGTTGCCCTGATGACGGGCTTTTATTCCAATGCAGCGGCACAGGAGCAGCCGGCCGCGGCAGAGCCTGCGGCGGCGGAGTCGTGGGGCGACGACGGCGGGTTCGAGTTCGATACGCAGGAGGCGCAACCGCTGGGTGAGGCGACGCCGGTCGCCCGCATGATGGACGAGGGTCTCAAGCGTCTCGCCCGTGAGGACTTTGCCGGTGCGGCAGCCTCGTTCTGGTCTGTGCTACAGGACCCCGACATTTCGGCCGATGCGATTCGTCCACGGGCGCAGTTCGAGATGGGCAAGGCGCTCATGAAGCTGAAGATGTACGAAGGAGCGACGGTCTTCTTTGAAGAGATCGTGCGTTCGGGTCCCGTTCACCCCTACTTCGAGGCGACGGCGCCGTGGATGATGTTGCTGTCGCGCCGGGTGCCGGGCGACCCTGCAATGCTGAGCCGTATCTCGGCGTTCGGCTCGCTGTTTCCGGATCGCATCGACGCGAAGTACCGTGACGAGATGGCCTTCCTGCTTGGCCAGAATGCCTTCAATCAGGGCGAATTGGAGAGCGCGCTCAGCTACTTTGCGCTTGTATCACCCGACTCCATCTTCTGGGCCCGTTCGCTTTACTACAAGGGCATTACCTTTGTCCGTCAGTACGATGCGCAGCCGGCGGTCGATGCCTTCAAGGCGCTTCTGGCGCTCGACGGCAAGGGCGCAGAGGCTGAAGAGGGCAAGCGGCTGAACGAGATGGCGATGCTTGCGATGGCTCGGACCTTCTACTCGACGGGTGAGTTTGAGAAGTCGCTCCGACTCTTCGAAGGGATTCCGCTCGGCAGCTCCACCTGGCTGGACGCGCTCTTTGAGTCTTCGTGGGCCCACTTCCAGCTCGCACAGTCGAACCGTGCGCTGGGCAATCTTCACAGCCTCAACTCGCCCTTCTTCAGCGCGCAGTACTACCCCGAGGCGCCGATTCTTCAGGCGGTCATTCTGTTTGAGAGCTGCCGCTACACTGGCGTTCGCAAGACGCTCGACCTCTTTGATGATGTCTACGCACCGCTGCTTCAGCAGCTTGAGGCGTTGGCGACCGAGCGGACTTCGGATCTTGACTACTTCGGTTTCTACGAGGCTTCGGAGTCGAAGTTGGCGACCGATTTCGACCCGCGCCTGCAGCAGATCACGCGTGCGGCGCTGTCGGATCGCAGCGTCCGCGAGGCGGAGGCTTTTGTGCGTCAGGTGGAGTCGGAGCGCGCTGCGCTGTCGAAGTTGCCGGCGGAGGTGGTCGCGGGACCGTTCGGGCAGTACCTGGCTGGCAAACTCGACGGTGAGTTGGGGCTTGCCCAGACCAACCTGGGTGGTCTTGTGCGTCGGCGGATGGAGCGTATCACAGGCGAACTTCGGACGAAGCGGCGGGAGGCGGAGGCAATCCGCGTAGAGGTCGATCTGTCGGAGGCGTCGCTTTTGAAGGCGCAGAAGGCGATGGGCGCGGTGGGCGAGGTTCCGGATGTTGTCTCCGAGACCCGTCCAGCTTGGTACCAGATGGCCTGGCCGTTTGAGAAGGAGTACTGGCGCGATGAACTGGGCCATTACTCCTACCACATTGCGTCGAAGTGCCGCTGATGCGGCAAGGGAGCGGGAACATGAACAAGGGCACGACGGTGTCACGTGCGGCCAAGATTCTGGGCGGCATTCTGCTGCTGCTGGCGCTCTCGGCGCCGGCGTCGGCGCAGGTGAGCAGCACCAAGAGCGAGGCGCAGATCCAGACCTACAATCCTGCGCCTGAGGCGGCGCGCGAGAGTGTGTTCGAGCAGGCGAAGAAGGGGCCGGCTGACACCAAGCGCATGATGGCCGAGAAGATCGCCATCGAGGAGATTGAGCGCACAGAGACCGCTCTCTCGCGGCTCCGGAACCTAGTCAACACCACGCCCGCCGGAGATCGCGCGCGCGCCGACTATCTCTTCCGACTGGCAGAACTCTACTACGATCGGGCGCGGTACTACGAGCAGCGCGCCTACGACCGTCGTGACCAAGCCTTCGAGCAGACCAAGAAAGACCCTGCGCGCGCCACTGCCTATCAGAAGGCGGCAGCGGACGACTTGTCCCACTCGACGGAGTTCGCTCAGAAGGCGATCGCGCTCTACTCGGAGCTGTACGCCAACTACCGCGACACCTACGCCAACATTGACGCGGTGCTCTTCTACCTCGGCGCGAACCTGCTCCAGACCGACGACTCGGAGAGTGCGCGGGAGGTGTTCGAGGCGCTGGCTGTGAACTTCCCGACCTCGCAGTATCTGGCGCAGGCCTACTTCATGATCGGCGAGCTCGACTTCGGGATGGGCGACGCGGAAGCTGCGATGCAGTCCTACCAGCGCGCCGCGCAGTTCCCCGAGCGGAACATCTACCCCTTCGCGCTCTACAAGGTTGCCTGGTGCGCCTTCAATCTGGCCGAGACAGCGACGGACAAGAAGGAGGCGGTCAACCTGCTGTATGAGGCAATCCTTGCAGCCAAAGACAGGGTGGCCAAGCAGGGCGATTCCATGCGCCGGCTCCGGGACGACTCGCTCCGCGATATGACGCTCTTCTGGGCGAGCGCCTACAAGCAAAACGATGCGCTGAAGTTCTTCACCAAGGTCACCGCCGAGACCGAGGTGTCGGAGGCTGAGCGTACGAAGCTCATCGGCCGGTTGGCGCGCATTTACGGCGAGCGGGCCGACTACGCCGATTCGACGGCGCTGTTCCGTCAGCTCATCGAACTTTCGCCGAACGACTTTGCCATCGTTGGCTACCAGCGGGAGATTGTGCGAAACACTCGGCCTAGTGGAAGCCGTGCTGAGATCGTGAAGTCGCTCAACGATCTGACGGAGACGCTGTCGCGTGCGATGACCTTCGCTTCGACCGACCCGGGTGATGTGCAACGGGCGCGCGAAGAGGTGGAGCTGCTGCTCCGGCAGTTCAGCACGACCTACCATCACGACGCGCAGACAACGAACAACGAGCCACTCTACCAGCTCGCCGGCAGCCTCTACGAAAAGTATCTGGCGCTCTTCGGCGAAGAGGCAGGCTCGTACGACATCTGGTTCTATGCAGGCGAACTGCAGTACCGACTCAAGCACTGGTCGGAGGCGGCGATCGCCTATGAAAAGGCGCTGACGCTCAGTGGCGGCGTGACGGGCGAGGCCAAGGGTCGCTACGACCAAGAGGCGACCTATGCCTCCTGTCTGGCGCAAACGAACCTGGTCGACATGAAGGGTTCGGTTCAGGCGACGGCGAGCAATAGCAACAGCAACAGCCCAACGGGCGAACTGCCGCCCATCCCCGTGCCGCGCGAGATCTCGCAAGCCTTCGTGAACATGCTGTCGGCCTGTGAGCGTTACCTCAAGACTGGTCCGGAGGTCTCTGCGGAGACGGCTGAGATTGAGTATGCGGTGGCCTACACGCTCTATGACTACGACCATCTGGACGCGGCGGTCCCGAAGTTCGGGCGCCTCGCACTCGACCTGTATGCGGCTGAGCCGGGTCGTGCACAGGTCTCTGCGGAGCTGCTGCTTGATAGCCTTGCGCTGCAGCGTCGCTTCCCGGAGATGAAGGAGTGGATTGGTCGCCTTGCGACGGCCCCCGTGGGTCAGGGCAAGCTTGCGCCGAAGCTCCGCGAGCTGGGCGAACAGGTGAACTTCAAGGAGTGCCGCGACCTGCAGCAGGCCAAGAAGTTTGAGGATTCGGGTCTCTGCTTCGTCGACTTCGCGCAGAACCACTTTGAGTCCAAGCTGCTCGACAAGGCGCTGTTCAACGCAGCGGTCTCGTATGAGAAGATCTACAAGCTCGACTTCTCCATCTCGCTCTACGAGCAGATCATCGAGTTCCGCCCCGACTCGGAGCTGGTGCCCGACACCACCTTCGGACTTGCGCAGACCTACCACCGCATCGCCATGTACGATAAGGCGGCCGACCTCTACGAGCAGTATGCTCGGAACAACCCCAAGGGGACGCAGGTGGTGAACGCCTCGGCGAACGCCTACCAGTTCCGTCAGGGCCTCGGGCAGTACGACAAGGCGATCTCCAACCTCAAGGCCTTCATCAAGGTCTCTGACCGCAACAAGGCGAAGGATCGGGAGGGCATCGCCGAAGCCAACTATCAGATTGCCATGATCCAGATTGAGCAGGGCAAGAAGGCAGAGGCAACGGCCTCGTTCGAGCGGTTCGTGCGGGAGGACGGCGCGGTCTCTCCGAGCCGAGCGATTGAGGCCCGGGTGAAGGTGGCTGAGATGGCCCCGCCGGCGAAGGCGATCGCACTCTTCGCCGATGCCCTCGTGGCGGTGGAGCGGCTGGAGCCTGCGGTGCGTGAGACGCTCACGCCTGCGGCGCTCGATGCTGCGTCGAAGGCTCAGTTCACGCTCGCTGAGCAGATCTTCAAGCGGTATGAGGCCATCGAGATGAAGGGCTCGGAGACGGAGGTGAAGGCCGCGCTGCGCCAGAAGGCCGACGTGGGAACGCAGGCGCGCCAAGAGTTCGACAAGGTCCGCGTCTTTAAGCGTCCGGGCTGGATGATCGCCTCGTCGACGCGGACGGGTCAGATGTACATGGACTTCTACAAGCGGGTCATCGACACCCCCGTCCCCGAGGGGCTTCCGCCGCTGGTGGAGGAGGAGTACCGCTCGGTACTTGAGGGCCAAGCGTTGGAGCTCAAGCAGCAGGCCAAGCAGTGGTTCGCCGGAGCGATCGAGGTCGCGCGTCGAACGGGCTGGTTCAACGACTACAGTGAGCAGGCGGCGAAGTTGCTCCAGGAGCTCGACCCGACCTTCAAGTCGCTGGCAGAGCTTCGGGTGTCGCCGGGTTACGACAGCGTCGGGTTCTATGCGCCCGGCTATGTGGATCCGAGTGAGCAGAAGAAGGCCGGCATGCTTGGCGGCGATGGAACGGGCGCCGACGCGACGCCATCTGCGACGCCAGCGGCGGCGCCTGCGGCCCCTGAGGCTGCGCCCGCAGCAACCCCCAGCGAAGGAGGTCAGCCGTGAAGCAGGCCAAAGCAATCAAGAAGATGATGCGTGTTGCGACCGGAGTTTCGTTGATTCTGCTTGCTGCCTGCGGCGCACCCCAACAGGTGCAGGTACAGCGGGCACAGGACACGGGCCAGGTTGTAGTCGAGCGTGTGAAGACACCCGAAGAGATCGAGGCGGAGCGGGTTGCGACCCTGAAGGCCGCACGGCAGTCGGCCTTTGACGCCTATGCCGATAAGGCCGACGAGGGCCGTCTGAAGCGGGCAGAGGCGGCACTCCGCGCGGCCGTAGAGTTGGACGCGGACGATCCAAACACCTGGTTCAACCTCGGTTTGGTCCTTGCCGAGGAGGGCGACACAACAGCTGCGTCGGACGCCTTCACGCGTGCGCAGACCATCGACGCGCAGTTCATGCGGGGCAAGGCCTACGAGGGCTACCTCAAGCTCAAAGAGGGCGACACAGCGGGCGCCGAGCGGGTCTTCCGAGACTGCATCGCGTCGCGTGAGAACGAGACAGGTTGCAACATCAACCTTGCGATTCTGCAGCGGCAGAGGCTGCTTGCTGCGGGCAAGCGCGACGCCAAGTCGGCGCAGGAGGCGATCGTCTTCCTTCGGTTTGCACTCGCCGGCGAGTCGCTGAGCGCCGATGCCTACGCCAACCTGGCGCGCATCTACTTTGACCTGGGTCGTATCGAGCTGGCGCGGGTTGTCTGCGAGAACGCGATTCAGCTCGGCTCGGACGCGGCGACGCTCCACAACCGCCTTGGTCTCATCGCGCTCGCGCAGAAGGATGTCATCACGGCCTACCGCGAGTTCCTCGCAGCCGTGAAGCGCGATCCGGACTATGTGGATGCCCACATGAACATCGGCGCAATGGCACTGAACTTCCGGGATTTTGAGGTCGCCAAGCGGTCGTTCGAGGCGGTTCTCGCCAAGCGTGAGAACGACCGCGATGCACGCCGCTCCTACGGGGTTGCGCTTCGCGGGCTCGACGACGGCGCCGGTGCCGAAGCGCAGTACAACCAGCTGCTCGCGCAGAACCCGAACGACTTTGCGACGCTCTACAACCTGGCAATCCTGCAGCAGGAGTTCAGCGGCGACTACCCGAAGGCGGTCGCGACCTTCGAGCAGTTGAAGGCGGCGGTCGGCAAGAGCCGGTTCGAGCGGATGGAGGATGTGGACAAGCGCATCGTTGCGCTCAAGACCCTCATTGAGTTCGGTGCCGGTGACCCGGAGCCGGAGCCGGAGGCCGCGCCCGAGATGTTGGAGGGCATCGAGCCTGCACCGGCGGCTGAGCCCGCACCGGCGGCTGAGCCCGCACCGGCGGCGGAGCCTGCACCGGCGGCGGAGCCTGCACCGGCGGCTGAGCCCGCACCGGCGGCTGAGCCC
>CANMDT010000030.1 GCA_947496715.1 Myxococcales bacterium
ACAGATCTCCGTTGCGCCCGGAAAGTTGCGGGCGTTTGAGTCGTCGCAGTCCCGCTGCGCACCGCAGCGCGGCGAGAAGGTGTCGCCATCCTCATCGGGGCAGGAGGCGTTGCAGGCGCCCGTCCCGCTATCGCAGCTCTCGCCCGTCGCGCAGTCTGAAGCAGCTCCCCAGTTGCCGCAGTTGCGCGCGTCCACCGCGCACGCCACCACACGGTCGCCTTCGCAACGGCTCTGCCCCGCGACGCAATCGGGATTGCAGGGCAGGCAGGCGAGCGCGTTGTCTGTGCCTCCGTCGCAGTCGTTGTCGATGCTGTCGCCACACTCCTCGGTCGCGCCGGGGTTGATGTTCGGGTCGGCATCGTTGCAGTCAGCTCCCGCCGCGCAGCCCTCTCCAAACTCATCTCCGTCGCGGTCGCGGCATCCCGAAATGTCGGGCGTCCCCGTGTCGTTCGCTCCGTCGTCGGCCGTCACGGGCGAGGTGCCGAGCTGATCGCAGGCTTGAAGCAGACCCCCGAGCAGGAGTAGGGCAGGCAGGCTGCCTCGCAGCATCGAATGGAAATTCTCAAGACAGGAACGCATCATGGCTTTGCTCGAAGTGCTGACGAACGACATGAAAGAGGCGATGAAGGCGCGGGCCGCAGAGCGCCTCAACACCATCCGTCTCCTTATCTCCGATCTCAAGACCGAACGCATCAACAAGATGCGCGACCTCACCCCCGAAGACGAACTCGACTTCCTCTCCCGTCAGGCCAAGCGCCGCCGCGAGAGCATCGAATCGTTCGCAGCCAACGACCGTCCCGAACTGGCCGACATCGAGCGCGCCGAACTCGCGGTCATCGAGACCTACCTCCCCAAGCAGCTCTCCGTCGACGAGGTGCGCGAGATCGTCACCGCGACCATCGCCGAGCTCGGCATCACCTCCAAGAAGGAGGTCAACAAGCTCATGGCCCCTCTGATGGCCAAGCTCAAGGGCCGCTTCCCCGGCAAGGATGTGAAGCCCCTCGTCGAGTCGCTCCTCCCCGAATAGCCCTCGCGGCTACCGCGTGAAGGTGCGCGGCGAGCCCTGCAGCTCGTAAGGCAGGCCTCCGCAGCTCGTCGCATCAATGGCATAGCTCCGGATCGTGTGGGTGCCGGCTCCTAACGCTGCAAGGACCGCGGGATCGTGGTCGTAGGCGTAGCCGTGGAGCGCTGTTCCGCCGCAGACCCCTGCGGTGACCAGGTCGGTCCGGCTCTGGTCGGCGGTAACCGTGCGGTAAATCGGAGCGCCACCGCCGTTGGCGTAGTAGGCGACCAGAATCTGCAGCGAGGTGCTCCAACTATCGGGGTCGCAGCTCCAGCCCCCGAACCCGACCGATGTGGTGTTGTCGAGGTAGCCGTCCGGAATCGTCGGCGTGGTCGAGATGCGCACCGCGTCGATGGTGTACCCGTCGTCAATGACGCTGAAGTCGCTGGTGAAGTTGAAGCCCAAGCGCGTTGCAGCGCTCAAGCAGCTCGCGGGGATGCTCTGGTTGACGGTCGTCGCCGAACCGTAGGATCCTGAGATGAGCGAGCCAACGCTGTTCCAGGTCCCACCCGCCGGTCGGCACTGCACCGTGATGCCATCGTAGGTGGGCTCGGTGTAACCGCGAACCTTGAAACTCAGGCTCACGTTACAACCGCCACATTGGGATGCATCGACATCCGTGTTCCAGCGGGCGCGCGCACTGGCTCCGTTGGCGTAGCCGTATGTGCCGAGGTCGAAGTCGTAGTCATCGGGAAGATAGGAGAGCCCCCACGAGCCAGCTGAAGCGTAGGTGGTGGAACGCCCCCAGTCGGGGTCAAGCGCCCAGCCGTCCGTGTTCGTCTCAAAGCTCCAGAAGGGGGCGCCCGCTACGGCCGCAAAGCCGCTGCCGCAGGCGCTGCAGGAGGCGATGCCGCCCGAGACCGAGCAGCCGCCGCCACAATCAGTCGCAACCTCCGCATAGGTGCAGCCGCTCGCGCCACACACACCCACCGCGGCAGAGTTCACCGCACGGTTCGCGTCGCAGCGGGCCGGCGGCGGCGTGTCGCAACGATCACAGTAGGCAGAGGTGCCGTCGACCGTGCAGGAGGCATCCACCCCGCACACCTCCAGATCGCTCCAGCCGCCTGTCTGCGGCGCGCAGTTTCCACCTGTGCAGAGCGGTGTCGTCACCTGCTGCTGCGCACGCGCGCCACAGCCCGCCCCATCGCAACGGAAGGCCGTGGTCGCTGCTCCGCAGGCCGTGCCGTCGGCTGCATCGCGCAGCGAGCAGAGGCCCGTTCCGTCGCAGCTGTCTGCGGCGCTGCAGGCCGTTGTCGTCGCCGAGCCACAGGCCGTCCCCGCCGTCGCGAAGGCATCGTTCGGGCAGCTCCCCGCGCCATCGCACCGCTCCGTTGCATCGCAGCCACTGACGGCATCACGACAGACCACGGTCGACGCCTTCGGTCGGGGGTTGCAGCTCCCCACACCGTCGCAGCTGTCGGCATCATCGCAGACCCCAGACAGGTTGCTGCCGCAGCTTGCGCCCTCTGCCGTGAAGTTGGGCGAGCACGCACCGTTCCCGTCGCAGAGGTCACTGCCGTCGCACGGCCCCGTTGCCAGCGCGCCGCAGCCCGAGCCCACCACGCGGTGGTTCGGCATGCAGTCGCCAAGGGAGTTGCAGCTGTCTGCGTTGTCGCACTCGCTCACGGCGCTCGAGCCGCAGAGGGTGCCCGGTGGCAGCAGCGGTCCGCCGCCGCAGGCACCGATGCCGTCGCAGAAGCCGGCTCCCTCGCAGGGGCTGCTCGCGACCAGGCAAGTCGTTCCCGCGGCGAGGGGGTTGCTCAGGCAGCGGCCCGCACCATCGCAACTGTCGGGGGTGTCACATTCCGTTGCTGTGAGATCGCCGCAGGCGGTACCACCGGGCTGAAGCGCATCGGCGCCGCAGCCTCCGCGGCCATCACAGCGATCGGCAACATCGCAGTCGCTCGCGGCAGGCCGGCAGACGGCTGTGGTGGGCGCCAGGTTGGCAACGCAGCGACCGAAGAGATCGCAGCTATCCGGCGCATCACAGGCCGACCTGCTCGCCGAACCGCAGGCGCTCCCTACAGGGGCCAACTGCGTCGAACAACCACCTGTACCGTCGCAGACATCCGGGGCGTTGCATTCGGTCGCGACGCTCGAACCGCAGGAGACACCGGCGGGTGAGACACGCGGGAGGCAGCTGCCCGCGCCATCGCAGCTGTCGCGCCGGTCACAGGGCGAACTGCTAGGGTCGCCGCAGGCGGTGAAGGCAGGCAGCGGGTTGGCGATGCAGGCGCCCTCACCGTCGCAACTGTCGGGCCTGTCGCACTCCGAACTCCCGCCGTCGCCGCAGCTCGCCCCAACCGGCACATGGCGCGGTTCGCATCCACCGAGCCCGTCGCACCGGTCGGGCGCGTCGCAGGGCGAACTTCCAGGGTCGCCGCAGGTAGCGGTGTCGGGCGCAAAGTTCGGCAGGCACTCACCGCCGCTGTTGCAACTGTCGGAGGCGTCGCAGGCGCTGCTGGTCGTCTCGCCGCAGGGCGTCCCCGGCGGCTTCTGGCCGGCGCTCGCGCAGACACCGAAGCCGTCGCACCGCTCGCCGAGCAGGCAGGCTCCGTCGCCACCGCCACAGGCTGTGTCGAAGGGCTCAAAGTTGGCGTCGCAGTTGCCAAACCCGTCGCAGCTGTCCGGCGCGTCGCAGAGGGTCGAATCGGTCGAGCCGCAGCTCGTCCCGGCGCCAGCAAACCGGTCGGCGGGGCAGGCCGCCGAGAGCCCGTCGCAGACCTCTGCCGCATCGCAGAGGTTCGACCCTTCGCGGCAGGTTGTGCCGGCATCGAGCGGGGTGCAGATGCCCTCTCGCCCCGGCAGGTCGCACCGCGCGCAGCCCTGGTTACAGGCCACGTTGCAGCAGAAGCCGTTGAAGCAGGCGTTCGCGTCGCCACAGACCGCCGCAGCCGTCGCAGGCGTGCAGGCCACAGGGCCTCCGACGGCATCAGCCGTGTCAACCGATGTGTCTGGCGCGGTATCGGCAACAGTGTCGGGCGCCGTGTCTTCGCTCGCAGTGTCGGTGCTGCCCGTGTCGTCGACACCGGTATCGACCCTGCCGGTGTCGCGCACCGAAGCAGTATCTTCGTCGGGCGCTGTGCCCACCGTCTCGCCGCCCGCGCACCCCGTCGCGGTCAACAGAAGCAGTGAGAAGATGCGGCAGGCGAAGCGAATCGTCATGGGACTCCCGTGATTTCGTTGGCAGCAAAGCGTCACCCTGTTGGCTACCACGAAGCCGCGCGCCTTTACAGTAACAATGGGCCTCGGTAATCCGCCTGCCGCAGCCCAACGCTCCGAGCGCACGCTGCATCACGGGAGGTCGAAGTGGAAGATTACAAGCCGGGCATGAAGATTCGACGCAAGGTAGACGAGGCCGAGGTTCCAGCAGGTGCGGCCGACCCGGTGGAGGCTCCCGCGTCGACCCCGCCGCAGCCCATCGCTGTCGCGCCCGCTGAGGCTGCGCCCCAGGCTCCCGTCTCCGCCGCTCCCGCAGCGCGCGCCGCCGAGGCCACTCCCGCGCACGAGCCTCGTCGCGACCCGTCGCCGCCCGACCAGAAGATTCCGACAACCGATGACTTTGCCGCCATGTTCGGCGCAACCAACACCACCGTCGCCCACTTCGACAACGGCCAGCGCGTGAAGGCCCGCATCGTCTCCATCGCGCGGGGCACCATCTTCGTCAGCCTCGGCGCCAAGACCGAGGGTACCATCGATGCCTCCGAGTTCGTCGATGACGACGGCACCATCACCGTGAAGGTCGGCGACGAGGTCGAGTCGTTCGTCGTCAACACCCGCGGCGGCATCAAGCTCTCCACCGCGCTCGGCAAGAACATCAAGTCTGTCGAGATGCTCGAAGAGGCCAAGAACCAGGGCATCCCCGTCGAGGGCAAGGTCCTGTCGCACAACAAGGGCGGCTTCGAGATCCAGCTTCCTGGCGTGAAGGGCTTCTGCCCCTTCTCGCAGATCGATTTTGAGAGCGGCGGCGAGCCCGACAAGCATGTCGGACAGAGCTACCGATTCCTCATCACCCGCATCGAAGAGGGCGGCCGCAATGTGGTCGTCTCGCGCACGCAACTCATCCGCGACGAGCGCCGCCGCGCTGCCGATGAGACCATGTCCAAAATCGAAGAGGGCAGCGAGCTGGACGGCACCGTCACCCGCATCACCGAGTTCGGCGCCTTCGTCGACCTTGGCGGCATCGAGGGCATGGTGCATGTCTCCGAGCTCGGCTGGTCGCGCGTTGCCAACCCGGCCGACGTGCTCTCGATGGGTGCGACCGTCCGCGTCCGCATCCTCCGCATCGAAGACACCGTCACCAAAGACGGCCGTCCATCCAAGCGCATCAAGCTCTCCATGAAGGCCGCGACCAGCGATCCCTGGCTCGATGCCATCGCTGCCTTCTCCATCGGCTCGACCTACAGCGGCACGGTCGCCAAGCTCGAGAAGTTCGGTGCCTTCGTGGAGATCGCGCCCGGCATCGACGGCCTTGTCCACATCAGTGAGATGGCCGTTGGTCGTCGCATCCATCACCCCTCCGAGGTTGTCGCGGTCGGCGATCGCGTTCAGGTACAGGTTGTCGACGTCGATCCTCGCAAGCGTCAGATTGCGCTTTCGATGAAGGCCCTCGCCGAAGACCCCTGGGCCGGTGTTTCGGCGGCCTTCCCTGTGGGAGCCCGCATCCAAGGCACGGTCGAGTCCATCCAGAGCTTCGGCCTGTTTGTGACGCTCCCCAACGGCATCACCGGCCTCATCCCGATGTCGCAGCTCGCAGAGGGCGAAGACAAGTCGGTCCACGCGAAGTTCGCTGCGGGCAGCGCAATCGAGGCAATGGTCCTCGCGGTGGAGCCCGAGCGCCGGCGCCTCACGTTGACCCGCCGCTCCGATCAGGACGCCGAGTCAGAGGCAGCACTCAAGGCCTACCGGAGCTCCAAGCAGGGCGAGCCGGCACGGCTCGGCACCTTCGCCGACCTCCTCGCTGGCAAGACCCGGGGATAGGGGTAGACAGAACGTTCCAGGGGGGCCTTGGAGCGACTTGGCAGATGGGAAACCTCTGCTAGGTTGTGACTTCTCTGCTGGCTCGATGGCTGTTCCGCCATCTCGCTCCGCAGGGCGCGGAGAGGGATTCATTGCGGCAGTTGCAGTACCCAATTCCGTGTCTAGATTGCGGCTCCCACCCCTCCAGAAGCGCTTGGCCTGAGCGCTGCGCTTCGACGAGGGCGGGGAATACCACGAAGATCGGGTCGCATTTGGCAACCCGGAAACCGTGAATACGAGTTTGCTCCCGACGGCTGGTGCCAGTCGGTTTCCGTTTACCAGGATGGTACTGTATGTATGAAGCCGCAATGGAATCTAGTTTCTCTTCCTCTGCCAATGATGACCTGATGGCTGTGCTGTCCCCCGTGACCGAGGGCGAAGCCGAGGCAAAGGAAGTGGAACTGGTGACCGAGGCGGAGCTGGAGGCGGGGCTGAGTGCCCTGTTGCTTCCGGCCGACCCGGTCGTGCGTGTTCTGCCGCAGCGGGCCATCGTGCTCCCGCCGCCCACGTCGGAGCTGCTCTACTCCAACGATCCGCTGACCACCTACCTCGCCCAGCTCAAGCAGGTGGAGATCCTGCCTGCAGAGAAGCAGCAGGCGCTGGCCGAACGCTACCACGCGAGCGGCGACCTCGATGCGGCCCGCAGCCTCATTCTCTCCAATCTCCGCCTCGTGGTGAAGATTGCCCATCAGTATCAGCGCCGCAACGGGCAGTTGATGGAGATCATCCAGGAGGGCAACATCGGCCTCTCGGAGGCGGTGCGCCGCTACGATCCCTACCGCGGAGTGAAGTTCACCTCCTACGCCCAGTACTGGGTGAAGGCGATGATCCTCAACTACCTGATGAACGCGATGCAGCTCATCAAGGTGGGCAACACCCGCGCCGGTCGCAGGCTGTTTTACAACCTGCAGAAGGCCCGCAAGGAGCTCGAGAATCAGGGGCTCCTGTCGCCCACCACCCGTCAGATTGCCGACCATCTTGGCGTGGAGGAGCGCGAGGTCATCGACGTCGGTCAGGTCCTCAATGTGAGGCCTGTCTCGTTCGATGCGCCCGTCGGTGCACCGGGCTCCAAGACCTACGCAGAGGTGATTGCAGACAACCAGCAGATGGCACCGGACGAGGCCGTCGCTCGGAAGCGGCTGCAGGATCAGATCCGTGTGGCCTTCGAGACCTTCCGCGCCGGCCTCAAGAACGATCGGGAGCGGTCGATCTGGGACCGCCGCGTTGCCAACGACGAGCCGGAGAGCCTGCAGGAGATCGGCGAGACCTTTAGCGTCTCGCGGGAGCGGATCCGGCAGATTGAGAAGGAGCTCAAGCAGGACTTCCGGGCCTACTGGATCGAGACGGTCGGTCAGGCGGACGCAGACCTCCTCCTGCTCGACTGAAGGGACGCGGCGCGTTTGACGCCGCAGTGTTCGCGCCTATCTGGGCGGCACACGCAATGCTGTAGCAAACCGGACGCCCCGTCCGGCCGCAGCAGACGGGCGGATTCGCGCCGTCGGTAGCGATCTTGAGGGAGGTCCCATGATCCGTTCAGAGAAGCTCACGATCAAGTCCCGCGAGGCCATCGAGGCGGCGGTGGACGCGGCGCAGACGCAGCAGCATCCGAGCATCGACGGTCTTCATCTGCTGGTCGCGCTGCTCCGTCAGGAGGATGGCTTTGCGGCCGCGCTGACACGACACCTCAGCCTCTCGGTCGACGCGCTGCTCCGCGAGGCGGAGGGCCAGCTGGCCAAGCTCCCCAAGGCCTCCGGCGACCTGCAGCGGGGCCTCACGGCCGCGCTCGACAAGGCCTTCGCCATCGCCCAGCAGGAGGCCGACCGGATGCACGACACCCATGTGTCGGTGGAGCACCTCTTCTTCGGGCTGCTCGAGGCCGACAGCGCCGTATCAAAGCTCCTCCGGGGCCACCGGCTCAATGCGGAGATCCTGCGCAAGGCCATCCTCGACCTGCGCGGGAGCCAGCGTGTGGTGGACGACCAGCCCGAGTCGAAGTTTCAGGCGCTCGCGAAGTATGCGCGCGACCTCACGGAGGCTGCACGGACGGGCAAGCTCGACCCTGTCGTGGGGCGCGACGAGGAGATTCGCCGCTCGCTGCAGGTGCTGAGCCGGCGGACCAAGAACAACCCGGTGCTCATCGGAGAGCCGGGTGTGGGCAAGACGGCCATCGTGGAGGGCATCGCACAGCGGATCGCCAGCGGTGATGTGCCGGAGAGCCTTCGGAGCAAGCGGCTGCTGAGCCTCGACCTGGGATCGCTCATCGCCGGCGCCAAGTACCGGGGCGAGTTTGAAGACCGGCTCAAGGCGGTGCTTGCGGAGGTGACGGCGGCGACCGGAGAGGTCATTCTCTTTGTCGACGAGCTCCACACCATCGTCGGTGCGGGCGCGGCCGAGGGGTCGATGGATGCGAGCAACATGCTCAAGCCGGCGCTGGCCCGCGGCGAGCTCCGCTGCATGGGTGCGACGACGCTCAAGGAGTATCAGAAGTATATCGAGAAGGATGCCGCGCTCGAGCGCCGGTTCCAGCCCGTCTTCGTTGGCGAGCCGACCGTGCCCGACACCATCACCATCCTGCGCGGCCTCAAGGAGCGGTATGAGGTGCACCACGGTCTCCGCATCTCCGACGGCGCGCTGGTGGCGGCAGCGACCCTGTCGAACCGCTACATCGCCGACCGTTTCCTGCCCGACAAGGCGATCGACCTCATGGACGAGGCTGCTGCCCGGATGAAGATGGAGACGGAGAGCATGCCGAGCGAGATCGACGACCTGGAGCGGCGGCTGATCTCGCTGGAGATTGAGCGCGAGGCGCTGCGGAACGAGGACGACAAGGCCTCGCATGATCGCCTTCAGGCAGCAGAGCATGAGATTGCCGATCTGCGCGCCTCAGCGGCATCGAAGAAGGTTGTCTGGCAGCAGGAGAAGTCGGTGCATTCGGCCCGTCGTGCGGCCAGCGCGCTGCTGGAGCAGAAGCGGTATGAGCGGGAGGCGGCCGCACGACGAGGCGAGCTCGAGTTGGCTGCGCGGCTGCAGTACGGCGAGATCCCGACGATCGAGAGGCAGATCGCTGTGGCCGATGCCGAGCTCGCTGCGCTGCGTGCGGGCGGTAAGAGCTACCTGCGTGAGCAGGTGACGGCCGAGGATGTTGCTGCGGTCTTGGCCCGTTGGACGGGCATCCCGGTGACGCGGATGGTGGAGTCGGAGCAGCAGAAGCTGCTCGAGATGGAGAGCCGTCTGCGGGAGCGGGTTGTGGGCCAGGAGCATGCGATCTCGGCGGTGGCCGATGCGGTGCGCCGTTCGCGGAGCGGGCTTGGGGATCCCAACCGCCCCATCGGTAGCATGCTCTTTCTGGGGCCGACGGGTGTGGGCAAGACCGAGCTGGCAAAGGCGCTGGCAGCCTTCCTGTTTGACGACGAGTCGGCGCTCGTCCGCATCGACATGTCGGAGTACATGGAGAAGCATGCTGTGGCGCGGCTCATCGGTGCGCCGCCTGGCTATGTGGGCTACGACGAGGGCGGTCAGCTGACGGAGGTGGTGCGTCGGCGACCCTACGCGGTGATCCTGCTCGATGAGATCGAGAAGGCGCACAGGGATGTGACCAACATCCTGCTGCAGCTCCTCGACGAGGGCCGGCTGACCGACGCGAAGGGGCGTACGGTCGACTTCAAGAATGCGGTCATCATCATGACCTCCAATGTGGGGAGCCAGCAGATCCTGGAGCTGGCCGGCAACGACAAGGCGATTGCGGTCGCGGTGCAGCAGGCGCTGTCGGAGACCTTCCGGCCGGAGCTCCTGAACCGCCTCGACGAGACGGTCATCTTCCATTCGCTGTCGCGCAGCCAGATGGACGACATTGTGCGGATCCAGGTCAAGTCGCTGGTGTCGCGGCTGGAGGCGCGCGACATCCGGCTGGAGCTGACCGACGACGCGCTGGAGTTCCTGGCGGAGGAGGGGTTCGACCCGATGTACGGAGCGCGTCCGCTCAAGCGGGCGATCATCCACCACCTGCAGAACCCGCTCGCCAAGACGCTGCTGTCGGGCGGCATCTCACCAGGCTCAACGATGGTGGTAGGCGCGGGCAGCGGTGCGCTCACCTTTGCATTGCGAGCCAGCGCCGAGAGCTAGCCGCGAAGTTCGGGTCGCTCCTTCGATCGCTTGCTGTTAGGGGTGCGGATATTCACACTTGCGCGAGCCAGCGACCTATGTCGGACCGGTCCAGAGAATCTAGCGCGCGGCTCGAGCGGAGCATCCGCAGGGGTCGCTCGCAGGCGTCGCGTATGGAGCAGGCAGCCATCGCGATGGTGGGGGTGCTGCTCCTGCTGGCGCCCCTCTCAGGCGGTGGCATCTTGGCTGGCTTTGCGGTGCCGGTGGCGCTGGCCGCGGTGCCGGTCTGGTTTGTTTGTGTTTGGGCGGCACGGGAGCGAGACGATGCCTATCAGCTCTCTCCGGTCGTCGTCTTTTTGCTGCTGCTCGCGGCGCTGACGCTCCTTCGCGGCAGTTCGCTGGGTGGCTGGATGGCGTCGCCGTTGACGGCGCAGGGCTGGGCGCTCTGGCCGGCGCTGCCGCAGACAGGCGCCCTCGCGCCAGGGGGAGCTGCGAGTGGCGCGGTGCGTCTGATCGGCATGGCGCTGGTGGCCGATGCTGTGGCGATGCGGTTCGGGACAACCGCCGGATTTCGACAGCTGCTGACGGTGACGACGGCGGCCGGCCTGCTTGTAATGTTGGTCGGTGTATTGCACGAGGTTGTGAAGGCGACCGCGCTCTTCGGTCGCTATCAGTTCCCTGCGGCCTCTCACTTCATCCCGTTGGCGGCCCCTTTTTCGAACCCCAACGTGGCGGGGAGCCTGTGTGCGTTGGGCGCGGTCGCTGCCTGGGGACTGGCCGCGTTGCGGGGCGACCGCGCTTCGGCCCGGGCTGCCTGGATCGGAGCGGGCTCGCTGCTCGTGTTGCAGGCGTTCCGGCTGGAGGCGCATGGAGCGTTGGCGGCGACGGCAGCGGCGCTGGTGGCGGGCGGGCTTGCCTGGTTGGTAGCGCGGCGGACCCGCGGCGGTCGGGCTGCGGCGCTGCTCGTGATGCTGCCGGTGGCGGCTGGGCTGGTATGCGCGGGCGTTGTCGCCGGCGTGGAGGCCGTGCCCACGGTCGCCGCGGCGGCCCAGTCGTTTACGGGCAAGGTCGCCTTCTGGCAGCCTGCCTATGCTCATCTGGGCGATGCCGGTCTGTTCGGGTTTGGGCCCGGCGGGTTCCACGATCTGGGCGCTCGGATTGTGCCTGTGGCGGGCGGGTACCGCCCCGCCTTTGTGGAGTCGGAGCCGGCTCAGTTTGTCTTTGATCATGGCTGGTTGATGGCGCTCTTGGCGCTGACGGTCGGGGGCTGGATTTTTGGCAGCACCGTGCGTCGGTTGTGCGCTGGTTCACAGCGCGGCTATGCGGCGGCGCTGTCGGTGCTGACGGTCTGGGTTGTTTGCGATGCAATGCTCGGCATGGCGTGGGAGAGTCTGCCCTTTGCGCTGCTGCTCCTGTCGCTGGGGACAGCGTCGTGGCGGATGGCGCGTCCGGCTCCGGCCGGCGAGGGGATTCGGCTGCGTGGCTGGGTCGTCGGCCTGGTTGCGGCGCTGGTTGTGCTGGTTGCTGCGCCGCAGCTTGGAGCATCGCGTGGGCTGGGTCAGCAGCGTGGCCGCAACCCGTTTGCGGGGACGGAGCGGCGCGTGCAGGAGGTCGACGGCGCCTGGTCAGAGCGTGTGCTGGCGCAGGCACGGCTATCTCCTGTCGCGCCCATCGTGTTGGTGGAAGAGGGGCGGCGCTCCTTGGCGAAGCGGGATGGCAAGCGGGCCGCTGAGATCGCAGCCTGGTTGCTCCATGCGGCGCCGATGGATGAGTCGTCGCTCGCCTTCCGCATCAACGAGGCGGAGCAGCGCGGGTCGACCGAGGAGGTCTGCGCACGAACGCACGACTACCTGCTGGTGAACAATCCCTATCTCGTTCTTCCGCGGTTCTGGACCCGACTCGGAGGGGTCGTGGTAACGTGGGTACCCTGTCTGCCAAAGGAGACGACGGCGGAGCTGGCGGCGATCTCCTATCTGCGTCGGGAGAAGCGCAACGACGATGCGCTGGCGTTGGCGATTGCGCTCATGTCTCGGAGCCCGGGCCATCTGCCCACCATCGACGTGGCATTTTCCATCTCGATGTCGCTTCGGCGATACGACTCTGCCGAAATCCTGCTCGAGCAACGTGCGCGAGCCGCTGGAGAGAGCGTAGATACGGTGCATATGAGGCTCACGCTGGAGGCGGCACAGGGTGGGACGCCAGCCTTGATGAAGCGGCTTGCAGCAGCGATCGCAACCTATCCGACGGAGGTACGGCTGCGGCTGCTTCGTCTGGGCGCGGTGCGCGAAATGGCAGGTCGCGGTGCGGCGCCGGAGGGGGCGGCCAAGCTGGTCGATGAGGATGGTCGGGAGCTGCGCCTTGTGTCCGGCGGCACTTCCACCGAGGTCGCACGCATCGGGCTTGTCACGGGGCAGGCTTATCTGGCGTTGGGGCGCTTCGATACCGCGGAGCAACAGCTCAAACTGGCGCGCGAAGAGTCGACGTTCCGGGTGCAGGCAGAGCGCGCGTTGGAGGCGGTGCAGAAGGGGCGCCGCGGCAGCACCACCCGGCCAGCGCCGCGGCAGCAGGGGTCGCCCAAGTAGCGGCTCGTTTGTTGGTCCCGAGCGAAGGCAGAATCGACCTTTGACGGCAGGACGAAGGTCGGGGTAGTCAGACACCATCGTCGCTCCCATCGACTCGGGTGTCTGTCGTGATTGTCTTCAGCTTCGACTATCCGCCGCGCGATGGAGGGATCGCCAGACTGAGCAGCGAGATCGTCTCTGCGGCGGAGGCTGCAGGGGTGTCGGTGGAGGTCCTGACGCAGTCGTCAGAGCTCTCGGGGCTTTCGGTCCCCGGGGTTCCGACGGATCGGGTGAATCCTGAGCGTCCGCGTCGCGAGCTTGCGGCGCTGTTGCGCGTGCCGTCGTGGCGCGACGAGGTTGTTGTGAGCGGTATCTGGTATCCGGAGGGGCTGCTCGCCTCGCTCGGTCGGCCCCGGTTTCACGCCATCCTCGCGCACGGTATGGAGCTCATGCCGTCGCGTTCTCCGTGGCGGCGTCGGCTTTGGGCTAGCCTGCAGCGGCGGACCCTGAAGGGTGCGCAGGTGGTCATTGCGAATTCGCGCTACACGGCGGAGTGGGTTCGTCGCACGGCACCGGAGGCGGTTGTGGAGGTGGTTCCACTGGCGGTCGATGCAACCCGTTTTACACCGGTTGGCCGCGAGGCGGAGCGTGGGCGCCGCGGCTGGGGAGGCAAGCAGGTGGTGCTCACGGTGAGCAGGCTTTCCGGTTACAAGGCGCACGACACGGTGCTTCGCGCCATCGCGTTGCTCCCATTGGAGGCGCGCGTTGATCTTCGTTACGCCATTGCTGGGAGGGGACCCGCAGAGGCGTCGCTCCGCGCGCTGGCGGAGGAACTCGGTGTTGCGTCGATGGTCGAGTGGCTGGGCTTTGTGCCGGAGTCCGAGCTTGCGTCACTCTATGCTGCCTCGGACCTCTTCGTCTTGCTGACGCGTGAGCTCGAAGCGTCCCGGGAGGTAGAGGGATTCGGGCTGGTCTTTCTGGAGGCGCAGGCCTGCGGCACCGCTGTGGTCGGCGCCTGTACGGGTGGCATCCCAGATGCGGTGACCGATGGGGAGGGCGGATGGCTCATCGAGGCCGATGATGAGGCCGCGCTCGCCGTGCATCTTCGCGCGCTCGTTGCTTCGCCGGAGACGGTTCGCGCAGAGGGCGCCAGGGGCCGTGCGCGGGTGCTGCGAGACTGCACCTGGGAGGGCTACTGGCAGGCCTTCCGTGCCGCGCTCAATCGCCACGGAGCGGGGCTCTAGATGGGCGCAGCACCCACTGTTTCGGTGATGATCCCCTGCTTCAACGCCGAGCGGTCGCTCCGTTGGGCGGTGGCCTCGATGCTGGAGCAGACCTTCACGGACTGGGAGTGTCTGATCGTCGATGACGGCTCGACGGACGGCACGTGGGAGCTCTTGCAGCGGTTCGGTGACCCGCGGATTCGGCTGCAGCGGCTCACTGTCAATCGAGGTCGCGGCTGGGCACGCGCAGCCGCGCTCGAGATGGCGACAGGCCAGTTCCTCGGCATGGTCGATGCGGATGACTGGGTCTATCCCGACAAGCTCTCGACCCAGGTCGCGGCGCTTGAGCGCTTCGCGGAGGCAGGGCTCGTGAGCTCGGCGATGGCGATCACGGACGGGTCGGGCGAAATCATTGGTCGCCAAGGGCCAGCGGGCGAAGAGTTTCGTGCACCACTCGTCCGTTTGGGTCAATCCGATCTTCCGCACGCCTCATCGCTGCTCCGCATGGAGGTGGCGCGCGAGGCGGGCTACGATCGGTCGCTCCGCTTCAGCGAGGACCGTGATTTTCTGGTGAAGGTTCGTCGCCGTCACGCGGCCTGCCTGCTCGCGTCGCCGAACTATGTCTACGCCCAGCCCGGCTCCATGAGCTTTGCAAAGATGGCGGCGAGCTACGCGGCGCAGCTGCAGATCTTCTCGAAGTACCGGCGCGAAGAGCCTTTGCGCGCGCTGCTGCTCTCGGCCCAGGCGGTTGCCAAGCGGGAGGTCTACCGTGGCTGCTACGCGGCGGGTTTGGGTGAGCAGCTCGTCGCACAACGGTGGACGCCACCTTCTGCCGCTGAGGTTGGGTCGTTCGAGCGTGCACGTGCGATCGTCGCCGGGCGCGCAGCCTCTCTGGAATCGGCGTTGGCGAACCGTTAGAGCGGCTTTCTGTTTGGGTCTTCCTTGGTCAGGGTTTCTGTCATGCAAGAGCGAGTTGGTGTCATTGGCCTCGGCTACGTCGGTCTTCCCGTCGCGCTTGCCTTCGCCGATCGGTTCGATGGAACGGTCGGTTTCGACGTCAAGCAGGGGCGGGTGGATGCGCTCCGCGCGGGCTTCGATGTTACCGCAGAGGTGGAGAAGGAGCGGCTGCTTGCCTCGTCGCTGCGTGTGACTGCAGACCCTGCAGACCTGGCCGGTGTGACCTTCTTTGTCGTCACAGTCCCCACGCCGATCGATGACAGCAAGCGCCCCGACCTCACCGCGATGATCAAGGCATCGGAGACGGTCGGCCGGGTGCTCAAGCCGGGCGCCGTGGTCGTCTACGAGTCGACGGTCTACCCAGGTGTGACAGAGGAGATCTGCGGTCCGGTGCTCGAGCGAATCTCGGGCCTGCGCTGTGGCATCGACTTCACGCTGGGCTACTCGCCGGAGCGCATCAATCCGGGCGATCGCGAGCATACGCTGGAGCGTATCGTCAAGGTGGTGTCAGGGCAGGATGCCGCGACGCTCGACCGCGTTGCAGCTGCCTATGGCGCCATCGTTACGGCGGGCGTGCACCGCGCTCCGACCATCAAGGTGGCAGAGGCCGCGAAGGTCATTGAGAACACGCAGCGCGACCTCAACATCGCGCTCATGAATGAGCTGGCGATGATCTTTGACCGGCTCGGCATCAACACCCGCGATGTGTTGGACGCGGCAGGCACAAAGTGGAACTTTCTGAAGTTCTCTCCTGGCCTGGTAGGTGGCCACTGCATCGGGGTCGATCCCTACTACCTGACGGCGAAGGCCGAGAGCGTTGGCTTCCGCCCCGATACAATCCTTGCCGGTCGCCGGATCAACGATGGCATGGGCGCCTTTATCGCGACGAAGATGGTGAAGTTGCTCCTGGCGTCTGGACGTGACGGAAGCAGCCTGCGGGTCGGCGTGCTCGGACTCACCTTCAAGGAGGATGTGCCCGACATCCGCAACAGCCGCGTGCCTGATATCCTGCACGAGCTCCGCGAGTTCGGCATCGATCCCATCATCCACGACCCGCACGCGCAGGCCGACGAGGTGGCACACGAGTATGGCCTTACGCTCAGCAAGCTCGATGCCTTCTCGGGTCTCGATGCGCTGGTGCTGGCAGTCTCGCACCGTGAGTACCGGGAGCTGGCAGCGGACGCGCTATTCGGTATGCTGAAGGCGGGTGGACTACTCGTCGACGTGAAGTCCTGCATCCCGCGTTCGAGTGTGCCCGAGGGCATCGGCTACTGGAGCCTGTGAACGATGCCATCTAACCCTCCCATTCTGCTCACCGGCGCGGCCGGATTCATCGGCTACCATGTGGCCGAACGGCTACTCGCCGAGGGCGCGCGTGTTGTGGGTGTCGACAACCTATCGGACTACTACGATGTGGGGCTCAAGCGTGCCCGTCTCGCTCGGCTCGCAGCCTCACCGAACTTCGAGCTGATCGAACTCGACATCTCCGACCGTGTGGCAGTGCCGGCGTTGTTCGCTCGGCTCTGTCCTGCGAGCTGTATTCACCTCGCCGCGCAGGCTGGGGTGCGGTACAGTCTGGAGCATCCGCACGCCTATCTCGACGCGAACCTCGCGGGCACGCTCAACATCCTCGAGGGCTGTCGCCATAACCCCGTTTCGCACCTGGTCTACGCATCGTCGAGTTCGGTCTATGGCTCCAACGCTGTACTGCCCTTCTCGGTGCGGCAGAGCGTTGACCATCCGCTGAGCCTCTACGCAGCGACGAAGAAGGCCAACGAGATGATGGCCCACTCCTACAGCCACCTCTACGGTATCCCGACGACGGGGCTCCGCTTCTTCACCGTCTATGGACCGTGGGGCCGGCCCGACATGGCGATGTTCATCTTCGCCAAGGCCATCCTCGAGGGGCACCCGATTCAGCTCTTCAACCATGGCGAGATGCAGCGAGACTTCACCTACATAGACGACATCGTCGAGGGCATCGTGACGCTGCTGCGCAAGCCGCCGGCGGCCGACCCATCGTGGGATGCGGCGGCGGGTGACCCCGGCACCAGCGCCGCGCCTTACCGGGTCTTCAATATTGGCAACCACCGCCCGGTGAAGGTGCCCTATGTGATCGAACTCCTGGAGAAGGAGCTCGGTGCGAAGGCGGTGATCGAGAACCTGCCCATGCAGGCGGGCGATGTGCCTGCAACCTTCGCAGACATCGGTGATCTGCATGCCCTCACAGGCTTCTGGCCGCGCACCAACATCGAAGAGGGTATCAAGCGGTTTGCCGCCTGGTACCTCACCTACTTCCGCGGCTAGGGCTGCGGGGCGTCGAGGACGGTACGGAAGAGCTTCGCCAAGTCGCCAACCTGCCGACTCGCCAAATAGCGCGAGCGATAGGCAACCTGAAGCGGCGTTGCCGGAAGATCACCGTCGAGTGCCTTCCGGAAGGTGGCGAGGCGCTCCTCCTTGTTGCCGTCTAAGAAGTGGCCCAGACTGGCTCGCTCGAGCTCCTTTCGAGCCTCGCTGGGGTTGGGGACATCGGCAATGACCTGCAGGCCGAGCCCGATGTAGTCGTTGAGCTTGGCGAAGGAGTTCCACCAGTGGGAGTTTTGGCCCGGAAAGAGCAGCGCCGCATCGGCAGCAACCAGAAGTCGATACAGCTCCGGCTGGGGCAGATGGTCCACGAAGATGACTCTGTCTTCGAGACCTCGGGATGAGATGACGCCCGTGAGCCGCGGCAGGTTGATGAGCTTCGTTCCAACCACCTTCATGGTGAGGTTGCGCCCTTCGTTACTGAGCTCCTTAGCCATCTCTGCGAAGAGGTCGAAGAAGTCGTTCGCATAGTCGGCGATGAACTCGCCAGCGTAGACGACAACAGGGTTGGCAGGGTCCGGAGTGGGTCTTGCTGTGGGGAGGTAGGCTTCGTCGATGCCCGTCGGGATGTGGTGCATCGGTCGGAGCCGGGCGGGGTCGAAGGCATCCTGCAGAATGAGCGGGTGGATGGAGCTGATGCAGGTGATCGCGTCGGCGCCGTAGACGGTGTCCCGCACATTGTCGGTCTGCAGCCGAGCGACCCGAGGGTTGTCCGACATGAACTTGCGGCCGTAGGGCAGCGGGTCGCGGAAGTCGGCGATCCAGTGGAGGCCGCGTTGCTTCATCGCGAGCCCGATGGTGTTGCAGGAGAAGGGCTGCGATGTCGTCCAAATGATGCGGGCGCCATATTCCGCTACCGCCCGCTCACAGGCCTCGATGGCCGGACCTACCCAGGTGTTGTAGCGGTCGGGGACCTGTACCCAGTCGGTCAGGAGCCGCTGGTAGGCGCGGCGGCTGAAGGCGCCGAGAGGCTTCTGCCGGGCTGGTGCGGCCGCGGGCGGCGCGTCTGCGACTGGTGCTGCGGCGAGGCTCTTTGTCGTGCGCGCCTCGCCACCTGCCAACATCCTGAGTCCGCGGAGCGTCGGCTCCACGTAGCGGGCACGGATGATGACAACCTCGGGCGGAAGCTGCGGCAGCAACGAGGGGTCTTCAAGGTAGACATAGTTCGTGTCGGTGGTGACCACGATGGGCTGGAAGCCGAAGGCGGGAAGGTACTTGGCCAGCTTGAAGGCACGGAACATGGCTGCGTGCGACTCAGGCGCGAAATGCGCCGCGACGAGGATGATTGGCTCGAGTTGCGCGTTGCTCATCTGTCAGGTCCCGATGGTCGAAGAGGCTCCGGTCATACCGCTCCGCAGCGATGCGTGCTAGTGCAGCGCTCCCAACTTCTGCGCAGGATTCGGCCCATGCGATTCTCAGGAACCTCCACCTACATCACCTCTCCCGAGCTCCGCGACATCGTCAATGTCGCCATCGACTTGCAGAAGCCGCTGCTCATGAAGGGCGAGCCGGGGACCGGAAAGACGCGGCTCGCTGAGGCAATTGCTGAGGACCTCGAGCTCGAGCTGCTCGTCTGGAACATCAAGTCGACCACCAAGGCCCGCGACGGCCTCTACCTCTATGACACGGTCGCCCGCCTCAACGATGCCCGCTTCGGCGACGGCGATGTGCGCAACATCCGCGCCTACATCAAGCACGGCCCGCTCGGCCGCGCCTTTGCCTCCGACAAGCGGATGATTGTCCTCATCGACGAGATCGACAAGGCCGACCTCGAGTTCCCCAACGACCTCCTCCACGAGCTCGACCGGATGAGCTTCCTTGTCGACGAGACCGGCGAGACCATCACGGCGCGCGAGCGGCCCATCGTCATCATCACCTCGAACAACGAGAAGGAGCTCCCCGACGCCTTCCTGCGCCGCTGCGTCTTCCACTTCATCGACTTCCCGACACCCGACTTCATGCGCGACATCGTCCATGTCCACCACCCCGATGTGGAGAAGGCGCTGCTCGACGAGGTGCTCACCCGCTTCTTCTGGATCCGCGACCTGCCGGAGCTCCGCAAGCGGCCCTCGACGAGCGAACTTGTAGACTGGCTCGCGGCGCTGCGGCGGGCCGGAATCAGTGCGGAGCGCATCACGGCGGAGCTCCCCTTTCTGGGCGTGCTGCTCAAGCGTGAGACCGATGTGGAGCTTGTGAAGCGGGCCGCATCAAGGCCGCGGCGCCCCGGCTTCTGAGCCATGTTCGTCGACTTCCTCTACCACCTGCGGGGCCACGGACTCCGCGTCACACCTACCGAGTGGCTGGCGCTCATGGAGGCCCTCGCGCGCGGTCATGCGCGGGCCAGCCTCGGCGTCTTCTACCACCTCGCGCGGGCAATGGTGGTGAAGCGTGAGAGCCATTTTGACACCTACGACAGGGCCTTCGCCGAGTTCTTCGAAGGGGTCGAGCGGCAGTTTGATCTCACCGAGGAATTGCTCTCCTGGCTGAGCGATCCGCAGCTTCCGCGCGACCTCACCGAGGCGGAGCGGCAGCAGATCCCCTACATGGATCTCGAGACCCTCTATGAGCAGTTTGAGAAGCGGCTCGCGGAGCAGAAGGAGCGTCACGATGGCGGCCGCCACTGGGTCGGAACGGGCGGCGTCTCACCTTTCGGCAACGGCGGTACCAACCCGCAGGGCATGCGCGTCGGCGGCAGCGGCGGCGGCCGGACTGCGGTCAAGGTTGCGGGCGATCGGCGCTACCGAAACCTGCGCAGCGACATTGTGCTCGACACCCGCCAGATGGGCTCGGCGCTGCGACGATTGCGGCGGCTCAGCAGCGACGATCAGGCCCATGAACTCGACCTTGAGAAGACCATCGATCAGAGCGCGCGCAACGGCGGCGAGATTGAGATTGTGATGGGCCCGCCCCGCCGCAACCGGCTCCGCGTCCTGCTCCTGATGGATGTGGGCGGCTCGATGGATCCCCATGCAGCGCTCTGTGAGAAGCTCTTCTCCGCCGCGCATGCCTCGACCCATTTCAAGGCCTTCAAGCACTACTACTTTCACAACTGCCCCTATGAGCGGCTCTACTCCGACATGTCGCAGCTCAAGGGGCGCCCGACGGCTGAGGTGCTCAAAGAGATCGACGAGCGCTGGTGCGTCATCCTCGTCGGCGACGCCTACATGCACCCCTACGAGCTCACGCAGCGGGGCGGCATCATCAACTACGGGGCGCGGAACGAGGAGACGGGGCTGCAGTGGCTGCAGCGGCTGCGGCAGCGCTGCCCGGCCTCCGTCTGGCTCAACCCGGAGTCGGAGCGGGTCTGGGGTGCGCCGACGATCAAGACCGTCCGGACGGTCTTCCCCATGTTCCCGCTGACGCTCGACGGCCTCACCGAGGCGGTCGACACGCTGCGCGGTGCCAAGCCGAACATCGCGACGAAGGAGCAGCCGGTTGACCCGATGGCGGCCTTCCGCTCGCTCTAGGCAGCCGGGCTAGGTGAGGTCGAACTTGCCCGTCTCGACCAGCTCGCGCACCCGATAGAGGAAGGCGTTGCCGGTCACGCCGTCGATGATGCGGTGGTCGTAGGTGAGCGTGAGGTACATCATCGGCCGGATGGAGATGACGTCGCCCTGCTCGGTCTCTTTGACCATGGCCCGCTTGACGATCTCGCCCATGCGGAGGATGCCGGCCTGGGGCTGGTTGATGATGGCGGCGCCGAAGAGGTTGCCCTTGCGGCCCGGATTGCTGACCGTGAAGGTGCCGCCGGCGAGGTCGTCTGCGGTGATCTTCCGGTCGCGGGCCTTCTCGGCGAACTCTTTGACGGCCTTCGCGAGGCCGCCGACGGAGAGCTTGTCTGCGTCGCGGATGACGGGAACAACGAGGCCCTCTTCCGTCTCGACAGCAACGCCGAGGTTCACATGGCCGCGGAAGATGGTCTGGTCGACGCCGACGCTGGCGTTGAGGCTCTTGTACTCGCGGAGCGCGACGCAGGTGGCTTTGAGCACGAAGGCGAGGAGCGTGAGCGGGATGCCCTGCTTGGCGAGCGCATCCTTGTGCTTGAGACGGAGCGCCGTGATGGCCGACATGTCGAGCTCCGCCACGCAGGGGACCTGCGGCGAGACATGCTTGGAGTAGACCATGTGCTCGGCGGTGATGCCGCGGCGACGGTTGAAGGGCACAGCCTCGTCGTCCGGGCCGACCGTGATGACGGGCGGCTTGAAATACTTGGTGCCGAGCGGCGCGCCATAGGCACCTGTGCGGGCTTCCGGTGCGGCCGCAGCAACAGGTGCAGCGACAGCCGCAGCCACGGGCGCGGGGGCCGCTAAGGCCGCCGCGAGGGGCAGCGCAACGACGGGGCCGGCAACGGGAGCAGCGATGCCGTTGCCGAGGTCCCAGGGGGGCGTTGTGGAGGCTGCGACGAGGGGCACGAAGGCAGCAGGTGCAGCGACGGGTGCGGGTGCAGCAACGGGCGCGGGTGCAGCAACCGGCGCAGGTGCAGCAACGGGCGCCGGTGCAGCAACGGGCGCAGGCGCAGAGAGGGAGTCGGCCATGGAGAGGAGCGAACCTCCGACCTTCACAGTGGTGCCGGGCTGGGCAAGGATGGCGGTCACGAAGCCATCCTTGGGCGCGGTAACCTCGGCGTTGGCCTTGTCGGTTTCGACCTCGACGAGGTTGCTGCCGGCCTTCACGAAGTCGCCGACGCTGACGAACCACTTCACGATGATCCCCTCGACGACGCTCTCGCCGAGTGCGGGCATGGGGATGGCCTCGCCTGAGGCTGTGATGGGCGCTGCCGGCGCGGGAGTTGCAACAGGGGCGGGCGCCGGAGCAGTAACGGGTGCGGGTGCAGCGGCGGGTGCCTGAGCAGCAACAGCCGGTGGAGGAGGGGGCGGAGTGACCGCTGCAGCGCCGGGGCTGCTCGAGAGTGCGAGCAGGGGCTCTCCAACCTGCACCGTCGCGCCGGGCTGAGCGAAGATCTGGGCGACGAAGCCATCCTCGGTTGCCGGCACTTCGGCGTTGGCCTTGTCGGTCTCGACCTCCACCAGCACATCGCCCGACTTCACCTGGTCGCCGACCTTCACGAACCACTTGACGATGATTCCCTCGACGACGCTCTCGCCGAGCGCTGGCATCATGACGGACTTGGACATTGGGACGCTTTCCGGCGGAGAGGGTGTCGCGCGGGGCGACGCAGGTCCGGTCTGAACGCGGAGGCAACGCCGCTCAAACCAAGCCCTGCCGAGCATAGTTTTTGGAGGGGATTTCGCAAGTAGCGCGCGCCCGCCGACCGAGGTTCGACGGCGGGCGGGTTTGCTCGACTAGCGCGCGGTGACTTCGATCACCTCGCGGCCGACGCTCAGCACCACCCGCTCGCCGAGCGCGAGGGCTTCGCGAAGCTCGGGGTGGCTGCGCAGGAGGTCGAAGTAGGCCTGGCTCCAGGCGACGATGCGACGGTCGGGGCTTCTGTTGCCAAGGCCCGCCTCTACCCAGACTTCGCCGCGGCGTGAGAAGGTGCGACCGCTCGCGAAGCGGCTGGAGGTGGAGCTCTCCGCCCGGAGGCTGGAGCGCGACCGGTTGCGGGCGAGCGAATCCTCGACCGCCTGTCTGCCAACCTCTGCGGCGGGCGCTGCGGCCGCCGCCTCTGCCCTGCGTGAGGCCTTGGGGGCCGCCGCAACCTCTCGGCCGGCTCCGATGCGCGATGCGGCGACAGGGCCAGCCTTTTGGTCCTCGTCTCTGACAGCCTCCATCAAGCGCTCCGAACGCACCCCTCCGCGGATGTGATGGCGCATCGGCTCGAACTCGGTCTCCTCCTCCTCTCCATCCCCTTCACCCCCTTCATCCTCTTCGCCCTGGCCTTCGGGCGTGACGAGGAAGCTGGTGTAGGGGGTCACAATGCCCCAGCGGGTGGCGACCTCGGTGACCGTGCGCACACGCTCCGGTGTGGCGCCATCGATGCGGATGGTGTCGAGCAGGTCGGCGACGTGGCGGGCGGCCCAGAGGTTGCCCACGAAGGCGGCGTTGGCGCTGTCGGTCGAGCTTCCGAACTCGGCGCCGAAGGAGGTGCGCACGCTCCCGCTCCGTGCCTGTCCGCGGAGCGTGACCTCCTGGCTCATGGGCGAGGAGAAGCGGCCGAAGACGGTGATGGGCCGGCCCGGGTAAAGGTCGGGGAGGATGCGGGGATGGAGGTCGGTGACCTGGTCGCCGAAGTCGAGCTGCAGCCCCGTGACGAGGGGCGAGGCGAGGCCTGCAACGAAGGCACCCACGATGTCGCTGATGTCTTCGGAGGGCCGCACATAGCCGCTCTCGCCGTCGCCGTTCCGCGCGATGCCGTCGAGCAGGCGGGTGTTCACATCGTATCCGACACCGAAGGAGAAGATGCGTCGGCTGGCTACGGGGCGGTCGTCGCGCTGCGTCCTGCTCCCCTTGGCAAGTTCGAGGAGGGCGTCGATGTCGCGCTCACCGCGCGTGGGCAGGCCATCGGTGACGAAGAGCACGGCGTGTGGTCGGCCGTTCCGCGTGGGCTGCTCGAGGGCGACGCGGAGCGCTGCCTCGATGTTGGTGTCGCCGTCGGCTACGAGCGCATCGACGAAGCGGAGCGCAGCATCGCAGTTTTCGCGTGTGCCCGCCCGCGGCGTTGCGAAGAGCAGCTCGGTGTCGCGCGAGAAGGAGATGAGGTTGAAGGTGTCGCGCTCTCCGAGCGAGGCGATGGTCTGGCGGAGCATCGCCTGGGCCTGCGCCAGCTTGCCGCCCGACATGGAGCCCGAGCGGTCGATGATGATGGTCATCTGCCGGTCGAGCGCTCCTTCACGCATCAGGTCGCTGCTGGCCGAGAGGGTGGCCATGAAGTAGCCCTCGTCGCCCTCGTTTCCGTCGGGGTCGAAGGTGACGAGCGATAGCCCGAGGTCGTCGCCCGAGGTTGCGACGAGGAGTGCGATATCATCCCGTTGCGACTTGGTCCGCTCGAGCTTCACCTCGGCCTGGCGCCCGCTGATGCGGCGGGTGGGCTCGTCGTAGGGTGCCTGGATGGAGGTGATCTCGTTGCGGCTGTCGATATCGGCTTCGAAGGAGAGGCGCTCAGCGGCGCCGACCTCCGAGCGGGAGATGGGGTAGTGGAGCTGAAGCAGGCCGTTCTTGTGGAGGTTGGGCATGGCAAACTCCACCTCGATGCGCTGCGTTCCGCGGGGCGGGATGGGGTAGATGGAGGCGGTGAAGAGGTCGCCGTCGCTGGTCTCGAGCAGCGCCGGGTCGCGGAGGCGGCTGACGATGCTGTCGTAGACCGCGCGGGCCCGCTCGCGGGGGAGCACCTCGCCCTTGATGCGCTTGCCATCCATCCACATCGCGAAGTCGGTGGTGGTCGCCCCCTTGGGGAGGGTGAAGTAGTAGATGGCCTCGAGGGCCGTGTCGGTCTCGTTGCGGAACTCGTGGGTGACATGGGCGACCGTGAGGTCGTCGGTCACCTGGAAGTGGACCCGCTGCTCCGTCTGACGGAGCGGCGTTGCGCCGTCGCCGCTGGACAGCAGGATGCCCTGTGCCGACGCGCTGCCGGTGGGCAGTGCGGCGAGCGCGAGCAGGCAGAGCACGAGGTGGAGGAGGCGGCGGCGGAGCAGTGTGGACGACATGGCAGGACTCCCTCAGACAGGCTGCGCAAAGGTGCAGCAGGAGGGAGAACGGCGCTTATCGTCGGTCGGTGTAAACAAGGGTGCAAAAAGCGCGAAGGGCGCGATCTTGCGAACGCGCCCTGTGCCAAACCGACTTCCGTTACGGAGCGGGCTTGGTCATGAACTCGGCAATCTTGGCCTTGATGGCGTCGGGCGGGAGCGCGCCGCTCTGGAAGACGCCGTTGACGAACCAGCTCGGGGTGCCCTGCACGCCGATCTTCTGGCCCTCGGCGGTCTCGTCCTTGACCTGCTGCGCGTAGGTGCCCTTGTCGAGCGCCTCCTTGAACTTGGCCATGTTGAGACCAGTCTCGGTGGCGTAGCCCTCGAGATCGGCGCGGGTCAGAGCCTTCGCGTTGGCGAATATCTTGTCATGCATCTCCCAGAACTTGCCCTGAGCGTGGGCCGCAAGGCTGGCCTGCGCGGCGAGGTCGGCGTTCTTGTGGAAGGGGAGGGGGAACTGCTTGAGGACGATGCGAACATCGGGGTTGCCCTTGATGGCCTCGTCGAGGTTGGTCGCGAAGCGCGAGCAGAAGGGGCACTCGAAGTCGGTGTAGGTGACGATGGTGACCTTGGCGTTTGCGGGGCCCTTGGAGGGCGCATCGCCGATGGTGATCTTGACGGGCGCCTTGGGCGCCTCGGGCTTGCCGGGGGTCGGGGCCGAGCCGGCCAGCATCTTGGCCTCACCCTTGTTCGCCGAAGCCTGAAGGGCGTCGTAGACGCCGGCAGCGGGCGTGCCAGCGGCAATCTTGGCCTTGGCGCGTGCGAGCTCCCGGTCGATGATCTCGATGAACTTGGGGGCGGGCTGGGCGCCACGGAGGCGGAAGCCGTTGACGAAGAAGTGGGGGGTGCCACGGGCCGCGAGGCGGGTCGCGAGGGCCTGGTCCTCCTTGATGGAGGCGGCGGCGGTGGGGGCGTTCATGTCGGCGTCGAACTTGGCCATGTTGAGGCCGAGCTCCTTGGCGTGGCCCTTGAGCTCCTCAAGGCCGAGGGCCTGCTGGTTGGCGAACAACTTGTCGTGGAACTCCCAGAACTTGCCCTGGGCGTGGGCGGCGATACCGGCGCGGGCGGCGGGCTCAGCCTTGTCGTGGAAGGGGAGCGGGTTGTCCTTCCAGACAATCCGGAGGTCCTTACCATACTTGGTCTCGAGCTCCTTGATGGTGCCCTCGACGCGAGCGCAGAAGGGGCACTGGTACTCCGAGAAGATCACCAAGGTGACGGCGGCCGCAACGTTGCCCCTGATGGGCGAGTCGCCGACCGGGACAAAGAGTTCGTCGGAGGGATCCGGACCGGCGGGTGCGGCCGGCTTGGCCTCAGCAGCCTCAAGCTTGAAGTTGGCCTTCACGCGCTCGCCGAAGGCGTCGCCGAGCGACTTGCCACCCTTGGTGAGGGTCTCCATCTCCTTGATTTCCGTGTCGATGACGGTCTTGAAGGCCTCAAAGGGCTGCGCGCCTGAGATGGCCTTGCCGTTGACGAGGAAGTGCGGGGTACCCTTGACGCCCGCCTTGCCGGCGTCGGCAAGGTCCTTGGCGACCGCGTCCTTGTAGGTGTTCTTGTCGAGGGCTTCCTTGAACTTGACCATGTCGAGGCCAATCTCGGTCGCATACTTCTCGAGGTCAGGACGGGTGAGCGCCTTCATGTTGTCGAATAGCTTGTCGTGCATCTCCCAGAACTTGCCCTGCGCATGGGCCGCGAGCGAGGCCTCGGCCGCGAGCGCCGCGTTCTTGTGGAACGGAAGCGGGTTGTGCTTGAAGATGACGCGAACCTTGCCCGCGTACTCAGGCGTTTCCATGATCTGCTTCATGGTCGGATTGACCCGGCCGCAGAAAGGGCACTCAAAGTCCGAGTACTCAACGATAGTGACGATGGCGCTCTCGGCGCCCTTGAGGGGCGCGCCCTTGAGGCCGAACTGGTCGGCCGCATCGAACGGAGCGCCCGTCTCGGCACCCGAGCCCGAGCCTTCGCCCGCGGAGGGCGACTTGCGGCAGGCGGTGCCCACCAGGCCGGCGCTGAGCAGCGCCGCGCCGAGCATCATCTTCAAACCAAACTGCTTCATCATGTTCGAACGCTCCTCAAAGAATCCGTGCGGGATAGTGTATGTAGCCTGCATCGTGGGGGATGGTGCACGGAACCCAACGACTCCGGCCGTTATTCCAGAGGCCGCAGCCCTAGCCGTCCTGCAGGGCTTCCGCAACATCCGACCTGTCGGGAAGCGGTGGCGCGGTTGACGGGGCAGGTGCGAATCGGTAGGCACCGCGCTCCCGTCGCCGGAGTGGCGGAATGGCAGACGCGGCGGACTCAAAATCCGTTGTCCTTACAGACGTGTGGGTTCGACCCCCACCTCCGGTACTTTTTTCCATGTCCAACAGTCAGCTCAATCTCGTCTGGATGGATTTGGAAATGACAGGGCTGCAGCCCGACCAGGACCGCATCCTCGAGATCGCGGTTCTGGTCACGGATGCGGACCTCAACATCATCGCTGAAGGTCCCGAACTGGTGATTCACCAGTCCGAGGAGCAGCTGGCGCTGATGGACGAGTGGAACCGAAAGACCCACGGCAACTCGGGGCTCACGGAGCGGGTGCGCGCGTCAACCGTCACCGAGGCTGAGGCGCAGGACCAGATCATGGCCTTCCTCCGCAAGCATGTGGGCAAGCGGATGGCGCCGCTGGCAGGCAACTCGATCCATCAAGACCGGCGGTTCATCGCCAAGTACATGACCGAGGTGGACGCCTATCTCCACTATCGGCTCGTGGACGTCTCGACCCTCAAGGAGCTGGCCCGCCGTTGGTTCCCCGAGAGCTACGCCGCGGTCCCCAAGAAGGCAGAGCGCCACCGGGCGCTGGAAGACATCCGCGGCTCCGTGGAAGAGCTGAAGTTCTACCAGCAGGTGTTGTTTGCGGAGCGTGGTGATCGCGAGGCTCGCATCAAGTCGCTCCTGACGCCCCCCGACGCAGAGCCTAGCTAGACCTCGCCTTCGACGGCTGTCTGCGTGGGGAGCAGCCCGGCCTTGGCGAAGAGGGCAAACGAGGCCTCGTTGCCCGGCATGACGTGCGCTCGAAGCCGCCTGACACCCTGCGCCTTGAGCGCGGTGATGGCTTCCGTGAGCAGGCTGCTGCCGACACCAGCGCCTCTTCCGTCGGCGGTGACGAAGATGTTGTGGATGTAGCCGAGCGCGGCGCGCGGGTTCTGGTCCGGGAACAGGCGCCGAAAGAGTCGGATGGGGAGTTGCTCAGGCGGAAGCAGCAGCGCGCCTTCGACGAAGCCGACGGGTGCGCCGGCAGCCGCGGCAACGAGGTAGTGCACATCGGCGCGATAGAGGCGGCGGGCGATGTAGCTGCGGCTCTCTTCGGCGGGTGTGGGTCGTCGCGTCCAGCCTCGGGCGACCTGGTCCTGTACAAGCTGTTCGTAGAGAGCGGCGACGAGGTCGAGGTCGTCGCGGGTCGCCCGTCGGATCGTCAGCGCGGCATCAAGGGGCATCGGTCATCTCGAAGCGGAGCGTGGCGCCGCGGAGCTGAGCGTAGGTGATGGTGGGCTCAGTGTAGGGCGCTCCGTTGAGGGTCATCGAAGCGACGAAGCCGCGGGTGGGCGAGGCGCCTGGTGCCTCGATGCGGAGCCCCTCGCCGCCGACGAGCGGGAGCGTCGCGAGCGGGACGATGGGGTTGCCCAAGATGAAGGTGTCTGTTCCGGCGATGGGGAAGAGGCCGACGGCGGCGAAGAGGTACCAGGCCGAGAGCGTGCCGCCGTCATCGTTGCCGGGGAGTCCGTCGGGGCCGTTGCCGTAGAGCCGGGTCTGGATCTGGCGGAGCCAGTGGTAGCGGCGGCTCGGGTCGTCGGAGGCGTAGAAGAGCCAAGCGGTGTGCAGGTCGGGCTCGTTGCCGTGCCAGTAGTAGCTGTC
>CANMDT010000031.1 GCA_947496715.1 Myxococcales bacterium
GTCGATCGGGGTGGGTGTGGCCGACGAAGCGAAGGCCCGAGAGGTCGTTCACGCGGCCGGAGCGCAGCCCGAGCGCCTTTCCCGTGGAGCTCTCAGCGCCCAGCCACCGCTGGTTTTCGGTGCCAGCGCTACCGTCTTTGATCCGGAACTCCATCCGGCCGGCGCCAATCGAGGCGGGGTTGGAGCTGATGTCTGACTCGGCCAAGCGGACTTGGAAGGTGACGGTGTCGACATCGTCAGCGTAGGGAACTTGGTCGAATTCGACCACGAAGGTGCGGTTGGGGGCGGTGCCGATCACCTTGGTGGAGATCGTGCCGCCGGCAGCCGGGTTGAGGTCGGCCCAGAAGGGGGCGTAACGACGGAAGGGGCCGGCATGAGCGGCGAGGGCGGTGCTGCCTGTCGCCATCGCAGCACTGCCAAGCGCTGTGAGCGGGTTGGGCGAACTATCCGAGGATGAACAGGTGGTATCGAGGTGGTACCAGCCGTTGGAGCTGAGGCAGATGGAGGTATGAGCCGTGCTACCGGTTGCCATCGTCGTGGCCGTGCCCTGGAGGCGACGGAAGGTGAATCCAATGGCCACCGAGGTCATGTCGTCGTCGATAAGCGGAACCGTCGAGGCGCCTACCGTGCCCGTGATGGGCTCCCAGGCGAAGGGCGCCTCATACATGTTGAGGCCAACCTCTGAGCGGAAGCCGAACACAGCATCGCAGGCGTCCCCCTCTCCGTCGCTATCGACGTCGGCTTGGCTGCCGTTGCTATTGAAGGCGCAGTTGTCGGAGCAGTTGTCGGCTCCATCTCCGTCGGTATCGACACCGGCGGTGCAGGCCGCACGCACAACCGAGGGGGCAAGAAGGAGCGCTCCGGCCACCAACAACATCTGGAAACGGACAGCGAGTCTGGCGTTCATTTTGCCTCCTGAGGGTGGGCAAAGGGTCTGAATCGTGTCCCTTCGCAATAGCCCCCGCGCCGTTCTGCCGCAAGGGGTAATGGGTCGATCTTGGCGAACCTCTGGCTCAAGGAGTGCTTCTCGAACCCAAGCCGAACCCCTTAGGAACCAGTCACAACTCTTTGAGTATGCTTCCGATTCTTCCCCCACCGTTGCACCTTGTCGCGGGTCAGTTCTGGGCCCGGTCACGAGCACTCCAGCCTGCCGGGCCAGCTTAGATCTTCGCAGCCACCGATGAAGCGGCGCCCTTCCAGGACTCGTCGAGGAAGGAGACCAGCGAGAGATCCTGTGGGTCGACCTTGGCGCTGTTCTCCAGACGGAGCACGCCCCGCGGGCAGACCTCGGCGCACATGCCGCACCCCACGCAGGAGGCCCGGGTGAAGCTGAGGCCGGCCTGGGCGTAGCTGCGCACGTCGATGCCCATCTCGCAGTACTTCGAGCAGAGGCCGCAGGAGATGCACATCTCCTTCTTCACCCGGATGCGGAAGCGGCCGAGCTTCTGGATGATGCCGAGAAAGGCCGCCATGGGGCAGAAGTTCCGGCACCAGACCCGCGTGCCGCCGAGCGGGTAGAGGCCGGTTCCGATGGCTCCGGACAGCGAGGCGGTGACCACCAGACCATACCATTTGCGGGTGCCTGTAGCGGCTGCATGCAGGCTCGAACTCTCTGGCAGAACGGCCGAGGCGAACCAGAGGGCGGTGGAGAAGAAGGCGACGCCCATGACGGTGTAGATGGCGACCTTCTCGAACTTCCAGGCGTTCGAAGACTTGTTCGAGAGGTGGCGCCAGGGCTCGCCGAAGGTGTTGGCCAACCCGCCGCAACCACAGACCCAGGAGCAGTACCAGCGCTTGCCATAGAGGAGCGTCATCACCGGCACGACGGCCAGGGAGGCGAAGAAGCCCCAGAGCACCAAGCCTTCGCCGTAGTAGGCGAAGTTTCGGGGGTCGAGGTAGTCGATCTTCAGCGGCCACATGTAGCTGAAGTAGTACTCGGGCTTGTGGAAGAACTTGAGCAGGATGGGCAGCGAGAAGGCGAAGGAGGTCTGCACCATCATCACCACGCCCGTGCGGACGATCTGGTAACGGTTGTGCCGGTACTTGAAGCAGATCCAGGCTCCGCCGAGCAGGATGCCAAGCGTGTAGAGCATGCCGTAGACGGTCCACCGGTTGCCGAAATGCTCCCAGTTGTCGATGAGGCCGTTCTTGTTCTCGTCCCGGGCTAGGGTGCCGTCCGGTCGGGCGGCAGCGTCGACAGAGGCGCCGAGCTTCCAGCCGAGTTCGTCGATGTGGACCGTCGCGGTTCGGTAGAGCCAGTCTTGGCCACGCTCGATGCGGCTCTCGCGGAGACAGGCGCCCGCCTCGCAGACCGCCCCCTCGCTGTAGCAGGAGGCGTTGTCGGTGCAGGGGTTATCGGGGGTCCAGTAGTACTGGCCGAAGTAGAGGATGCCGTAGAAGGCAATCAGCAGGAGCGAGAGGGTCCAGGCCGAGAGACCGCGGTTCTTGAGGTCGTGCAGGAAGAGGCCTGCGGCGGTGCGGCGAATCATCTTGAGAGCTCCTTCGCGAGGGGCAGTTCACGCTGGATACAGGATGCGAGGTTGGCCCGGCCGAACTCGACGTCGAACTGGGCATCGGCGAGTTGGGCGACCACCCAGGCAGGCGACCGTCGCTCGCGGATCCAGCGTTCGAGGATCTCGTGGTTCCAGCGCGAGCCCAGCATGTTGAAGCCTAGCACGCGGTCGCCGTTGTGCAGGATGCGCTGGCAGAGCGGCTTGGTCGGGTGCTTGCGGAAGAGCGTCGGGGTGCCTTCGGGCAGCGACATGACCTCGCCGACCGTGGTGTACTCCACCTCGAAGAACTTCGAGGAGTTGAAGAAGATGGGGGGCGCGTAGCGGAGCTGGTCGCCGAAGAGGTTGGCGGCGACGTGGCGTCCCTGGCGCTTGGCCGAGTACCAGATCATCTCGATGTAGCTTCGGCCCTCGATGGGCTGGATCTCTGCGCAGTCGCCGCAGGCAAAGACATCGGGCAGCGAGCTCTGCAGCGTCTCGTCGACGACCACGCCGCGGCTGAGCTGCGGGGGGTCGGTGAAGGCCTTGAGCCTGTCGATGGAGGGGCGGACTCCGACGCAGATGCCTAGCATCTGGCAGGGGATCGTTTCGCCCTTGTTGGTGAGCACGCCTGAGACCCGACCGGCGGCGTCGACCTCGATGCGTTTCATCTCCTCCATGTAACGCACATCGACACCGTGGGCCCGGAGCTGCTCGGTGACGATGTCGCCCTCTTCACGGCCCAGCGCGACTGGCCAGTAGTAGGGCTCCCGGATGAGGAAGGTGACCTTGATGCCGTGGTGGAGGAGCGACTCGACGAGCTCGATACCGATCAGTCCGCCGCCCACCACGATGGCCTCGCGGGTGCTCGGCGTGAGGCGCTCGCAGGCGTCGAGGTCCTGCATCGAGACAAAGTGAACGAGGCCCTCTTTGACATCGTTGATGCCCTCCCAGCCGAACCTGTTGGGGGTAGCGCCGAGGGCGAGGACGAGCTTGTCGTAGCTGAGGGTGGCACCCGAGGAGAGGTGTACCGTCTTGGCGTCTGCGTGGTGATCAATGACCCAATCGCGGCGCAGGGCGATGCGCTGCTCGGCGTAGGCCTTCCGCTCGTAGGGTTCGAGGTCGCGCCGGGTCATGCGGTCCATGAAGGAGTACATGAGCGCGGTGCGTGAGAAGAAGTAGTCTGTCTCTCCGCCGACGATGGTGATCTCGGCGTGCGGGTCGCGCTGCCGGGCGGTCATGGCGCAGGTCACACCGGCGACGCCGTTTCCAACGATGACAATCTTCACGGTGCACCTACCGGACGAAGAGGAGCCCGCTGCAAGAGCGAGCCTCTGCCCGATGCCACAGCAGCAGGGCGGCGGCAACCTTTTGAGAGGCGCAGCGATTCTGAACAGGCGCTCAGTCGACCGAGGGGCCTGTGTGGCGGATATCGGGGATGCGGGCAAAGAGCGCCTTCACGGGATCGGTCTCTTCGCCGTAGACGTAGGCGGCACCGAGCTCGATGGTACCGGCCTTCTGACCAAAGCCGGTGTTGTTGTCCGACTCCTTTCCGCGGCGGAATCGGGCGAACCGCTCTGCGACGCGGCGGGCCTCTTCTGCCTGCACGGCAAGGAGGTCCTGGAAGGAGGCGGGGAGCGCGATGTGGCTCGGAAGTGCGAGCATCACGCGGCCGGCGGCCTCGGCGTCGTGGTCAGCGCGGTGTGCACTTTCGAGCGCGATGCCCATGAAGGCCGCGATGTCGACCAGCTTGGCTGTCTTGGTCTTCTTGGCGACCTTGAAGGCCTCGTGACAGAAGGGGAATGGGTCGAGAAAGACAGGGAGTTCGATGGTGCGGCCGAGGCGGCGGAACTCTGCCTCCACCATGCTACGGTCGAAGTCGGCGTTGTAGGCGAGGAGCGGCTGCGCGACGAGGCGCCGCTCGAGCTCGTCGGCGAGGTCGGCAAAGACCGGCTTTCCCACCAGGTCGTCGTCCTTGATGCCGGTGATCCGGGTGATCTCCGGCGGCAGCACACACTCGGGATGGATGAGGGTCTGAAAGCGCTCTACGACCTCGCCGTTGTCGAAGATGACGAGGCCGAACTCGATGATCCGGGCGGAGCGCGGATCGATGCCGGTGGTCTCGGTGTCGAAGGCAGCGAATCGGCCAGTTTGCCAAGGCTGGGAGAGGTCGAACATGATGAACCCGGGTCAGCGACCGAAGCGATCGCGCAGAATGCCAAGCTCAGCCAACGGGCGGCCCGGCCGGAACAAGAAGGCAATGACGATGAGGATGGCGCCGCCTAGCAGGAGCTTGCTGGGTAGCCCCCAGAGCAGCGCCGAGGAGGCGATGCGGGCACGGCTGGGCTGCTTGGCGTCATAGAGGACCGGAATCGACTGGCCTACCGTGAGCACGAGCGTGGTGGATTGCTCCTCGATGGCGATGACGCGGCCAGAGGCCGAGCCCTTGAAGGTGATGGGGCCGCGGTCGGAGGTAACGAAGACGATCTCGGGGTCAAAGCAGGGGTCTTCTCTGAAGACCGAGCAGGGGACCTCCGTGAGGCCTGTCACGATTCCCTCCGCCTTCTCGACGCGGGTCCAGTAGAAGGTGGTGTGGCCGGCAATGATGCCCGCAACAATCCAGGCGAGCAGCCCTGTGAGGGCCGCAAGTCCGGAGATGAAGGTGCGGACTGTCTGAACCATGGCCAGCTGCTCGAAGAGGTGAAAGGCAGACCCTACTACGGTGTCGGCGTAGCCGTCTACGGGCAGTGGGTAGCGACGATCTCGGAGCGAATCGCCGTGATCGGGCGGACCTCAAGCTGGGTCTCGATGCGGCTCCGGAGCGCCTCCACATGGGAGATGATGCCGACCGCAGTGTCGCGCTGCTTGAGCTTCTCGAGGGTCTGGATGGCGGTCTCCAAGGAGGCGCTGTCGAGGGTGCCGAAGCCCTCATCGAGCAGGAGCGTTTCGATGGAGAGGGTCTCACCGCGCTCCGAGGCGAGGCCAAGCGCCAGGGCGAGCGAGCAGAGAAAGGACTCGCCGCCCGAGATGAGGTTGATGCCTCGGGGCGCATCGGCGTGGAAGGCGTCGATGAGGTGGAAGTCGAGGGAGTGGGTGCCGTCGGCGTTGAAGCTCTGATGGAAGGAGTAGCGGGCGTCGAGCTTACTCAGCCAGATGTTGGCGGCGCAGATGACCCGCTCAAGGTTGAGCGCCTGAGCAGCCTTGTAGAAGGCTGCGCCATTGCCGGCGCCGATGAGGTCGTAGATGAGCTTCCACTGACCAAAGAGGGCCTCTGCCACAGCGAGCGCCAGCTGGCGATCGGCCTGCAGGGTGATGGTCTTCCGCGCCTCCTCAAGGGCGCCGAAGAGCCGCGAGACCTCGGCGACTGTTGTAAGGATGAGACCTTGCAGACGGGCTGCCTCATCGGCGGCCGCAGTGGCGCTGTCGAAGGCGCCGGGCAGAGCTGTGGCGCGATGGGCAACGACGGCTGCGACCGCCTCTACCAGCGCTTCGCGCGCGGCGCGAAGCTTCTCGTCGGCCGTTGCAAGGCGCTGCGTTGCATCCGAGAGTTCGGCGGGCGTACGGAGATCGGCGACGAAGCCATCGAGGTGGCGGCCTGCCGCGAGCAGGCCCGCGTCGCGGAGGGCGCGGGCTGTCTCGGCCTTCCCCGTCGCCTCGGCGGCCGTGGCAAGAAGCTGTCCATGGAGGGTCGTCTCGCTGGCCAGGTCAACCTGCAGGGCCGATAGGGTCTCGGCCTCCTTCTTGAGGTGCGCCTCGGCCTTGGCGAGCGCAGCGGCGGCCTCGTTCACAACCAGGCCGGGCGCCCGGCCCGACCAGCGCGATGCGACCTCCCGCTGGGCAGACGACAGCGCTGCTTCTGCAGCCGCGACCTCCGCGGCGGCGGTCGCGACGGCGACGGTGAGCCCGGAAGCGGCCTCGCGGGCGTCAGCGACAGCCTTCGCGGCGAGGGCAAGCTGCGCCTGCTGGCTCACGACTTCCGCCGCGGCGGTGGTGGCCTTGTGCAGCTGCTCCTGCACCGCCTTGAGTCGGGCATCGGGGTCGAGTTCAGCCGATCGGAGCGCGGGCACCGGGAGCCAAAAACAGGCAGCTGCGAGCGACTGCTCCGCTGCCGTGCGGGAGGCCGCGTAGGCCTCCAGCTCCGACTTCAACGCCTTGGGCAGGCCGGCGGCGGGCAGGCCGAGCTCGGAGGCCCGCGTCGCGAGCACAGAGGAGGCGGCGGTGAGCTGACGCTCCGCCTCCGTCGCCTGGTTCAGGCACTGCGAGAGTGCGCCCGCTACCCGGTGCAGGGCGGCCTGCGCCGCCGAGAGCTCCGTCTGCCGCTCCGTGCGGACCGAAACGCGCAGGGCACACTCCTGCGCAGCGGCCTCGATCTCAAGCACACGGTCCGAGACCGGCGCGACCGCAAAGGGGTGCTCCGTTGCGCCGCAGAGCGCACAGGCCTCGCCGGGCTGCAGCAGATGACGATGCTGCTCGATGCTCGCGAGCTTCTGGAGCAGACCGTGCTGTCGTTCGCCGTCGGCGACTGCCTGACTGGAGGCAAGGTAACGCTCCTCGGTGGATCCCACCTGCAGTGCCGCGGCCTCATGCTCCTGCGTGAGTGTGGCCGCCGCACCCTGCTCCTTGACGAGCGACTGCTCGGCCTGCGCCACCTGCTTCACGAGCTCCAGCGACTGCTGGCGGTGGGTGACGACCGGCAGCTCTGCGACCACTGCCTTGAAGGCAGCGGTGGCACCCTCCAGCGAGGCGACATCAGCCTGCCGGTTGCGCCAGGCCTCGAAGCTCTCCGAGGCCGTCAGCGAGGCAGTCACCTTCGTCTGCTGGAGCCTCTCGACCGCCTCAGATTGTGCCAACTTTTCTGCCGCGACCTTGGCCGTGGCAGAAGCAGCGGCATGCTGCTTCTGGGCTACCTCGAGGGCCTGTGAGGCAGAGGCTCCCGCAGCGTGGATCGCCTGCACCGCGGGGAGTTCCTCGAGCACCTTGTCGTTCGCAGCACGCACGGTCTCGACCGCTGCGGCTGCCGTCTTCTGAAGGAGGCTAGAGGCGTCGGCGCGCTGGCGCAGGGCCGCAATCTTGGCCTCGAGCTGTTGCGCCTCGCCCTGCTTTTGGGCAGCCTCGGCGAGCCCCTTCTGCACGGCCTCGTGATGATGGATGAGGGCCACGGTCGCCCCGTATCGGACCGACCAATCCCGGAGCGGCTGGAGCTCCTGATAGCCGGTCTCCGCAAGCACCTTCGAGGCCTCCGCATTGCCAACGGCGAGCTCGCGCAGCGCGAGCTCCTTCCACCAGTTCACCCCGGCGGTCGCGACCGTTTCTTCTGTCGTCAGGCGCGCAGCCTCGGCCTTGTGAACCTCCTGCTGACGGAGATTCTCCGCGACCGCCTCGTCGCTCCAAGGAGCCGCACCCTTCATCTCGGTCTTGATGCGCTCGACCTCATCCTTGGACAAGCGGTACCGTTCGGATGCCTGAACGCCAATCCTGCGGAACTCCTTGGTACCGGTGAGCCCCTCCAGCATGTTGGCACGCTCTTCGGCGTCGGCTGTAAGCAGCGCCGCGAACTGGCCCTGGGCGAGCAGCACGCTGCGCCGGAACTGCTGGCTGTTGAGCCCGCCGAGCGCCTCTTCGAAGGGGCCCTTGAACTCCTTCTCCTTGATGCTCGATACACTGAGGCCGCCGGCCTTGTCGGTGTAGTCCGGGTTCAGTTCGACGAGCAGGCGGCGGGTGTCGGACCACTTGGGCGGGTTGCCCTTGCGGACGGCCACACGCTCCACAAACCAGCCGGCCCTGAAGTAGCGGCGGGTGCCACGGCTGAGGGTGGAGAAGATGAGCTCCGCAGAGGCCAACGACGCGCCGCGAGAGATGATCTGGCGCGGGTCGTTGAGCTTGAGTTCGTTGAGCTCGAGCTGCTTCTGCTTGCCCTGCTCCACCTTCGAGATACGGGCCGTCTCGTCGTAGAGCGCGAGCGTGATCGCATCGAGGATGGTCGTCTTGCCGGCGCCCGTGGGGCCGTGGATGAGGAGCGGCGAGCCCTCATTGAACAGGGCGTCGAAATTGACGATCTGCTCTCCCGTGATGGTGGTGAGATTGCGGATGGTGAGACGGTGAAACTTCATTGGGAACCCTATTCGCCGGCAGAGATGGTACGGAACAGTTCAAGGAGATGGTCGGCAGGAGGCTGTTTGTGCTTCGCCTCGAACATGCGGGCGAAGAGCTGCTCGGGCGTCACCTGCTCGAGCGGCGGGAGGGCGATGGGGTCTGGTCCGACGTCGCTTCCCGGCAGCTGCTTGCGGTGCCCGATCTTGATGGGCCGCGGCTCGGGCAGCGCAGCGATGGCCGCATCAATCGCGCTGTCGCCGTGGAGTTCGTGCTGCTCCACGGTCTGCTGGATATCGAGCAGCGTGGGGAGCTGGGTTGGGGCGAGGTTGGCGATCTTCGCACAGATCTCCGGACCGTGGCCGGTGAGTGTGAGCAGCGCCCGGTCTTGCGGCACCTCCACCAGCTCATGCCGCACCGTTCCGTCGGCCTCCACCTCGAGCAGGGTGACGCTGTGTGGCCGCCCGGCCTCCTGGTGGTCGAGCGCGATGGGGCTGCCTGCGTAGCGAATCGGCGGCGCGCTGCTGACGGCGTAGGCGCGATGGATGTGACCGAGGGCGACGTAGCAGTAGCCTGCGCCGAAGATATCGGTGGAGAGACCCTGCAGTCCGCCAACGCCCTCCCATGAGTGGATGCGGCGGAGCTGCTTGTCTTCGGTAGCCGGTTTGCCCACCGTGAGGTGGCCCATCGCGATGCGCGGCCGGTTCGGAAACCGCGCTTCGGCGACCTCTGCAAGCCGCTTGTAGCAGCCGCCAATCGCCTGCTCGGCCCGCTCCTGCGACTCGGCCTGTCCCTCCATGCCCGGCGGCACGCTGCCGAGGTGGTAGGCCTGCACGAAGGGAACAGCCGCGACGACGATGCCGGGGTGGCTGGCGTCGCGCGCCTCGAAGGAGAGCAGCGCCTGCTCCCAGCTCTCCGGATCGGCGCTGAGCTGTCCGATGACGGTGGCGTTCACCCAGCGGAGCGGCTCCTTGGGAGCGGCCAGGTTGCGCGCCGCATCGTGGTTGCCGGCGGTGATGACCACATGGACCGTCTGCGGGAGCGAGCGGAGGCTGGAGAGGAAGTCGTAGTAGAGTTTCATGGCTTCGGACGAGGGCATCTCGCGGTCGAAGATGTCGCCCGAGACGAGCAGCAGCTCGACCTCGCGTGAGACGATGAGCTCGCGCAGCCAGGCGAGGAAGCGGCGCTGGTCTTCGGCGCGGGAGAGGCCATTGTTGGAGAAGCCGAGGTGCCAGTCGGCGGTGTGAAGCACTCTCATGGATGATGGCATGACAAACCTGGTGGAGGGTGGGAGCGCTATGGTGAACACCTTTTCAGGTGCCGCAAGTGCGGGTGCGAGATTGTTGTTTTCGCCTCATCACATTGATTTTATTATTTATTTGTTAGATTCATGCCTCCGACAAGAGAGATCCGGTGCGATGGCTGGGCAGCTCGGTGGAGGGGGGTGGGCAGGCCGGCGGAGGGTTCGCATACGGAGCGGGCTTCCGGCACGCACGGTGCCGGTGGCTTGACGAACCGCCACGGTTGCAGCAGCAGGGGCAACTCCCATTTGAGGACCGATGACGCTCTACGCTTCCATCACCGAGCCGGTCGGCGACACGCCGCTTGTTGCCCTGCAGCGGGTTGGCGCAGGGCTGCCGGGCCGCCTTTTTGTGAAGGTGGAGTTTTTCAACCCGCTGTCGAGCGTGAAGGACCGCATCGGGCTCGCCATGGTCCGCGATGCAGAGGAGCGGGGCCGGCTGCTGCCGGGCGGCCGCATCGTCGAGGCGACCTCAGGGAACACGGGCATCGCGCTGGCCTTCATCTGCGCGGCGCGGGGCTACCGGCTCACGCTGACCATGCCCGACAACGCGAGCACGGAGCGGCGCAAACTCCTGCTACACCTCGGCGCGCGGGTCGAGCTCACACCGGCCGGCCGCGGCATGATGGGCGCGGTCGATCGTGCCCGCGCCATCCTCCGCGACGAGCCCGGCTCGGTGATGCTGCAGCAGTTCGAAAACCCCGCCAACCCCGCGGCACACGAGGCGACGACTGGGCCCGAGATCTGGACCGACCTGCAGGGCCAGGTGGACTGCTTCGTCGCCGGCGTGGGAACCGGCGGAACGCTGACGGGCGTCTCGCGCTTTCTGCGGCGCCACAACCCTTCGCTGCGGGTCGTGGCGGTGGAGCCCGACAAGTGCGCCGTGCTCAGCGGCAAGCCGCCGGGGCCGCATGCGATTGAGGGGATCGGCGCAGGCTTTGTGCCCGCCAATCTCGACCGCTCGCTCGTCGATGAGGTGGTGATGGTGAAGGCAGAACAGGCCTTTGCTGCGGCACGGAGGCTGGCGCGCGAGGAGGGCATCCTGGGAGGCATCTCCAGCGGTGCCAACCTGCACGCAGCGCTGGCCATCGCGGCGCGACCCGAGATGGCCGGCAAGAACATCGTCACGGTGGTCTGCTCCTGCGGCGAGCGTTACCTCTCAACGCCGCTTTTCGGGTAGCGCCATGGCCGGACTGCTCCTCCAGACCGCGGCACGCCTGCTGCGCACGCGGACGCCCTCCGCGCCTCCCGATCGGCCGAACGCGACGGCGCGGGTCACGCTGACGCCCGCCTCGGATGGCCCGCACGATCTCACCGCGCTGCTGGAGGTCATCGCCGAAGACATCGAGACCGTCATGCGGCTCGACCCTGCGGCCCGCCACGCGCTCGAGGTGCTGCTGGTCTATCCTGGCCTGCATGCGCTCTGGCTGCACCGGGCGGCGCACGCGATGTGGCAGCGGGGTTTCGTGCTGGCGCCGCGGCTGCTCGCGCATGCGAACCGGCGCTGGACAGGCATCGAGATTCACCCCGGCGCACGCTTCGGGCGGCGGGTCTTTATCGACCACGGCATGGGCATCGTCATCGGCGAGACGGCGACGGTGGGCGACGACTGCCTGCTCTACAAGGGGGTCGTCCTCGGCGGCACTTCGCTCGAGCGGAAGGAGCGCCATCCGACCCTCGGTCGAGGTGTTGTTGTGGGCACCAACGCGAGCGTGCTCGGTCCCATCCATCTCGGGGATGGGGCGAAGGTGGGCTCTAACTCGGTCGTCATCCGCGACGTGCCGGAAGGTGCCACCGTCGTCGGCGTTCCGGGGCGCGTGGTGACCTCCGAGAAGTCCGGTGTGCGCCAGGGCCTCGACCACGCCAATCTCCCCGACCCAATCGCGCAGCTCATCACCCGGCTCATGGACAACATCGAGACGCTCGAGACGCGGCTGGCCGAGGTGGAGCGAACGAAGAGCCCGAAGCGGAGCGCAAAGCTCGCCGGACGCGACCACGAACTCTCGGCCTTTGAAGGGGACGGCGAATGAGCCTGGAACTGGTCGAACTCGGATTTGCTGCGGTCGCGCCGAAGTTCGGCGAGGGCGTTCGACTCATCGGCGGATTTGTGGGCGGACCTGTGGTGCCTCCTCTGCCGGAGGGGTGGCTCGATGTCCGGTTGGTGGTCGCGCTACCAGCCGAGCGGATCGCAGGCCTGCAACCCTGGCGCGACAGCATCACGAGGGTCGTGAAGACCGAAGACGGAAGGACGCTGCAGGTGAATGCTCGAGAGGCCGGCACCTGGGCGCGCATGATGCTGCGCGGCCATGGCGGAACGCTGGCGACCATCCACAACGGGCGCGCAGCGGGTAACCATCGGCTACTGATTGCAATGGGAGGGATCGTGCTCCGCTGCTGGACAGAGGAGACGTTGTCCTATTTCGACGCAGCAGGCCTACCTAAACCGGGCTGGAACGACTGGCAGGCCCGCGCTCCGAGCTACGAGGGTCGGTTGAGTCTGGTCGAACACTGGCTCAGTGAGTGCCGGAGTTCAGGCGCTGAACCGCGCTGAGGGCGACATCGACATGCTCGCCGGCGTTGAGCATGGAGTCGAAGGTCTCGGCGAGACGACCGTCGGGGCCGAAGATGAAGGTGGTCCGGCGGGGGATGAGGCCGAGGTACTTCTTGAGACCGAAGGCGCGGTAGAGGTCGCCCTTCTCGTCGCAGAGGAGCGCAAACGGCAGGCTGTGGTCGGAGGCAAAGCAGGCCTGGCGGTCGGGCGGATCCTGGCTCACGCCGACGATGGTTGCGCCGGCTGCTGCGAAGGCCGGAGCCTCGTCGCGGAACCGCTTGGCTTCAAGCGTGCAGCCGGGCGTGTTGGCGCGGGGATAGAAGAAGACCACGAGCGAGCCGAGCGCGCGGAGCTCAGCGCCGGTGACCAGGCGGCCGTCATGATTCAGTACAGAAAAATCGGGGAATGGCGAGCCGGTCTTGAGCATGGCGAAACTCTCGGAGGAGGACAGCAGGAGGATGCGGACGCTACCGAGAAGGTGCGCGATCTGCTAGGCGGAAGCCGCTACGCAACGGTGCGTAATGAATAGAGTGTTTGCCCGTGACCCGACCCATCGCTGCTCGACTTCAGGAGGGAGCGCTCGCCGAGCTCATACGGCAGCGCATTGTCGTCCTGGATGGGGCGATGGGGACCATGATCCAGCGGCACCGGCTGAGCGATGCGGAGCTGCGCGGGGAGCGGTTCGCTGCATGGCCGCGTGACCTCAAGGGCAACGGCGATCTGCTCGCGCTGACACAGCCGGCGCTGCTCGAGGAGATTCACTGCCAGTATCTGCGCGCGGGTGCCGATATCATCGAGACCAACACCTTCTCGTCGCAGCGGATCTCGCAGGCCGACTACGGGCTGGAGGAGCTCTCGCGTGAGCTCAACATCGCCGCCGCGCAGGTCGCCCGCCGCGCCGTCGAGCGGGTCGCCGCGGAGCAGCCTGATCGCCCCTTCTTCGTCGCAGGCGCCGTCGGACCAACCAACCGCGCACTCTCGCTCTCCCCCGATGTGAACAACCCCGGCTTCCGCGCGGCGACCTTCGATCAGGTGCGAGAGGCCTATGCCGAGCAGATCGATGCGCTGATGGAGGGCGGGGTGGACCTGCTGCTCATCGAGACCATCTTCGACACGCTCAATGCCAAGGCGGCGATTGTGGCGATGGAGGAGGTCTTCGCAGCGCGCGGCGTCCGCATTCCGCTCATGATCTCGGTGACTGTTACCGATGGCAGCGGGCGCACGCTATCAGGCCAGACGCTGGAGGCCTTCTGGTACTCCATCGCCCACGCCAAGCCCCTCACCATCGGCATCAACTGCGCGCTCGGCGCGACCCAGATGCGGCCCTACGTGGAGACGCTCTCGCGGGTCGCCGATTGCTACACGCTCATCTATCCGAATGCCGGGCTACCGAATGCTTTTGGAGAGTACGACGAAGAGCCAGAACAGACTGCCGCCATCCTGTGTGAGTATGCCGCGCTCGGCTGGATCAACGGCGTGGGCGGCTGCTGTGGGACCACGCCCGACCACATCGAAGCCATCGCAAAGAGCGTCTCGGACGTGGCGCCGCGCCTGCTCCCCGAGCCCCCGAAGCGGAGCCGCTACACCGGGCTGGAGCTGCTCGAGCTGCGCGACGAAACCGGCTTCGTGATGGTGGGCGAGCGGACCAATGTGACGGGCTCTGCGAAGTTCGCGCGGCTCATCCGTTCGGGCATGTTCGACGAGGCGCTCGACGTTGCGCGGAGCCAGGTGGAGGGTGGCGCGAACATCCTCGATGTGAACATGGACGAGGCGATGCTGAACGCCGTCGAGGCGATGACGCACTTCCTGAACCTGGTCGCGAGTGAGCCTTCGATTGCGCGACTGCCAATCATGATCGACTCGTCGGACTTCCGGGTCATCGAGGCGGGGCTCCGATGCGTGCAGGGCAAGGCGATTGTGAACTCGCTGAGCCTCAAGGAGGGCGAGGCCTCCTTCCGCCGTCAGGCCGCCATCTGCAGGCGCTTCGGTGCGGCGGTACTGGTGATGGCCTTCGACGAGACGGGGCAGGCCACAGAGGTAGCGCAGCGGCTCCAGATCGCGGGCCGCGCGGTGGCCATCCTGCAGGAAGAGGGCTTCGAAGAAGAAGACATCCTCTTCGACCCCAACGTCCTGGCCATCGGCACAGGCATGGAGGAACATGCGAACTACGCGGTCGACTTCATCGCCTCTGTGCGGGCGCTCAAACGGGCCTTTCCGGCGATGCGGCTCAGCGGTGGCGTGAGCAATCTCTCCTTTGCTTTTCGCGGCAACTCCGAGGTGCGAGAAGCGCTCAACGCTGCCTTCCTCTACCACGCGATTGCTGCCGGCCTGGACATGGGCATCGTGAACGCGGGCCAGCTTGCGGTCTATCGCGAGATTGAGCCCACGCTGCTCCGGATGGTCGAGGACATCATCTTCAACCGCCGGCCCGACGCGACCGAGCGGCTCGTGGCGCACGCTGCGACCATGGTGGCGTCGGTGCGAGCGGAGGCCAAGGTAGACGCCTGGCGGAGCGGCACGGTAACGGAGCGGCTGAGCCACGCGCTGGTGCAGGGGATCGACGCCTACATCGAGGCAGATACCGAAGAGGCGCTCGCCGAGCTGGGTCGACCGATCGCGGTCATCGAAGGGCCGCTGATGGCCGGTATGTCGGTGGTCGGCGACCTCTTCGGCGCGGGCAAGATGTTCCTGCCGCAGGTGGTGAAGAGCGCGCGCGCCATGAAGCGGGCAGTGGCTTGGCTCATCCCCCACATGGAGGCGGAGCGGCTCGCCAATCCGGCGCTGGTGGAGCGGCGGAAGCGCATCCTGATGGCGACCGTGAAGGGCGACGTCCACGACATCGGCAAGAACATCGTCTCGGTCGTTCTCGCCTGCAACAACTACGACATCGTGGACCTCGGCGTGATGGTTCCGACCGACCGCATCGTGGAGGCCGCGCTGCGCGAGCAGGTCGACCTGGTGGGGTTGAGCGGCCTCATCACCCCCTCGCTCGAAGAGATGGTCTATGTTGCGACGGAGCTGGGCCGCGCTGGCCTGAGCGTGCCGCTGCTCATCGGTGGCGCAACCACGAGCCGGCGCCACACCGCGGTGAAGATCGCACCGATGTATACCGGCCCGGTAGTGCATGTGCTCGACGCATCACGGGCGGTCGGCGTGGCGGGCGCGCTGCTGTCGGAGGAGCTGCGCAGCGACTTCCTGAGCAACAACGCAGCGCTGCAGGAGGCGGAGCGGACGAAACATGCAGACCGCCAGGCCTCCAAGTTGCTCTCCATCAACGCAGCCCGCGCCAACGGCGAGCGCACCGAGGCAGGCCGTGGCGCGCCTATCGTTGCACCGCTGCGGCGGAGCTTTGAGTCACTGCCTCTGGAGCAGCTGGTTCCCTTCATCGACTGGTCGCCCTTCTTCTCCGCCTGGGAGCTCAAGGGGAGCTATCCGCGCATCCTCAAGCACCCCGAGTATGGCGGCGCCGCGCAGGAGCTCTTCGACAACGCGCAGACCATGCTTGCGCGTATCATTACCGATCAATCTCTCACGGCGAACGGCCGCTTTGAGCTCTTCGCTGCCAACCGACGCGGCGACGACATCGTCATCTGGAACGACGCCAATCGCACCGAGGAGCGGGCTACGCTCTGCATGCTTCGGCAGCAGAAGGTGAAGGCGGGCGAGGAGCAGAGCAATCTCTGCCTCTCCGACTTCCTGCTCGAGGCGGCGGAGGGCCCCGACATGATGGGCGGCTTCGCGGTCACAGCAGGCCTAGGCGCTGAGGAGCTCGCGCGGCGCTTCGAAGCATCGCACGACGACTACAACGCCATCCTGGTGAAGTCGCTCGCCGACCGCCTCGCCGAGGCCTTCGCGGAGTTCCTCCACAGGGAGGCGCGGCTGGCCTGGGGCTACGGTGCAGCGGAGCAGTTGACGGCCGACGACCTCATCCGCGAGCGCTACCGCGGCATCCGCCCGGCGCCCGGCTACCCCGCCTGCCCCGACCATACCGAGAAGCTCAAACTGTTTGATCTTATCGGCGCGCGCGAGCTCGGACTCGAACTGACAGACAGCATGGCGATGACACCCGCAGCGGCTGTGTCGGGCTGGTATTTCGCCTCCGAGCGGGCCCGCTATTTCACCGTCGGGCCGCTCGGCCGCGACCAGGTGGTGAGCTACGCAGAGCGCAAGGGAATGGGCGTTCGGGAGGCGGAGCGATGGCTCGCCCCCTACCTCCACTATGATGTCTGAGGCGATGGCCTCCTAGAGCCTATCTATCTTTGAAACGAGAGTTCATGTCGGGTGTTCGCGCTGCGCTGTTTTTGGATTTCGACAATATCTACACCGCCATCGCGCAGCATGGCCAAGAGGCAGCAGAGGAGTTTGCGACCAACCCGTGGCGCTGGTTCCGCTGGCTCGAGTCGGGTGACCCCGCGACGGGCGCGCCGACCGACCCTGCCACCTGCGCGATTCGGCCGCCACTGCCGGTGTGGTGGTATCGCGCTCCAACGCCCAGTTCGTCATCAAGGGGTTGCCCGCGGCAGAGCTCGCGGCGCTCAAGCAGTCAGGGCGCCTCACAGCCATCGCGATCGGCCAACTCTTCCGCGACCAGATCTCCAACCTCTGCGAAGACGCCGCGCTTCAGCTCTCGTCCGAAGAGTCCACAGCGATCGACGGCTGGGTGCTCGGCGCGATGGGCGAAGGGTCGTTGCCGTAAGAAGAGGCGAGGTCGCGGTTCATGCCCGCCGCGTAGGAGGAGAGCGGCGAACGGAGCTTCTCGGCGAGCGGGTTTGCAGCGGGCGTCGCGGACGAAACCAGCAGCGCCGACAACGGCTGCGCGGCGGCCTCTTCGCATCGCGCCGACAGCGCCGCGGGCACGGGCGTTGCGGCCCAGCGGAGCGCCGCGATCCAGTCACGGGCATCGATCTCGTAGTCCTCCAGATCGGGGAGAGACTCCAAGATCGCTGCGACCAGGTCGCTGCGCAGCGAGAGGGCCAGCGTCAGGTCCCACGGCACCGAGCCTTCGCAGGCCTCCAGCGTGGCTGTCAGCAGCGTCGTGGTGGGGAGCTGCGCCCAGACCGCCGCAGCAGCCGCGAACGAGCCACGGACACCCTCCGCGTCGACCGAGCGCGGCGGCAGCTCCTCGGTGGCGTCGAGCAGGTCGTAGAGGCGGGGCGGCTGACCATCTTTGGGAAGCCGCATCAGCTCCACGAGCCACTCCATCGGCTGTTCGATCCGCATCGCCGCGGCAGCCATGAGCGACGGCTCCACCATCCAGTCCGAGGGGCTGAGCAGCGCCACGAGCAGCGCCTCGTCATCGGCCACAAGCTGATCCATCCGGAGGTAGTTCCAGCGCTCGGCTGCAGGCGTGCCCGCGGGTAGATCTTCGAAGAGCCACCGCTCGAGCGAGAGAGGAAGAGGCTCCTCGCCGAAGATGAGGCCAACCAACCTGCCGCGGAGCGACGGAACCCAAGTCGCGACGATGGGCAGTTCCGCACACTCCGACAGACGAGCCTGCTCCAGCGTTGCGCGCCAGCACCAGGGGAGCGAGGCCTCATCCAACATCGCCACACAGCGATCGCGGAGTACCGGGTGCAGCGTAGAGAGCGCGAAGCGGAGCGCTACCGCAGCATCCAGATCGGGCGCACGGGTCAGCGCCCAGGCGGCAGAGGTCTGTTGCGAAGCAGCGGCCGCAAGCAGGAGCAGCTGCGGCAGATGAACGGGGCCCGGGAGCTCCGACGGCGCGACCACGCCAAGCGGGATGAGGAGCCGCTGCCAGCGCCGCCAGAGGCGGGCGGGCGGCGCTGGCCACATGCGGTCGAGCTGCACAACGGCGGCCCGTTCGGCGGCATTGAGCTCCGGCCCGAGCGCGAGCCGCTGCTCCTGCTGGTGACGCGAGAAGTCGCTGCTGACTGCCTCGAATTCGGCCCGCAGGCGGGCGACCTCCGACAGGGTCTCCGGCTGTTCCGCCAGCTCCAAGAGCGGGTAGGGGATCGCCTGTGGGTTTGGTTCTCTCGACATCGCCACGGATTCGCCTACATTGCGCCAACTCACTCCGATGCACGAGGCGCAGCGGCGGGACATGACCTCCTATTGCATCGCCCTCCTCATGGCCAGCGACCTGCTCCCACACTCATGATTCGACTCACCGTCATCAGCGGCCCCGACGCCGGAAAAAAGGCCACCTTCACAGCCAAGAAGGTGCTGCTCGGGCGTGGGCCGAACAACGACTTTTCTGTCCGAGACGGGCTCGTCAGCCAGAACCATGCCGACATCCGCTGGGAGGCCGGCGCCTGTCTCTTCCGCGACCTCAAGAGCCGGCACGGCTCGCTCATACGGTTGCAGGGAAACACGCTCAACCTCCACGACCGCGACACCGCCAAGGAGATGGCCCTCCCGGAGCAGTGTCACATCATCCTCGGCGAGACACTTATCTCCGTCGAGGCCAGAGAGAGCACGCGACCGCAGAGCAGCCTCATCACGGTGCCGCCGACCGAACTCAACGAGATCACCGGTGTGAACGAGCGGGTCGTGAAGCGGGCAACCGAGAGCCTCGACGCTGTGACGCGCCGCCTCGTCATGCGCGACCCGCGGCTCGTCTCCATCTTCAAGCTGGCGCGGAGCCTCAACGCGGTCACCGACCTCGACGAGATCCTGCCGCTCATCGCCGAGACCACCTTCGAGGCCTTCCCCGCCGCAAACTTCTTCGCGGTTACCATCCCGACGGAGATAGCCGGCTCCGACGAACTGATGCGGCCGCTCATTCTCCGAGAGCGCGGAAAGGCGCCCTCGGATGAGCAGCCGCCGCTCCTCTCGCAGGCTATCCTCAAGCAGGTCTACGAGACGCAGGAAGCCGTGCTCTTCGTGCGCGACACCTCATCGTTCGTGCCGACAGAGTCGATGATCAACGCCCGCATCACCGCCTGCGTGGCCGCTCCGCTCGTCGGCCAGCGCAAGCTGCTCGGCGTGATGCAGGCCGACACGCGCGGCCTAGGCGGGCTCTTCGGCCCAGACGACCTCGACCTCTTCACCGTCCTCGCCTCCTACACCGCCTTCGCCATCGAGCGGGTCAACCTCACCCGCAACATCTACGAGATGTTTGAGGGCGTCGTGAAGCTCTCGGTGCGCGCCATCGAAGCCCGTGACCCAACCACCTCCGGCCACTCCGAGCGGGTCGCCGACTACACCACCCGCCTCGCGCTGCTCGCCAACAACGAGACCGCCGGCAAGCTCGCCAAAATCACCTTCTCCCGCGAGGAGATGACCGAGCTCCGCTATGGCGCGCTGCTCCACGACTTCGGCAAAATCGGCGTCCGAGAGTGCGTGCTCATGAAGGGTACCCGCCTCCGCGAAGAGCACCTCGCGACGGTCCGCGAGCGGTTCGAGACAGCCCGTTCCAACGCCCACAACGATGCCTTCCGCGTGGCGCTCGATCGCGGCACCCAGCTCAGCTGGGAGATCCGCGAGGTTCGAGATTACGCCGCCCGCATCGCCAAGCGGCGCATCGACGAGATCGACGAGGCCGAGCAGGTCATCATCGACAACCAGTATGGCCGCCGGCTCAATGAAGCGACCATCGCCCGCATCAAAAAGATTGGCGAGATGAGCTTCTGCGACAGCACCGGACGCATCCGGACGCTCCTCTCCCCGGAGGAGCTCGAAGACATGCTCATCATGCAGGGCACCCTCAACAAGAGCGAGTGGGTCGACATGCGCTCGCATGCCCGCCGCTCGCGCGAGTTCCTGTCGCAGATCCCCTGGAGCGACGACCTCGCCGAGATTCCGAACATCGCCGGCTGGCACCACGAGAAGCTTGATGGTTCCGGCTACCCTGATGGTCTATCGGGCGACCAGATCCCCGTCACCGTCCGCATGCTGACCGTCGCCGACATCTTCGACGCCATGACCGCTGCCGACCGTCCCTACCGCAAGGCCGCGACGGTTGAGCGTGCCATGCAGGTCCTCCAAGAGGAGGCCGATGCCGGTCTGCTCGACAACGACCTGGTGAAGGCATTCGGGGAGGGCGTTGTGCCTGTGCTGGTCCGCGAGGGCCGCCTGCCCGAGGCCTGATGACCCTCCGTTCGGCCGGCCGCCTGCTGCTCTCCGCGCTCCTGCTCTCCGCCTGTAGCGCGCAGCTCCCGGCCGAGCTGCTGACCGAGGTCAACCAGCGGGTGGAGCGGGTCGACCGTGCAGGCCAGTCGCTTGCCATCGGCGCCGCACGGCTGCCGAGCCGAGCCCTCTCCACAGACGACATGGCGGAGGTCCGTTCGCTCCTCGATACCTACCTCCGCGAGACCGATCCGCTCAACGCCAGCATCCGGAAGCTGGCCGACGCCGAGCCTGCCCTCGAGAGCCACGTGCGAACCGTCTTCCGGCCCGCCGCCGAGAGTGCACTCTCCATCTGCCAGGAGGCATCTGATAGCGCCGCGAGCGCCACCAGCACCTCCGACGACCTGGCCAAGGCTATCGCCCGCATCACCGCCTGTGTAGAGCGATACTCCGCTGCCGTGACCGCCGTTTCGGTCGAGGTCGGCCGCGTCGCGCACTGATCGAACCCTCTCTTCGGGCTCCCCATGAAGACCTTTGTAGATAGCCCCGCGGTGGTCGTGGCAGGCATGCCCGTGGGACCCTTCGCGATGAACCAGTATTTGGTTGGCTGCCCCGTGACGGGCACCGCCGCGATCATCGACGCGGGCGCATCGCCCGAGCCCTTCATCGCCTTTGCCGAGGCCCGCGGTCTGCGCATCGAGGCCATCTTCCAGACCCATGCCCACATCGACCATGTGGCCGGGCTCGCCGCAACCCGCGCACGCCTCGCAGCGCCCATCTATCTCCACCCCGCAGATGCTCCACTCTACGCAAACTGCTCCGCGCAGGGTGCCATGATGGGCTTCCCCTGCCCGACGCCGCCACCCGTCGATGCGTCGCTCACCGACGGCCAGGTGCTCACGCTAGGCAACCTCTGCTTTGAGGTCCTCCACACCCCCGGCCATGCGCCCGGCCATGTGGTCCTCTGGGAGCGCGGACAGGAGCTCGCCTTCGTCGGCGACCTCATCTTCTTCGACTCCATCGGCCGCACCGACCTTCCCCTCTGCGACGGCGATCAGATGGAGCGGAGCCTCGGCAAGCTCGCCGCGACGCTGCCTGATGCAACCCGCCTCTTTCCGGGCCACATGCAAGACACGACGATGGGGCGCGAGCGGAGCCACAACCCCTTCCTCAAGATGATGGGGCTGGCGTGAGCCGCGGCGCCTACATTGCCGTTGCGGGCAACATCGGCGTGGGGAAGAGCTCCTTCGTGAACTACATCTCGCAGCGGTATGGGGTGGCCCCCTTCTTCGAGCCCAACGACGAGAACCCCTTCCTCGCCGACTTCTACGAAGAAATGCCCCGCTGGAGCTTCCACAGCCAGATCTACTTTCTGGCCAGCAAGATCCGGCTCCACCGGCAGCTCGCCGCCCACACCGGCCACGTCATCCAGGACCGAACCATCTGGGAAGATGCCGAGATCTTTGCAGAGAACCTGGCACGCAACGGCACCATGTCGAAGCGTGAGGCGGAGACCTACCGAATGCTCTTCGATTCGGTGCGGGCGGAGCTGCGGCCCCCAGACCTGATGATCTACCTGCGCGGCTCCACCAAGACGCTCCGCAAGCGCATCGCCAAGCGGGGCCGGGACATGGAGCAGGAGATCCCGCTCGCCTACCTCAAGGGGCTGCAGACCCTCTACGATGGCTGGATGGAGCGCTACACGCTCTCGCCTGTCGTCACGCTGGAACTCGACGACTTCGACCCCGTCACAGACCTCCTCGACAGCATGGAGATCTTCGACCTTCTGGAGCACCACCTTGGGCTGGGCTGACCGCATCGTTCGCGCCCTGCTTGGCGCGCTGCTCGCGGCAACAGCCGCCTGTGGCAGCGAGCCGGAGATCGACGAGTCGAGGCTCCCGCTACGGCCGCTCCTCTACACCGAGTCGCAGGGCGAAGGGCTGCCGCGCCCCGACGAACTCGAAGAGTGGACACGCACCGGCCTCGACCCCGTCGCATGGCAGAGCGGCGCAACCGAGGTCGAAGCACCTGGCGAGTTTGAGCCTGCGACCTCGCCCCAGGCCCTCCTCTCCGCCACCTACCGCGCCCTCATCGCAGGCAAGAGCGATCCCATCGATGCGCTCACCTTCGAGCCCGCAACCTTCGGCGCCATCACCGGCAGCGGCGCTGCGGCCGCACGCGACAAGACCGCGGCGCTTCGAACGACGCTCCAAGCGCTGGCCGTCGGCACCTTCGGCACGCCCCGCGCCTCCTTCGCACGCGAGGGCGGCCTCGGCGCCCAGCTGATCACCACCACCGTCACGCTCGGGAGCCCCCACCTGCTCGACGGCTCCGTGCCTGGCGATGACCAGAAGCCCGAGATGCTCTGGAACAGCAGCCTCCAGCTCCGCTGGGCCGGCACCCAGGTCTCCTTCACGCTCCACTTCCCCAAAATCGCCCGCGACAAAAACTCCGACTGGCGGCTTCTCGCTCCGCCCACGGTGGATGCCAACTTCCTCGCCTTCCGCGCCGCTGGCCTCGACCTCAACCCCGCGCTGATGGGCCGCGAGCATGCCTCCTTCCCGCTCTCGGTCGGCAACTTCTGGCACTACCGCGTCACCACGCCCGGCCGGAAGCCCACCACCGGCGCGCAGGGCCTCGAGCTGCCTGTCGAAGACTACCGCGACGAGGTCGAGGAGATCGACGACTATGATAGCTACCGCGTGGTCCGCCTGCTTCGGACGCCAGACAACCCTGCGGAGTCCACCAGCCGCTTCGCCTGGCTGGTCACCCCCCTGCAGGTCTATCGCTGCGACCGCGAGTGCCAGACCCGCGCAGAAGATGCACGCTGGCTCCTCGCCTGGATGCGGCGCGAATCACCCGACCTCGTCCTGCCCGCCGCCCTCGACGCCCGCTGGGGTCCCGGCGGCCGCGAGGCCGAAACCTCCGTTGTGCGCATCTCCCGCGACGCCGTCCCCATGGCGCTGCCGGCCGGCAACTATCCCGAGAGCTTTGAGCTCCTCCGCACCCTCGCCGCAGGCAAGCAGAGCCTCTACTTCGTGCCCTCCGTCGGCATCATCGCGCGGAGGCTCGTGGGGCGCGGAGAGACCCGCCTCGAAGAGCTGACCAGCATCCGCATCATGCCCTGATCGGAGGCATCCAACTCCCATGCCGCTCTCCGAAGAACTCGACGCAAAAATCAGAGCCCTGCCGCGCAAGCCCGGCGTCTACATCATGCGCGACCACGAGGGGCGCATCATCTACATCGGCAAGGCGACCGAGCTCCGCACCCGCGTCCGCAGCTACTTCACCGGCCACGACACCCGGAACTTCGTCCAGCACCTCGACGACCTCCTCGGCGATCTCGAGGTCATCATCACCTTCAATCCCAAGGAGGCGCAGATCCTTGAGAACACGCTGATCAAGAAGCACAAGCCGCGCTTCAACATCATGCTCCGCGACGACAAAACCTACCTGTCGCTCCGCATCAACACCGCCCACCAGTGGCCCCGCCTCGACGTCGTCCGCCGCCCCGCCAAAGACGGCTCGCTCTACTTCGGACCCTACCACTCCTCCTCGTCCGCCCGCGAGATGCTCCAGCTGGTCAACCGCCACTTCCAGCTCCGCACCTGCCGCGACACCGTCCTCTACAACCGCGCCAGGCCCTGCCTGCAGTACCAGATCAAGCGCTGCCCAGGCCCCTGCGTCTTCCCCATCAGCCGCGACGACTACATGGCCGACGTCAAAGCCGCCGCCATGTTCCTCGGCGGGCGCAACGACGACCTCATCGGCATCCTCGAAGAGCGGATGATGGCCGCCGCAGAGCGCTACGAATACGAATCTGCTGCCCAGATCCGCGACCAGCTCGAGGCGGTGCGCACCTCGCTCACCAAGCAGCGCGCCGTCGTCAGCAACCTCGTCGACCGCGATGTCATCGGCGTCTACCGCGAGGGCGACTCGGTCGCCATCTCGGTGCTCCACATCCGAGGCGGCGCCATGCAAGACCTGCGCGGCTACACCTTCGAGAACCAGATCTTCCCCACCGCCTCGCTCCTCGAAGACTTCATCGCCCAGCTCTACGCGCTCGACTCCGCTGAGCCGCCGGCCGAGGTCGTCGTCCCGGAAGATGTCGACGCCGAAGAGGAGCTCCAGGAGCTGCTCTCGGAGCGCCGCGGGACCCGCTGCCTCATCATCACACCCAAGCGCGGAGACCGCGTCGCCCTGCTCGAGCTCGCCGCCGAAAATGCCCGCCAGCTCTTCGCCGAACGGCTCACCTCGCGCGAGCGCAGCGCCTCGCTCCTCGCCCGTCTCAAAGACAAGCTCCACCTCGATGTCTACCCGCGGCGCATGGAGTGCTTCGACATCTCCAACTTCCAGGGTACGCAGGTGGTCGCCTCGCAGGTCGTCTTCGAAGACGGCGTCGCAAAGAAGTCCGACTACAAGCGCTACCGCATCAAGACCGTCGATGGGCAGGACGACTTCGCCTCCATGTTCGAGGTGCTCCGCCGCCGCGCCAAGCGGGCCAAAGATGGCACCGACCCCATGCCCGACCTCATCGTCATCGACGGCGGCAAAGGGCAGCTCGGCATGGCCGTCGCAGCGCTCAGCGACCTCGGCCTCAAAGACCAGGCCATCGTCTCGCTCGCCAAGAGCCGCATCACCGGCGTTGAGCCCGCGAGCGACAGCACCACCCGCAGCCCCGAGCGTGTCTTCCGGCCCGGCCAGAAGAACCCCATCATCCTCCGCGCCAACAGCGACGAGTGCCTCCTCCTCGAGCGCATCCGCGACGAGGCACACCGCTTCGCCATCACCTTCCACCGCGAGCTCCGCAACCGCGAGACCATCTTCTCCGCCGTCGACGGCATCTCCGGCGTCGGCAAGGAGCGCGGCCGCCTCCTACTCCGCCACTTCGGCAGCGCCCGCAAGGTCAAGCAGGCCACGCTACGCGAACTCGAGGCCGTCCCGGGGCTGCCGCGGGGCGTGGCCGCAGCCGTCTTCGGAACCTTCCACACAGACGCCGTCGACCCGCCTCCGGCCGACGACTAGCCTTCAGGCGAAGATCATCGTCAGCATCCAGAGATTGAGCGACACAATGATCCCCGAGACCACCCAGGCCAGCGCGGTAACCGAGCGGGGAATCACCAGATCGCCCATCTTCGCCTTGCTGCTCACAAAGGTGACCAGCGGGATGACAGCGAAGGGCAGCTGCAGGCTCAGAATGACCTGGCTGAAGACCAAGAGCTTCGCCGTGCCCGAGTCGCCGTAGAGACTCGCGACGATGACCGCCGGCACAATCGCCACGGAGCGCGTCAGCAGGCGCCGCACCCACGGCTTGAGCCGGATGTCGAGGAAGCCCTCCATGACGATCTGGCCCGCCATGGTACCCGTGATGGTCGCATTCTGCCCCGAGGCCAGCAGGGCGACCGCAAAGAGCACGCCGGCCATCTCCATGCCAAGCAGCGGCGAGAGGAGTTCATGCGCGTCGTGGATGTCGGCAATCTCCGTCAGACCGTTTCGGTGGAAGGTGGCCGCCGCGAGGATCAGGATGCTCGCGTTGATGAGGAAGGCGAAGAGCAGGCTCACCGTCGAATCGACCGTCGCATACCGGATCGCCGAGCGCCGCTCCTCCGTCGAGTCTCCGATTTCTCGGCTCTGCACGATGGCGGAGTGGAGGTAGAGGTTGTGGGGCATGACGGTCGCGCCGAGGATGCCGACCGAGATGAGGAGCATCTCGGGGTTCCGCAGGATCTCCGTCTGCGGCACCAGCGACGAGAAGACGGCATTCCACTCCGGCTTGGCCATCGCGAGCGTGACCGCAAAACAGGCGCCGATCACGGCCACAAGCGAGAGGATAAAGGCCTCGAGGTAGCGGAAGCCTCGCTGCTGAAGCATGAGCAGAAGGACCACGTCGAGTGCCGTGATGCAGACACCCGCCACCATCGGAATGCCGAAGAGCAGATTGAGCGCGATGGCAGACCCGAGCAGCTCGGCGAGGTCGCAGGCTGCAATGGCAAGCTCGCAAAGCACCCAGAGCGCAAAACTCACGGGACGTGAGTAGTGGTCGCGGCAGGCCTGAGCGAGATCTCGACCGGTTGCGATACCGAGCCGGAGCGAGAGCGCCTGCAGCAGGATGGCCATGAGGTTCGAGATCAGAATGACCGACAGCAGCGTGTAGCCGAACTGCGATCCACCCGCGATGTCGGTCGCCCAGTTGCCAGGGTCCATGTAGCCGACGGCGACCATGCCGCCGGGGCCTACGAAGGCGAACATCTTCCGCCACCAGCTCCCGCCTGATGGGATCCGGATGCTGCGGTAGATCTCTGGGAGCGACGGGGTGGCTCTGCTCGTTCGCCAGCCCGAATCGGGACTTCTTGCGGCCTCTTCTGTCGACATTCAACACCATTGCTTTGAGTGCGCCGAGTCTCGCACCGTTAAACGGAGGTGTCAAAGGGGGCGGCGGCTCGTTGCCCCTGCCACGGCAGGGTGTTACGAAGCGGCGGAGTTTCTTCGCTGGGTGTCTGTTTGTCGAACCTTCCGCTGACCTTTGCCCGCACGAGTCGCCGAGGGTTCCTCGCCGCTCTCCTGGCCCTCGCGGTGATGCCGCGCAGGGCGGCAGCGATGGGTCCGGCCTCGCTCCTCAAGTTCGGCCTCCTCCGCTACGCGAGCGCCGGCTGGAACCCCCGCCCGGGTGCCCTCCGCACCGTCATCCGCCATGTGGGGAGCTCCACCAGCATCGAGATTGCAGACCAGCCCCTCGAGGTCGAACCAACCATCGCGCAGCTCCGCAAAACGCCCCTCCTCCTCTGGGCCGGCGACCGCGGATTTGACCCGCTCGCACCCGAAGCGCGCGGCGCCCTCGCAGCCTGGATGCGGGCTGGCGGCCTTCTCCTCATCGACTCCTCCGAGGGCCGTGCCGACGCCGGCTTCGACGCCTCCGTCCGCCGTGAAATGGCCGCCATCCTGCCCGATGCCCCCCTCACCCGCATCGGCGCAGACCACGTCCTCTTCAAGAGCTTCTACCTCGTCCGCGGCGGCCTCGGCCGCATGGTCATCCTCGACTACCTCGAGGGCGCAACGCTCGATGGCCGCCTCGCCGCCATCTACTGCCGCAACGACCTCCAGGGCTCCTGGGCCGTCGACAGCCTCGGCCAGCCCCAGTTCGAGACCACGCCCGGCGGCATCAGCCAGCGCGAGATGTCGGAGCGCTTCGGCGTCAACCTCGTCCTCTACGCAACCTGCACCGACTACAAGGCCGATCAGGCCCACGTGAAGGCCCTGCTGGGTCGCCGTGCCTGGCGGGTGGACGAGTAGCCATGGAGCAGCTCTTCGGTGGGTACAACCGCGGCCAGCTCCTCTTCGTCGGAGACTGGGGAACGGGCTGGATCGCAGCAGCGCTCGCACTCGCCAGCCTCGTCCTTCTCATCACCTGGCTCGACACCGCGGAGCTCACCCGTCAGCGGCGCATCATCCTCACCACGCTCCGGGCCCTCACGCTCGGCGCCGCCATCCTGCTGCTCCTAGAACCCACCCTTGAGCTCCGACACGTCAACAAGCTCAAGAACGAGGTCGCCATCCTCGTCGACACCTCCGCCAGCGGCGCCCTGCCGGGGCTCGGCGGGAAGCCCCGCGCCACCGTCGCCTCCGAGGCGCTCCAGAGCAGCCAGACCTTCCTCGACGCGCCCAACGACGACCACGCCTTCCGCCTCTTCTCCTTCTCCTCCTCCGCCTCCGCCCTGCCGCTCGCCGAGCTTGTCGGAGCCTCGGGACCGCTCGCCAAACCAACCGGCGCCGCCACCCGCCTCCTCGAGGCGATGGACGCTGCGGCCAAGCAGATCGGCCCCTCCAAGCTTGGCGGCTTCGTCGTCCTCTCCGACGGCATCGACAACGGCCTCCTCGCAGGCCGCGTCAAGCGCGGTGAGCCCCTCGACGAGCTCACCCGCACCACCCTCGCCACCTGGGGCGTCCCCGTCCACACCGCCGCCACCGCTCGGGCAGGCGAGCTCAAAGACATCGCCGTCGAGCGGGCCCTTAAGGACGACTTCGCCTTCATCCGAAACAAGGTGACCGTCGAGGCCGAGGTGAAGGTCGTGGGCTACAGCGAAGGCACCCTCGCGGTCAGCCTCCGCCGCAACGGCAAGCTCGAACAGACCCGCACCATCGAGCTCGTACCAGACAAGAGC
>CANMDT010000032.1 GCA_947496715.1 Myxococcales bacterium
TTGAATCCTGCTCGATGGCTCTCGCCATCTGCGTTAGCTTCTCTTTTCTTTCAAACATCTTTGTCTACCCGCTCCAGCCTCCCGGCCTTCGCAGGTTGTCTCTTTCATCCAGTTTTCAAAGAACCTCTTCCCCTCCCGCTGCCCTCTTTCGAGAGCCGCATCGGGTGGGGAGCGGTGTTCTAGCAATCCCGCTCTCCGAGTCAACAGGTTTTTACCCCGTTCTGTCGCTTTCTTCGATCATCACGCCAACTTCGGGCTCGGACGACCCGCGCGCTCCCACTCCACATCACTCTTCAGAAGAGGCAGCATCGCCTTGATGTTCGCGCTCATCTGAGCCTCCGCTGCGCCATACTGCGCAAGCAGACGCTCCGCCTCCGACGCCCCCGCGCCCGTCAGCAGCTGCGAGCGCGATGCCAGCATCTCCTGCAGGTCTGCAGGGCAGCCCCCCGCCTTCACCCGCTCCAGCGCCTCCGCAGAGGCCACAAGCACCTCCTCGCGCGGCAGGTTGCCCGCCTCCAGCGTCCCATCGTCCAGCCGCATCAGCGCAAAGTAGAAGCCCGTCGCCATCACCACCGACTGAAGGTCCTTCGCTGTGTCGACCGCCTTCCAGAGATGGTCCTCCGCCTGCGCGAACCGCTCAAGCCCGAAGTTCACATCCACCAGCTGGAACTGCGTTGCCACATAAAGACGGGGCCCCATCGGTGCACCCGCCTCCCAGGCCATCTGCGCCCAGCGCGCTGCACGCTCCACCAGTGGGAGCGACTCCGCCGTCCGGTTCAGCATCCGACGCAGCTGCGACACACGGCCAGTTGTCTCAATCATCTGGGGGATGATCTCGCCCATGCCCGACGCGATCGCCGACGCGCCCACCTCCAGCGCCTCCGCAAGGTTCCGCTCCGCATCCGCATGCTGCTTCGACTCAATCAGCAGCGCGGCGCGGTTCTGCAGCGCGCCCAAAAGCAGCACCCGCGACCCTTCCGCCGCTGGCCCCGTCACATCACGCAACAGCATCACCGCCTCGCTCGACTTCTCTAGACCCAGCTGCAGCATCCGCTCCCGCGCCAGCAGGCCCGTCATGTTCACCAGGGTCGTCGCCAGCTGAAGCCGCACCCGCTGCGTCGGCTCCTCGAGCGGCAGTTTTCGGAAGGCGGCCTCTGCCTCCATGTAGTGCTGCAGCGCGCTGCGGGTGTCGTTGAGCTGCTGCAGAAGCAGCGCAAGCTCCGTCTCGATTGCCCCATAGGCCTCGACGATTTCGGCCGTCTGAGACTCCTGCGCCAGCGCCAGCATGCGGGCCTCGTTGAGCGTCTCGAGCGCCTTCTGCGCACGCTTCTCCTGAGCATGTCCGCGCGCGGTTCGAACCAGCGACTGGAGGTTGGCGAGGATGGGGTTGAAGGGGGTCGATTCAGCCATGTGCTCTGACTCTTCGTGCGGAGCGCGGCGACGGCCGGCGCTCCTTTGTTGGCGGGGCCTCGGGCCTACCAGAGGGCCGGATCAGCGTCCACGGCAACCGCTTGCAGGCGTGGGGTGCGCATGGTACCTCGCCTCTACCCGCTCATACTGGAGGCCCTGCGGTGTCGGAGATACTCAGCCAGCAAGAGGTGCTCGACCGCTTCCACGCACGCCTCGGCGCGTCGGGACTCAAGTCGACCCAGCAGCGCGATGTCATCGTCGCCAAGTTCTTCGAGCTCGGCCGGCACATCAGCGTCGAGGAGCTCCTCGAGGAGGTGCGCCGTACAGCACCGCGGATCGGCTACGCGACCGTCTATCGAACGCTCAAGCTGCTCGTGGAGCATCGCTTCGCAACACCGCGACAGTTCGGCGACGGACAGACCCGCTTCGACCCCGCCGACGGCGACGACGACGAGCACGACCACATCATCTGTCTTGGCTGCCGCCGTGTGCTGGAGTTCAGCGACCCCACCATCACCGTCCGTATCCAGGGCGTGGTCGCCGCACAGGGAGATTTCGAACTCGCTCGCCAGCGGCTCGAACTCTACGTGCACTGCAAGACCGAAGACTGCCCTCATCTGGCCGCATCGAAGCACCGCTGAACGGCTACTTCGTTCCCGACCCCTCGGGCCAGTCGGTCAGCGGACCACCAACGCACCGGAAGCCAATCGTGCTGCGGCGCTTGTCGGCCCCAATCACAGTATGGAAGGTGCTGCGGAGCGACCGCACATCATCCACGTAGCTTCCGCCGCGTAGGCCGGCTTCGCCCTGCTTGTCGAAGGCGCGCGGCACCACCCACTCCGCGACGTTTCCGAGCAGGTTCACGACGCCATCGGGCGAGGCTGAGTCTGCGAAGTCTGTGACCTTGGCTGTCAGTTCGGAGCCGTCGAGCCGACCGGCAACCGGGAAGCCTGCCATGTCGCGCTCGCCCCAGTTCAGGAGGCCGGGCGTGAGCACCCGTCCCCATGGCAACAGCCTGTCGTCCTTGCCCCGCGCAACCCTCTCCCACTCCGCTGCTGTGGGCAGACGAAGCGACTGCGACTTGCAGAAGGCTGCCGCCTCCTCAAAGACGACGCAGACCGCGGGCCGCTCGGGCTCCAGCATTTCGGACGGTACGGGCTGGCCCATCTCCCAGCGGAAGATGGAGTGGTATTCGCACCGGTCGAGGGCGCGGGCCTTGCAACCCCCTGTAGCAACGCAGGCCTCATACTGGGCGTTGGAGACCTCGGTCGCCATCACGGTCATGGCCGGGAAAGCGACCTTGCGGGAGGGGAACTCGTGCTGCGCCTCGAGGTAGGAGATGCGGCACTCCGTCGTAGGCTTGTCGCTCACCCTCCAGCAGAGCTGCAGCGTGGCATCCTTGTTGTTTTCGGAGAGTCCAAGGAGGGCCTCACCGGAGCCGAGCGAGACCAAGACAGGCGTGCCGGTCGCGCGGAGCTCGGGGGCGGCTGCCTGCTGCGACACGAGGCCAGTGTGGGAGAGCGTCGCAATCAGCAGCAGGACCAGCCCCACCAGGACGAGGAGTATGAGCGGTGCCCAGCGCAGAAAGGCCTGGTTCTTGCGACGGGTCTCGCGGAGAGCGGCTTGCCGGGCACGTAGGGCGGGGTCGGGCAGGACAGGCGACGAACCGCTGTCGGGCTCTTCGGCGGAGGGCTGATTCCCCGACGGCAGCGCGTCGATGGAGATCGCAACGGTGGCGGAGCGGGCGGCGCGCGGGTTGACGACCGGTGGCGGTAACAGATCCATCGCCATCGTCGCCGGCAGCTTCGCCGCAGCGGGCTTGCAGCTGTCGCAGGTCTCTTCGGACCCCGACAACTCGGCCCCGCAGGATATACAGAAGCGAATGGCCACGAGCAGCAACGAGGGAGGGGGGGGGCGCAGGCGCGTTGACAGCCTTCGCCTTTGCCTCCTATCATCGGCGGGCTTGATCGGGAAGCATCCCCGACGGGTGAACCTCCAAACGGGTGAGACACACATGCGACACATTCTTCTTGCAGCGGCCTTGGTGAGCGTAACAGCGGCGTGCGGAAAGACCGAAACGGTCGAAGTTGCACCGGCCCCCGCGCCGGCTGGCGCGCCCGCATCAGCGCCTGCTGCGGCGCCTGCTGCAGCCCCGTCGGGCGCAGATACGCTCGATGCCGGCATCTTCTCGAGCCCCAAGTTCAACGTCCGCTTCCGCCTGCCCGCAGAGTGGAAGAAGCTCGAAGTGGGTCAGGCTGCCAACGGTTCGGGCGCTGCGCTGCCGGGCATGCCTGCGACCTCCAAGGACTCCATCAGCTTTGAGGGTCCCGCCGGTTCGGGTATCCGCATGGTCGTTGCGAACACCGAGTCGCTCCAGCTCGCGGGCACCAGCTTCGCCAACCTCGATGACCGTGTCGGCTTCGACCAGGTCAACATCCTGCCTGAGAAGAGCCAGGGTCGCGCCTTCAACGGCGTGCCGGGCTACCGCACCGAGGGCGACGCACTCGTTCGTGGCGACCGCACGCCCATCTACTTCATCGCCCAGGCGCTCGAGCTCCCCGGCAAGCCGACCATGGTCACCATCTTCATCCCGGGCGGTAACTACTACCAGCACTCGGATGTGATGAAGGGCGTGCTCGACTCCATCGAAGTGCTTAACCTCCGTCAGTGATGAACCGGTAGCGGGGGGAGCTCTCCTCTCGAGAGGAGGGAGAGGACATGTCCGACAGCAAGTGGAACTCCCGGCCGAGGCGCGACGATCAGGCGCCCGTGGAACCCGCGCTAGGGGTTCAGCTGCCACAGGACATCGAGGCGGAGCGCGCTGTTCTGGGAGCCATCCTGCTGCAGCCTTCCATCCTTCGGGAGCTCGGCAACGGGTTGGACACGGATGACTTCTACCTCGACTCGCACCAGCGCATCTTTGTGGCGATGGTGGAGTTGGAGAAGGTGGGGAAGGCGGTAGACCAGCTGGTCGTGATCTCCTGGCTGAAGGAGCATGGCAGCCTCGAGATCGCGGGCGGCATGGCCTATGTGGCAGGCCTTGTGGGTTCGGTCCCTCACGCGGAGTACTGGGGCCACTACGCGATGATTCTCCGCTCCAAGCGGTCGCTGCGCGACCTCATCACGGTGACGCGCGGGCTGCACTCGCAGGCGCTCGGACCGGTCGATAACGCGGAGCGGCTGCTCGATGATGCGGCGAAGCAGACGCTCGAGCTCTCGATGCGCGGCAGCACCTCGAGCACCATCTCGCTCGGGACCGCGCTCTCGGCCTATGTGCAGACGATGGCGGCGCATGCAGCGGCGGGCGACAAGGGGCTCATCGGCGTGCCGTCGGGCTTCTACAAACTCGATGAGAAGACCCAGGGTTGGCAGCCGGGTAGCCTCATCATTATCGCGGCTCGACCGGGCATGGGAAAGACGGCCTTCGCCCTCAATCTCGCGACGAACGCGGCGCAAGCGGCGAAGCCGGTTGGCAGCCTGATCTTCACGCTCGAGATGTCGAGCGCCGAGATTGCCGGGCGTATCCTCTCCTACAGCACCCGCATCCCGATGAAGAAGCTTCGGAGCGGAGATGTGGGCAACGACTGGAGCAAGGTCTACTCGCAGTCCGGCGCTCTCAACGAGCTGCCGATCTACATCGACGACACGCCCGCGCTCACGGTCAACGAGATGATGCGCAAGTGCCGGCAGTATAAGCAGCGGCACAACATCGGCCTGGTCATCGTGGACTACCTCCAGCTGATGCAGGGGCCGACGACCCGCAAAGAGGTCATCCGCGAGCAGGTCATCTCGGAGATCTCCCGCAGCCTTAAGGCGCTTTCGAAGGAGCTGGGTATCCCGGTCATCGCGCTCTCGCAGCTCAACCGCGGCGTGGAATCGCGACCCAACAAGCGGCCGATGCTGTCGGACCTACGCGAGTCGGGCGCCATCGAGCAGGACGCAGACATCATCATCTTCCTCTACCGCGAGGAGTACTACGCCCACCTCGAGGCCTCGAAGAACGCCGCCAAGATGAAGGGCGGTCCGACGCCCTTTGCCAAGCCCTCCGGGCCCTCGGTGGACGTGACCGAAGTCATCCTTGCCAAGCACCGCTCGGGCGAGACGACGACGGTGGAGCTGCAGTTCCACGCCGCTTACACGCTGTTTGCGAACAAAGAGGGCGACGACCCGGGGCCGTCCGACAACGACATGCCCCCCTATGTCGCACGGCAGAACGAGCAGGCGGACTACCCGCCGCCCGGTGGATCTCGGCCCCCGGCTCCCGCGCCGGACGAGGACGACGAGGACGACCAGCCGTTCTAAGGCGAGGTCCGGCGGCAGCGCGCTGCAAGCAGGTGGGCAGCAGGCTTGCCAATGGGCGAGAAACCGGCCGAACCCTCCTCCCCTGTCGCCGGATCGGAGAAGGCCTTCCACCAGTAGAGGGCTGTGACGGCAGGTGACCGGCCGAAGGTGTCGAGGATCGCCGCGTAGGCTGCGGACTGCTCGGCGTCGCCTGCGGCTGTCCGGCTGTCTGGGGCATGCTCGGGCCAGGCGTGGGGCGTCGCGGCGGTCCCGACCCGGTTGCGGTAGCCCACCTCGGTCAGGAGGATGGGCCGCTTGGCTGTTGCAGCGAGCTTCTCGTAGCGGGCGAGCCAGGCCGTTGCGCCGGCGCGTAGCTCGGCCTCGGAGGGCGATGGTTTGGTACTGAGCGGCGCGTAAAAGTTGATGCCGATGGCATCGAGGAGGGGCCAGAAGGTGACGCGCTCCGCCTCGTCCCAGTTCGCGGCGTAGGTGATGCGCCCAGTGTAGCGTTTGCGGACGCCGGCGATGAGCGCAGCCCAGCGCTCCGGTGCGGCCGCGGTGGCGCTGCCGAGCTCGTTTCCGATGACGAACCAGTCAGCCGTCAGCTCGGCGGCCAGTTCGGCCTGCGCGAAGATAAACTGCTCGTAACTGGCAAACCAGGCGGGCCAGCCTCCCTCCGCAGGATCGGGCTTGAGCTCCGCCTGCCAGGCACCTGTGTGGACCCAGAGGTGGGGCTTGAGCATGAGCCGCTGGCCCTTCGCACGGACCGCGGCGGCGGCGGCACGGATGGCTGCTTCCGTCTCTCCGCCGGGCGGGGGCTGCTGCCACTTCACCTCGGTGGAGGTGAGCGAAGGCATCCAGCCGAAGCCGGTGATGGCGACATCGACAACACCCATCGCGGCGAGCTCGCCGAGCGCCTCACGGGCTGTGGGACTCGCGTAACCTCGGACGCCACCGTTCTGCCAAGCGTGGGCGAAGTTGATGCCGCAGCGGGCCGTCACCGGAGCAGGTCCGGCAGCCGCGCTGCGGATCGGAGCAGACGGCGCGGTCGCAGCCCGCGACGCATCACAGCCGAGGAGTGCGCAGAGGAGGAGGCTAGAGAAGCGGGGCAACCGTCTCGCCAGAGACTGCACAGCTGGCAGCGTCGCCTTCGTTGGCAAGCAGGGGCTGAGCGCCACCCGTAGCGGCGTAGGAGGTGAAGGTGGCGAGGAAGGAGGCATCCCAGCACTGTGCCACATTCCAGATCACCTCGCCCAGATTTCCGCCCCAGGCGGCAACATCGCTGCGCCCTGCCCCGGTTGCATCCCAGTTGCTGACGATGTGGAGATTCTCGGCTTGGCCGGCTGCGTCTTCGTCCACATTTGCGAGCGTGAGGAAGTCGAAGCGGCCGCTGCCGTCGGCGCGCTGGAGGTAGCCATACTCGCTGTCACGCGGCCCCTCGCCCCGCTCGTTGACGAAGTCGCTGAAGGTCACGGCGTTGGTGCGCGGCTCGCCGGTCAGGTCGTAGCGGATGGCGATGCTGCCCCGTTCCCGCTTTGCGACGTCTATGACGGCCTGGTTGTCGAAGAGCAGCGTGAGGGTTCCCTTGCCGCGCTCGCCTGCGTCGGGGCGCTCCGCGGCGCCCTCGATGAGAGGGATGAAGTCACCGGCGTCGGCACGCCGCTTGCCGGACAGGCTGTAGGTGATGCTCCGGTCGCCAGTGCGGACGGCCACGAGCTTGTAGGCAAAGGGGCGGAGCGCGCTGTCGTCGTTCCAAGGCCCCCAGGTGATGGTGTCACCCTCCACGCTGGTGGCTGGGTAGCGCATGATGGTCTGGATGAGGCCCACCCAGACGACCGAGGCGGCGTTGAGGAAGTCGGAGGTGTTGCGGGTGTGCTGGTAGAACTCGGCCACAGCGCCGAGGGTGGATTTGTTGTCGGTGGAGGGGACATCGAGGCGGACCTCGCTGGCGGCCGGCAGGGTGTCGCGCACCTCCTCGAGGAGGGCGTCGTCGTCTTGGGCGCAGGCAGTGAGGGTTGCGAGGACGAGGAGGAGGGAGATTCGCTGCATCATGGGACCTCTCGTTGGTGGCGGCTGCCGGGGTAACGCCCTTCGGGCATCAGCGAATTATCAGATGAACGCAGTTGGCTCGAAAGAATTCTCGAGGGGTCCGCGCGGCGACATTCATACGAATTTTTATGTGTTTTTATGAATCGATGAGCGCAAGATTGTTTATTGATTTGGTCAAGAATCATACCTAGGCCGAGAGAGACCGCCAGCGCGGGTTCCCAATCAACCGGAGCAAAGAACATGAGCCTCACCCCCATCGAAGCACCCCGCATTCAGCTCGGAGGCCCTGCCCCCGACTTCGAAGCCAAGACGACGCACGGCCTCCTCAAGCTCTCGGAGTGGAACAAGGAGAAGTGGGTTGTCCTCTTCTCCCACCCCGCCGACTTCACCCCGGTCTGCACGACGGAGTTTCTGGCCTTTGCAGGCCTGGAGAGCGCCTTCGCGGAGCGGAACACGGTGCTCATCGGGCTGTCGATCGACTCGGTCTTCGCCCACATCGGCTGGGTGCAGAACATCAAGGAGAAGTTCGACGTCGATGTGAACTTCCCGGTCATCGCCGACCTAGATCAGCGGGTGGCCTCGCTCTACGGCATGGTGCACACGCCGAGCTCAGAGACCGCGACGGTTCGCTGCGTCTTCATCATCGACCCGGCGCGGAAGATCCGTGCGCTCATCTACTACCCGATGAATGTGGGCCGGAACTTTGCAGAGATCATCCGGCTCATCGACGGGCTGCAGACGGCAGACAAGAACGGTGTCGCCTGCCCCGCGAACTGGGTTCCGGGCGAGCCGGTCATCGTGCCGGCGCCGCAGACGGTGGCCGGTGCACGTGAGCGGCTCGCGTCGCAGGATTTCCAAGTAACGGACTGGTACTTCTCCAAGAAGACGCTCTAAGGCTTGCGCCGCGAGGGCTCCTGCTGCCATCGTCGCGGCGCGCTGCAACATTGGTGGCGCACATCGCGCCGGAGGAAGAGATGCAGGAGCAGGCAGCCATGCCCGGAGAGAGCAAGAAGCGGGTCGCCGCTGCAGCGCTGACGGCGGGACGCGCGGTCACGCGGGGCCTGCTCTGGGGCGCGGGCAAGGTGGCCTACGGGTACAGGGCCATCGACCCCGATGTGCAGCGCCACCTCGTGCACGGTCCTGTGGTGGGGCTCGGCATGTTGCTTCCGCGCGAGCGCAGCGTGGTCGCGAAGCCGGACGACGGCTACCTGCCGCTGATCCTGGTGCATGGGATGGCCGGCGACCCGACCAACTTCTACGCGCTGCGTGCCTACTTCGCTGCGATGGGACGGCGCCGCGTCTACGCCATCGACCTCGCCGATGCGGTCGATGTGGAGGCGATGGGGATCAAACTCCGCTCCTTCTTGGAGGAGGTCATCTCGGTGAATGGGCTCGAAGCAGAGGCTAAGGTGGATATCATCGCGCATAGCCAGGGCGGGATCGCCAGCCGGATCGCGCTGGAGGAGCCCACCTTTGCCGCCCGCATCGCCACGCTTGTGACCCTGGGTACGCCGCACGCCGGCACCTATGTCGCCCGTTTCACAGCGACGCGCCAGGGCGGAGAGCTTCGCCGTGAGTCGCCCGTCTTTGCACGGTTCGCAACCCAGCTCCCGTGGAGCAGTCCTGTGCGGCTCGTCGCCTTCTGGAGCAAAGGCGACCTGCTTGTGCTTCCGGCCGAATCGGCAGCGGTAGAGGGCGCGGAGAACATCGAGATGACCGGATTCAGCCATCTCTCCTACCTGCTCTCACCGCGCTGTTGGCAGCAGGTTTGGGAGGCGCTGCTGGCGACGCCGGCGGAGCCGCCGGCCGGCTAGAAGCTGCAGCTGACGACTGGCGGTCCGGAGCCTCTGAGATCGGCGTCGTTCATGGCACCGAGGGTGAGGCTGCCCCAATCGTTGTGGTCGGTGAGGGTCGTGAGCGTCCCACCGCAGTCGGTGGCCTCCTCCGCGTAGGCGTTGAGGTTTCGGGCGTAGGGTGTCGCGTCGATGAGGGTGTTGAGGTTCCAGTCGATACCGGGGTTCCCACAGACACCCGAGGCCTCCAAGATACGACTCTCGTTGATGGTCGGGTTGAGGCCATAGGAGTAGTCGAGCGCGCCGTCTCCGACTGCGTCGCAGCTATCGTCCACGCCGCTGTAGTTGAAGGTGTAATTCATGATGGAGGCATAGTTGGGCTTGTTGTTGCAGGCCGTGTCGCCGCCGTGCTGCAGCCCGAGGTTGTGGCCGAGCTCGTGATTGAAGATCGTCGCGATGTTGAAGGCGGTCAGCTGGCAGCCGGCAGCGATCACGAAATCGTCGCCGCCGATCTCGCCGAGACCGCCCGCCGAGCGGTCAGTGAAGTCGTGGGCGGAGATGGCGTAGTGGAAGTATCCCTCTCGCTGGATGAGGAAGTTGGCGGCTTTCTCGGTCAGGAACTCGCCGTCGAGGCCTCCGGTCATGCGTGCGTCGGCGCTGGTGACGCGCGTGCCGCCCGTGAAGGGCGCGCCTTGGCCGTAGTCGATGTGGAGGCGGATGCCCGAGGAGCGATCGGGATTGGAGACGCCGGCGTTGGCGAACATGGCGATGGCCTCGGCGGCAGCGGCAGCCGTGACCGCGTGCGAGTGTGCTGCGCAGTCGAGGCTGTCTTCATACCAGTCGACCTCGACGAAGATGTCTTTGTGGGCGGGGCTGGCACCGAGTGCGGGGAGGTTGAGTCCTCCGCGGGAGCCGAGCACCTCGTCGCCATCTGTGATGCCGTCGCCGTCGGTGTCGTTGTTGCTGGGGGAGGTGCCTGTGTTGGTGGTGCTGACGAAGGTGCCGGTGCCGGTCTCGTAGCAGTTGGGGAGACGGTCGGCGTCGAGGTCTCCTGTGTCGGCACAGGTGGGTGCAAGGTTCTTGGAGATGTTGAGCACGGCGGTGCCTGTGGCGGCCGTGCCGTAGGAGTCGACCCAAATGGTGAAGGGCTCGCCGGCGGCAGCGTTCAGGGTGAGTGAGGAGGGGCCGAAGCTGCCGCTCGGCAGGTCGTCGTTGCAGTCGGTGGTGAGTTCGGTGCCCGTGAGCCGGCAGCCTCGGAAGAAGGAGATGATGGTGTCTCGCGTCGAACCAACCGTGTCGAACTGGTAGGAGCCCGCGGTGGGCGCGATCCAGAAGACCGAGAGGTCGCGACCGCCGCGACCGCCGGTCGCGCTGCAGGATGGGTCGCGGGTTGCCGTTGCGGTCTCGATGGCGAGCGAGAGCGAACCGACCGAGGCGACAGAGCCGAGGCTGAGGTCCGTTACGCAGGTAACAGCCTCGGAGACGCAGGTGGCACTGCAGCCGTCGCCGGAGGTGAAGTTGCCATCGTCGCAGCTCTCGCCCCGCGCAGCCTGGACGACGCCGTCGCCGCAGACGGGGAGCGTCGGAGTGGTGTCGTCCACCGTCGTGTCGGTCGTGTCATCCACCGTCGTGTCGGTCGTGTCGGCCACCGTCGTGTCGGTCGTGTCGGCCACCGTCGTGTCGGTCGTGTCGGCCACCGTCGTGTCGGTCGTGTCGGCCACCGTCGTGTCAGATGAGCCGTCGGAGTCGGCTCCGGTGTCGCTGGAGATTGTATCCCCATCGCTGCCGGTATCGCCTGAGCCTACGGCGGTATCGAGAAGGCCCGTGTCGATGCTCCCGCCGCCGCCACTCCCACCGCCGCGGGCACGAGAAGGGTCCTCGCTGCAGGCTGCGATGAGGACAAGAAGCAGAAGGGGAGCGAGATGGACCGGCCGAGACATGAAACACCGGGTGGAAGGTGCGCGGCCGCCCTTCCACCCTATCTTGCACCTCAGTGCAAGCCCGCCGGCGGTTGCGTGCTAGGGCTGCTCACAGAGGGCAGAAAGGAGCGAACCGCAGCCCAGATCGTCCCAGTTTCCACTCTCATACATCTGGGTGCAGTCCTGGTTTCCTGCATTGTTGGGTTCGCCCGCCTCCCAGGAGGTGAAGGTGAGCGTGGCACCCGCAACCGTGCGCCAGGTTCCCTCGACCGCGGCATCCGTGAGGCCGAGCCAGGAGGTGGATGTCGCGCCGCCGGAGAGGAGGCCCTGCAGGAAGGTGTTTTCGCCGCGGCTGCCCGGCACGGCGAGGTCGAGGCCGATCGCCTGACAGGCGAGGCGGGCATCATCGAAGGTTCGGGGACGGAAGCACATGGCGTAGTTCCGGCCGAGGCGGGTGGCTGCGACGCAGTCGGGGCAGTCGATCGCATCGTCGGCGCGGCCGGAGCAGTCTTGGTCGATGCCGTCGCCGCAGATGTCGATAGCGCTTGCATTGATGGTCGGATCGTCTGGGGCGCAGTCACCGGCGCAGCGGTAGCCATCGCCGTCGGGGTCGGATGCCGGGTCGGCTTCGCAGAAGGCCGGTGTATCCACATTGTCCGGCCGGGCGAGGAGGAAGTTGTAGGCCTCATCGCGGGTGGATTCACCATCCGCCTGTGACTGCTCGCGGCGCGGATCGGCGACCATGTCCGGGGCCAGCGCGGCAAAGATGGCAAGCATCTGGTTGGGGATGTCGCTGGCGCGGACGGCGGCCGAGATGGAGAGCAGCTTTTGCGAATAGAGGAGCCGACAGTCTGGGTTGGCGAGACAGCCCCGCTGAAGGCGTGCACCGTTGCGGTAGGGGTCGATGTAGTCGGAGAGCGTCTGGTCGACACCCCAAGTGAACATGCGGAGCTTGTCGTCGGTGCCGTCGAAGTGGGCAAAGAAGTTGTTGTTGTTGAAGGCGTAGCCATCCCAGTGGCCAACCCAGGCCTCCACAGCGAAGTCGAGCGTGACCTGGTCACGGTCGAAGAAGGGCTCCGCAACCGCCCAGGTCTCGGCGCGGGGGAGGGTGCCAAGCGCGTTGATGAGGTTGGCGAGCAGGGCGCCATCGGTCGCGCTTCCGATGTCGCGCTGGAAGTAGACCCAGTTGTCGAGATCGAAGTCGGTCGGGACCTGTCCCTCGTAGAGCAGCTTCGTGTTGGGGAAGTAGCGGTTGACGAAGGACTCGTCGGTGGTCTCGAGGTGGAGATAGAGGCCGTAGAGTTCGCCATTCACATAGATGTTTGCGTAGCCGACGCGGGGGGCGGGGAAGCCAGACTGGCGTAGGACCTCATAGGTTGCCCACTGGCGCACGTAGGAGGGGTCCTGGACGCAGTTGTTGAAGGTGAACTTCTGGGCTCCGAAGAGTGCCTGCGCGCCGTCATACTGTCCGAGGTCAACCTTGAAGCCGGCCTTGCCGTCGAGGTTGCGGTAGCTGCCGACGGAGCCCTTGAGGCGGACGCCCGTCGAGCCGGCGAAGACCACCTCGCCGGTGGGCAGGGTGATGGCGACGTCGGCTGGGACATAGGTGCGGCCGTCGGCGTTCAGGAGCCCGATCGAGGTGGGCGGGAGGGTGATCTCGACCAGGAAGGGGTTCAGCGGGTCGTAGAGCGCCGAATCATCGGAGTTGTAGGGCAGGTTGGGCGCGCCCTGAGTGGGGACGTTGGGCGTGAACTCACCGAGTCCGTCGGGGATTCGGCCGGCGGTCGCGCCGACGGGAACGACGCCGAAGCTGAAGATGTCGACGGGCGAGAGGCGGTCGTCGGAGAGGCGGATGACCTCGCCGGAGCAGGAGATGGCGAAGGGCATGGCGGCTGTCCCTTCGTTGAGGATGAGCCGTCCAAGTGCGGGGATGACCTTGCCGTTGAGGAAGCCCGGGTTGAGGTCGATGGGGCCGTCGGCGATCCTCCAGTTCGAGAGGTCCTGGTCGCGATCGGAGAGGTTGAGGAGTTCGATCCACTCCCCGCCGCGGCAGGAGACCTCATTGATGATGATGTCGGCCGGCGGCAGGGTGGTGTCTTCGACTGTGGTATCGGTGGTGTCCTCCACCGTGGTATCGGTGGTGTCCTCCACCGTGGTGTCCTCGACCGTGGTGTCGGCGCTGCCGTTCGTGTCCTCGACCGTGGTGTCCTCGATGGTCGTGTCTTCGGCGCTGCCATTGGTATCCTCGACGGTCGTGTCTTCGGCGCCGGTGTCGGAGCCGACCGAGCCGGTATCGATGGTTGTCGTGTCGGCGCTACCGCCTGCATCGAGGAGTTCGAGCGCTGGCCCCTTGCCTCCGGCGGTATCGTCGCCGCAGGCAACGAAGAGGACGGCCGAGAGGGCAGAGGTGAGCAGGAGAGAGGGTTGGCGCATCGAGGTCCGTAGCATCAGACTAGTGTACACTTGCACACTGTAACAAACGCGTGCGCGAATCGCCACAATTGAGCGAAAGGGGGTCTGCGACGCTCCCGGGGAGGTGTGAAGCGAGGCGAGGCAGCGGTGAGAAGGGCCAAAATCGGTCGGAGACCTTGACACGAGGCGGTGGAGTGATCCATAAGCCGCGGCCCATTTTGCCCGACTTTGCGTCTGGGCTTCGCAGAATTATCACAGGATCAAGACATGGCCGAGGCTGCAATCTTTCTCAACAGTGGTCCCCTGTTCTCGGGAGAGCGCCTTGAGACGATGGAGGATCTGGCGGATTGGAAGTCTGTTGACGCCGAGGCGCAGCTGGCGTTCGACCGCATCCGCGAGACCTACGAGAAGCATTCGACGCTGCTGGCCGGTGGGCCGACTGCGGTTGAGACGCGCTACTTCCTGGTCGGCCCTGTCCTTCACGCGCTGGGCTTCACGCACACCGTGTTTGAGCCTGTAGAGCTCACGGACGGCCGCGTTGCTCGTGTTGACCATGTCTGCTTCGGCAGCGGCGCCGAGTTCGGTGAGGCTGAGCCTTCGCGTGGCTCGGTTTCGTTCTTCCGTTCGGCGCTCTGCATTGGCCGCGCTGTCGAGTGGGGCAACGACTTCACGACGACCTCTGCTGCACCTGTCCGTCAGGCTGCCGTGGAAGAGGGCGACGACCCGGTTCCTGCTCCTCCGATGCCGCAGCCGCTCGAGGCCGGTATCGCCCCGACGGTTGAGTTAGACCTCCTGCTCCGCGCTACGGGCAAGGACTTCGGCATTCTGACCAACGGCAACGAGTGGCGGATCTACCACCGCTCGAGCTCCAGCCAGCGCGAGACCTTCTTCCAAGCCGACATGATCGGCGCGATGAAGAGCGACTTCGAGGACTTCAAGCGGTTCTACCTGATCTTCCGCAAGGAGGCCTTCGTGAAGACCGATGGCATCACCTGCTTCCTCGACAGCCTCCTGGCCTAAGGTCAGCGGCTGAGATGACGACGGCGCTCCGCAAGGGGCGTTTGTCGTTTTTGACCCGCTGGTGAAAGTGGTGAAGGAGCGCGGCATGGTCTTCCCCTTCGGCAATCCCACCCTCGAGTTTCGTCGCCTCCGGCGCCGCGACCGCGAAGCGCTCTATCAGGCGATGGCGGCGCAGCCTGCCATGGCCGGCTTCGGCCTGGGCGCGCTGCAGGCCGGCATTCTGGATGCGCCCCACGCCGGGGCGGCCGTCTACGGGCTCTTGCGCGGCAACGCGGTGGTTGCGGTGGTCTTCTGCTTTGATGGGGTGGCTGCCTGGTTGTACGGGCAGGAGCTCGAGGCCGGGGAGTGGTGCGGCCGCGAGCTGGCCGGCTTGGCACCTGCCGTACGGTTGGTGGCTGGACCTGCTGTGATGGTCGATGGATTCTGGGGCAGCTATGCGACCCCCGCGCACGAGGTGCGCACACGGCTGCCGCAGACCATGTTTGAGTTGAAGGAGCTGCCTGCGGGTGGTGAGCGCTTTGCCCTGGGACTTGCGCGTGAGGCAGACCTTGAGGACCTCGTCGCGGCCTCCTGTGAGATGCACGAGGAAGAGCTCGGCCTGGAGCTGGCAAGCCACGACCGGGAGTCCTATCAGCTCGGCCTGATGGGCCAGATCATGGAGCAGCGGGTCTGGTGTCATCGGCACACGGTGACCGGCCAGCTGATGTTCAAGGCCTCGATCGCGAGCCCGTCACAGCTCTGTGCTCAGGTGGAGGGTGTGTGGGTTCCGCCTGCGTTCCGGCGGAGTGGGGTTGCGCAGACGGCGATGCGGGAGCTCTGCAACCGGCTGCTGCGCAGGCACGACCGGGTGTCGCTCTATGTGAACGACCGCAACAGCGCTGCGATTGGGCTCTACCGGAAGCTAGGGTTCTACGAGGTGGGCGCCTTTGAGACGCTCCACGCCTGGCCCATCTGGCCCGCCTGAGCGGAGGGCTACTTGAGGTTCTGCGAGACGAAGTCGATGAAGTCGATCTTGGTGATGACCCCGATGAGCCGGCTGTCGTTGACGACGAGCACGGTCAGGTCTTTGGCGATGAGCTGACCGGCGAGCGAGACCTTGTTGACCGGCTCAACGATGGCGAACTCGGCCTCGACGAGGTTGGCGATGGTGTCGCCCGCGTCGCCGCCGTGGACGAGGTGGTTGAGCAGGTCGCGCTCGCTGACGATGCCGAGGATTTTGTCGCCGTCGAGGACGGGCACCTGGCTGATGCCAAGCCGCTTCATGCGGCCGATGACCTCGCGGACCCGGTCGTCTGCGGTGGCGGTCTCGACGGCCCCGTTTCCGCCGCGGGCAGCGAGGAGGTCTGCGACGGTGGCGGAGGAGGTGTCGTTCTCGAGGAAGCCATTCTCGCGCATCCACTCATCGTCGAAGAGCTTGGAAATGTAGCGGGAGGCGGAGTCGCAGAGGATGAGGACGATATCGAGGTGTCGGTCGAAGCGCTCGGCATACTTCACCGCTGCGGCGACGGCGCCACCGGCGGAGCCACCGGTGTAGAGGCCCTCTTCGCGGACGAGGCGGCGGGCCATCTGGAAGCACTCCTTGTCGGTGACCCGGATGAACTCGTCGACGTAGTCGAAGGTCATGGTGCTGGGCAGGAAGTCTTCGCCAAAGCCCTCGACCTTGTAGCCATGTGCAGGCGGGAGTTTGCCGGTGCGGAAGTAGTCGTAATAGACGGAGCCGATGGGGTCGGCGCCGACCGCGCGGACGGCTGGGTTCTGCTCTTTGAGATACTTGGCAACGCCGCTCAGCGTGCCACCTGTGCCGGCTGCACAGACGAAGGCGTCGATCTTGCCGCCCGTCTGCTCCCAGATCTCGGGGCCGGTGGTGGTGTAGTGGGCCTTCGGGTTCGAGGGGTTGTGATACTGGTTGGCGTAGAAGGCGCCGGGCGTCTCGTCGGCGATGCGGCGGGAGACGCAGTAGTAGGAGCGTGGGTCGTCGGGCTCGACGTTGGTCGGGGTGATGACGACCTTGGCACCGAAGGAGCGGAGGGCTTTGATCTTCTCGTCGCTCATCTTGTCGGGCATGACAAAGATGCACTTGTAGCCCTTCATGGCGGCGATCATGGCGAGACCCATGCCAGTGTTTCCGCTGGTGGCCTCGACGATGGTGCCGCCGGGCCTGAGCAGTCCGTCGCGCTCGGCATCTTCGATGATCTGGCGGGCGATGCGGTCTTTGATGGACCCTGCCGGGTTCATGTATTCCAGCTTGGCCCAGAAGGTGGACTTGGTGTGATTGCCGATGCGATTGAGTCGGACGAGGGGGGTATTGCCGATGGCCTCGACGACGTTGTTCAAGACACGCATTCACTCACCTGAGCGGACGAGAGGGGAGAGGCTCCCGAGCGGAGCGCACAAAGGGCTGCTACCTTTGCGAAAGTTTGGGGGCAAGGTTACAAGGTTGGCCTGATGACGAAACTGGCGCGCAGCCGAGGCATACGCATGAAGATGTTCAGACAGGTGGGAATTGCGATGCTCGGTTCGCTGCTTGCGCTCTCGGGTTGCGGCGAGACAGACCTTCTGTCGCTGCGCGATACGACGCTCATCGGCGATACCGCCAATGTTGCGGGCCCTTATGTGATTGAGACCTTCGCGACGGACGACAGCGCGGTAGCGCGTGTGAAGCTTCATTACGCCATCAACGGAGCGACTGCGAGCGAGCTGGAGATGCGGGAGGTGACCGAGGGTCACTACCGTGCGGAGATTCCGGGGCAGCCGATTGGCAGCCGCGTGACCTACTTTGTGGATGCGAAGGATGACGAGGGGAACCTCGTGAACGACCCGCCGGCAGCGCCGGCGCGGCAGTATGCCTTCTCGGTGACCGAGGAGCGGTTGGTTGCGCCGGACGGAACCGATGGCGGCGGCGGGACCACCTTCCCCGAGGTGGATGTGGAGATTCCGCGGACGCCTCCGCCGGACCGGACGGATGGCAGCGGTGGCGACGGCTCCGGCGGAACGCCGACGCCAGGGAGCTGCAATGTGACCTTCCTCTTCCCGACCGAGGGGTTGAACCTCGGACCGGCGAATGACTTCAACCCGGACCTCGACGGCGTGCAGATCAATGTGACCGTGCAGGTGGCGGGGCTGACGCCCGGCTCGCTGGCTGCGCTGTCGCTTTCGACGGGCTATCAGATTGGGCTCGAGCCGACCTCGTCGCGGCTCATTTTCAACGATGTGACGCTGCTCGAGGGCGCGACAACGCTGAGCGTGGAGGTGGTGCGTGAGGCCGACCTGCTGCCGGGCTGCCGCTCCGCCGTAGCTGTGCAGGTGGCAGCGAGCCAGCCAGACACCGACGGCGATGCCGTGCCGGACCGCGATGACAACTGCGTGACGGTGGCCAACAGCAACCAGACCGATGTGGATCGCGACGGTGTTGGCGACGCCTGTGACGATGACATCGACGGCGATGCGGTTGCGAACAGCCGAGACAACTGCCCGCTGGTCTCCAACGCAGACCAGGCCGACACCGACCGGAACGGGGTGGGCAACGCCTGCACCGACGACCGCGACGGCGATGGTGTTTTGGATGCGCGGGACAACTGCCCGGAGGTTGCGAACCGGGATCAGGCAGCGACGGATGGCGACGGGCAGGGCGATGCCTGCGACACCGATGACGACAACGACCTGGTGCTCGACCCGCGCGACAACTGCCCGCTGGTAGCGAACCAGGCGCAGACCGACAATGAGGCCGACGGCATTGGCGATATCTGCGATTCGGACGACGACAACGACGGCATCTTTGATGGCAGCGATAACTGCCGCGGCATTGCCAACAGCGACCAGCTCGACAGCGACCGGGACGGCGTGGGCAACGTGTGCGACACGGAGCAGACCTGCGCGACGAGCGCGGACTGCGACGCGGGCTCTGTCTGCGATGGGGGCCTCTGCTACGAGCTGACGGCCTGTGCGGCTGATAGCGCCTGCGACGTGGGCTTCATCTGCCAAGCGGGGAGCTGCGTGCCGGCAGACACCGTGGCGAGCAGCTCGTGCGGTTCGGATGCGGACTGCGACCCGGGCCTCAACTGCCTCTTCAATGTGTGCGTGCCCGAGCGCTGCTTCTCGGACACCGACTGCCCGAGCGGTCAGCGCTGCCTGAGCGGCGAGTGCATCTCGGGCGAGATCCCGCTGCCTGCCGGCTGCGCCACCGACAGCGACTGCAGCGCCGGAGAGAACTGCAACTTTGGGCTCTGCATTGCGGGTGGCTGCGGTTCGACGGCCGACTGCGCATCGGGCGAGACCTGCCTGGCGGGCTTCTGCGCCCCCTTCGCCCTCCCCTTCCCGACGCCGTCGTGCGACACGAATGCAGACTGTGCCACTGGCAACTGCCTCCTGGGCATCTGCGTGCCTGCGCTACCCGGCCTGCCGAGCGGCTGCGTCGATGCGCGGGACTGCGGCTCGGACCAGAGCTGCGTGCTTGGCATCTGCTTCGACAGCCAGTGCCAGGTTCAGGCCGACTGCCCGAGCGGGCAGGACTGCCTCTTTGGCTTCTGCTCGCCCTCCGACCTTCCGCCGCCGGTTCCCGGAAGCTGCGCCACCGATGTGGACTGCCCGGATGGCGCGAGCTGCCAGTTCACGGTCTGTCTGCCCGACGCGCTGGCAGGGATCGGGAGCAGCTGCGGACGGGGTGACGCCTGTGATGCGCCACTCTCCTGCCGCTTCGGCTTCTGCCTGCCCTTCTAGCGGACGCTAGCCGCGGGAAGCGGCTTCGATGCTGAGCGCGATGAGGACCTGGGCGCCGTAGTAGAAGGGCAGCCCCCAGACCTTGTTGCGGATGGTCTGCGCGACAAAGCGTTCGCGGGCGACCGCGAGGTCGGAGATTGCGAAGAGGATGGCTCCGACGGGGAGGAGCAGCGGCGCGCCGGCCGCTGCGGCTCCGATGGTCAGAACGACCATGGTGGCGATGGTGAGCAGGTAGGCAAGCACCGCGCGGCGCATGAAGCCCTGCAGATGGGGCGAGAGCCAGCGCCAGGCGAGGGTGCCTATGACTGCCATGAGGAGCGCGCCGCCGGCGAGTGTCGGTGCTGCGGCTGCAAGCGCGCCGGGCCTGGCGAGGAAGGTGCCCGCCCCTGCCGCGAAGGCGACATGACCGAGCAGGAAACTGCCGAGCCCGGCGAGGAAGGTGGCGTGCCAGAGCAGGAGCACATCTCCGATGAAGGAGAGGACGAAACCTGCGAACAGCACCTGGCCGAAGGTGGTGTCGGCGGCTCCAGCGAAGGCGGCGAGCGCGACGAAGGCGGCCGAGGCGAAGGTCTTGAGGAGGCAGCCGGCGACCCGCTGCTCAAAGAACTCAGCGGCGAGGTAGCCGAAGCAGCCGACCATGGTGGCGACGGCGAGGAGCAGGATCATGCGCCGGCCTGCGTGTCTTGGAAGGATGGATCGTCGTGGTCGATGGCTGCGTTGTCGATCAGGCGGGTGCGGCCGAGCTGGAGCGCGATGATAGCGCGTGCGCCTTGGCCAGCCTCGAGGGTGGTTCCGCGGAGCAGCGTGAGGCTGTCGGGGTCTGCGAGCTCGGCATACTGGAGTTCCACGGCCGGATGGCGGGTGAGCTCGGCTGCGAGGAGGTCGCAGAGGGCATCAGCCGAACGCTCGCCGGCGCGGTAGGCGGCGCGGGTGGCGCGGAGGGCGGTGGCGAGCGAGAGGGCGACGGCGCGCTCCTCGACCGAGAGATAGACGTTGCGGGAGGAGCGGGCGAGGCCGTCCTCTTCGCGGACAGTCGGCACGCCGATGACGCGGGTGGGGATGTTGAGATCGCGGGCCATGCGGCGGATGACGGCGAGCTGCTGGAAGTCCTTTTCGCCGAAGTAGGCGCGCTGGGATCCGACCATGCAGAAGAGCTTTGCGACGACGGTTGCGACGCCGGCGAAGTGGCCGGGACGGAAGCGGCCGCAGAGTTCGGTGGTGAGGTGGTCGACGGTGACCGTTGTGGCATGGCCGTCAGGGTAGACCTCCGCGACGGAGGGCATGAAGAGGAGGTCGACGCCGTGAGCGCGGCACTTGGCTGCGTCGCCGTCGGGGTCGCGGGGGTAGACCTCGAAGTCTTCGCCGGGTCCGAACTGGGTCGGGTTGACGAAGATGGAGGCGACGACGAGGTCGTTCTGCCTTCGGGCGTGGTCGAAGAGGGTGGTGTGGCCGCTGTGCAGATATCCCATGGTGGGGACAAAGCCGACGGTGTTGGCGGAGGAGTCGCGGATGGCCTCGCGGAGCTCTTCGGTGGTGGCGACGATACGCATGGGGCTCAGCGCTTGAAGGAGTGCTCAGGGCCGGGGAAGGAGCGGTCGCCTACCTCGGTGATGTAGGCCGCGGTGGCTTCGCGGACGGTGTCGGCGAGGTTTGCGTAGCGCTTGAGGAACTTGGGGGAGAAGGCGTCGTTGAGGCCGAGCATGTCGTAGCCGACGAGGACCTGTCCGCTGGTGCCGTTGCCGGCTCCGATGCCGATGGTGGGGATGCGGAGGGCCTGGGTGACCTCGATGGCGAGGTCGGCGGGGACCATCTCGAGGACGATTGCGTAGACGCCGGCCTCCTGCAGAGCGAGGGCATCCTGAAGGAGTTGCGGGCCTGCTTCGCCGCGGCCCTGCACGGAGTAGCCGCCGAGTTTGTGGACGGACTGGGGGGTGAGGCCGAGGTGGCCCATGACTGGGATTCCGATATCGACCATGCGCCGGATGTCTGGGACGAAGGCGGCGCCGCCCTCGAGTTTGACGGCGTGGGCGCCGGCCTCTTTGAGGAGGCGTGCGGCGGAGCGGACGGAGTCTGGCACGCTGGTCCCGTAAGAGCCGAAGGGCATGTCGGCGATGACGTGGGCCCGCTTGGTGGCGCGGACGACAGCCGCGGTGTGGTAGACCATCTCGTCGAGGGTGACGGGGATGGTGGTGCGGTGTCCCTGAATGACATTTCCGAGCGAGTCGCCGACGAGGATGGCGTCGATGCCGGCCTCGTCCACGAGCCGTGCGAAGGTGGCGTCATAGGCGGTGATGACGGTGATGGGCTCCTGCTTCTCGTAGCGGTTCTGGAGCGTTCGGAGGGTGACGGGCGTGGCCATGGACGGGCACCATAGGAGGGGTCAGGATTCGCCCTTTGGAGCCTACCGAATTGACCTTGCGCGGGCAACCTGTGGCATGGTGGGTAGCGGTCCGAATGTTGCGAGGAAGTTGACGCGGCGAGGGGCTGCGCCGTAGAAAGAAGTTGAGTAGTAGACGAGCGTGGAAGTGATTTTCGGAGTGTGGCGATGCTAAAGCGGTTGGTCGGATTGGCGATGTTGGCGACGCTGTGGGCGAGCGGGTGCGCTGCGCCTCTGAACACGAAGGTGCCGCTCGATGAGATTCGGGCACTGAACACCGATGTGTCGGTGATCTACACGCGGACCAACACAACGCTCAATGAGGCGTCGATGACGAGCGCGTCGTTCGCCGAGCTTCCGGAGGGGATCGTGGCGTCGGACTTCGACGCGGAGCTGCTGCGGAATGTGATGACCGCCTGCTTCACCGCGAAGGTGGAGCTGGTTCCGGGCAGCAACCCTGACGCAGCTGTGGCGAAGGTGACGGCACTGCGGGGCAGTGAGACGAATCCGCTGACAGACCGGCTTCCGCTGGGTCGTGTGAAGCCCTGCCGGGCCTCCAACCTGCTGGCACTGGAGAGCTACGCCGAGGTGGTGACGCCGGAGGTCCGTGAGTTTGTGATCGGGCGGGCGCTGGAGGCTGACGCCCAGCGTGCCAACCTTCAGGACGCTGCGAAGTCGCAGCTTGCGCAGCTGGGCAAGCGTCGGGAGCTGGCGGAGGGTGAGCTGGACAAGCTCAAGGCGACGGCGGATGAGCGGCTCCATAACGCGCGGGTCGAAGACGACGGGAAGGCGCTGAAGCAGGCGGAGGCGGACTACGAGGTCTTCGAGAAGGAGTGGGAGACAATCGATCAGCTGCTCGAGGAGATCACCGAGGCCTTCAAGGGGCTGGAGCAGACCCGTCGGACGCTGGTGGAAGAGACCAGCAAGAATATCGCCAAGCTGGGCGTGTCGAAGTAGGCAGCGCACCTTGCGCGAATTTCGCGCATCGGAGAGTTTGCGTTCCGCGGGTGTCAGATGGCTTTCAGCTATATCGATCCGTGGGCCCTCGCCTCATCGTTCGCCTCCAACCGCTAGACGGCGGGCCCCTGAGGGTCTAGGGTCGCCGCACCCGCGGAACGGCATCGGCGAGGCGGGACAAGTCGCAGTTGGAAACAACGAAGGAGAGCCATGAGCGCAGTGGAATACAGCAAGGGTCTGGACGGTGTCATTGCTGCTGAGTCGAAGATTTGCGACATCGACGGCGACTTGGGTCTTCTGAGCTATCGCGGCTACTCCATCGAGGACCTGGCGGATAACTCGAACTTTGCGGAGGTGGCCTGGCTGCTTCTCTACGGGTCGCTTCCGACGGCTGCAGAGCTCGAGGGCTTCGAGACCATTCTGAAGGGCAAGCGGACGATCGACGCCTCGATTGTCGGGGTTCTGTCGGCGCTGCCGAAGAGCACGCACCCGATGATCGCGATCCAGACGGCGATCGCGGCGCACGGTTCGCTCTCACCCGTGTCGAGCGGCCGGAACCAGGCCAACTTTGATCGGGCGCTGGAGCTGATTGCCCGCTTCCCCACCATCGTCGCCGCCTGGCACCGGATCTCGAAGGGCCTCGCGCCGCTCGACCCCCGCTCGGACCTCGGCCATGGCCAGAACTTCCTCTACATGGTGACGGGCGAGGTGCCGTCCGATGAGCGTGGCCGTATCTTTGATGTCTGCCTGATCCTCCACATGGAGCACAGCTTCAACGCGTCGACCTTCACGGGTCGCGTGGTTGCCTCGACGATGGCTCCGATGGATGCCTCGGTGAGCGCGGCTGTGGGTGCCCTCTACGGGCCGCTTCATGGTGGTGCGAACGAGGGTGCGCTTCACATGCTGGCGGAGGTTTCGTCGGTGGAGGATGGCAAGCGTTATGTGCTCTCGGAGCTGGGCGCGAAGCGGAAGATCTTCGGCATGGGCCACCGAGTCTACAAGGCGAAGGACCCCCGCTCCTATGTGCTCGAGAAGTACCTTGCGCAGGTTGCCGAGACGAACGACCCGAAGCAGCATTACGCTAAGCTCAAGACCATTGAGACTGCGATGCGTGCGGAGATGGAGAAGACGGGCAAGAAGATTTACCCCAACGTCGACTTCTTCTCGGGCGCGCTTTACGAGCTGCTCGGCATTGAGATTTCGCTCTTCACCCCCATCTTCGCGGTCGCCCGCGTGGCCGGCTGGTGTGCGCACATCCTCGAGCAGTGGGAAGACAACCGGATCTTCCGCCCCGAGTGCCTCTACAGCGGCGATTCGGGCAAGAAGTGGGTTCCGGTCTCGGAGCGCTAGTCGTCTATTGACACCGGAGCAGGGCCTCTGCCTTCGGGTGGGGGCCCGCTTCGTTTTTGGCTGACTAGGGCGCCTCGCCGGCAGCCTTGAGCATCGCGATGTCGTCGCTTCCGACGGCTGCAAAGGCGTTGTGTGCGTGGATGGACTCTTCGTTCTCGGCCTCTACCTCGAACCAGGCGACGCGGGGGTCGGCCATGAGCTTTCCGGCGATGTTGCGGACGAGGTCTTCGACGAAGACAGGGTTCTCATAGGAGTGCTCGGTGATCCATTTCTCATCGGCCCGCTTGAGGAGGGGGTAGATGGGTGCGGAGGCGGAGCTATCGGCGATTTCGACGAGCTCTTCGATCCAGACGAGGTCGTGGAAGCGGACCTGCATGCGGGCCATGCTGCGCTGACAGTGGGCGCCATACTGGGAGATGGCCTTGCTGCAGGGGCAGAGGGTCATGACGGGGACCTCGACGCCGAGCGTGAAGCGGGCGGTGTCGCGGTCGGCGTCGCCGAGGAAGTAGCAGCGGAGCTCGAGCATGGAGGCGGCGCCGGTGGCGGGCGCCTTGCGCTGGATGAAGTAGGAGAAGTCGACGCGGACGTGGGAGCGGGCGGCGTCGAGGGTCTCGCGCAGGTCCTGAACGAGGAGCGGCAGGGTGGAGAGGGAGATCTCGCCGCGGTGCCGCTCGAGCGCTTCGATGAAGCGGCTCATATGGGTGCCCTTATACTGGTGGGGCAGGTCGACGGTGAGGGTGAAGTTGCCGATGGTCTGCTGCGACTTCTGGTCGCGGTCCCAGACGACCATGGGATACTTGAGCTTGGAGATGCCGGCGGCGCGGAGGGGGATGCCGCGCTCGTCTGCGGATGACTGGATGTCGATCATGGGCTGGGTCACGCTACACGCCTCGTGCGGAGGGGTCCCAGATGAGCTTGTGCATCTGGATTTGCATCCGGACATCGAGGCCGTCTTCGAGGATCCAAGTTGCGAGCTCGAGGGGGGTGACCTGTCCGAAGACGGGGGAGAAGAGGATGGGGTGGCGGCCGATGAGGCCGCGCTCGATGACCTGCTTGCGGGCCCACTCGTAGTCGGCGCGGTGGGCGAGGACGACCTTGATTTCATCGTAGGGCTGCAGGAGCGGGAGGTTCTCCCAGCGGTTGCTCTGCACCTCGCCGGAGCCGGGTGGCTTGAGGTCGTAAATCTTGCGGACGGCGGCGGGGACGGGGGCGATGTCGAGGCTACCGGAGGTCTCGAGGAGGACCTCGAAGCCGCGGTCGAGGCAGGCCTGCATGAAGGCGTTGACGCGGGGCTGCAGGAGGGGTTCGCCGCCGGTGACTTCGACGAGGTCGCAGGCGGGGAAGGTGGCGAGCTTGGCGAAGATTTCGTCGAAGGTCATCCAGCCGCCACCGGTGAAGGTGTAGACGGAGTCGCACCAGGTGCAGCGGAGGTTGCAGCCGGTGAGGCGGACGAAGTAGCAGCGTCGGCCGGCGTAGGTGGACTCGCCTTGGATGCTGTGGAAGATTTCGGTGATGCGGAGTCGCTGAGACTCGGCCTGTTCGGTGGCTATCATGTTGCCGTGGGTGGCCCGCGTGGGCGATGGAGCAAGGCACTTTGCCATGGTTGGCACTGCTCGTTAGTGCAAGAGCATGGAGTCGCGCCAAATAATGCGACGAGAGGACGGATGGCGATGAGCATTACGACCGAGAAGCGGAGAGGTTTGCGGCAGGCGGGCGAAGAGCTGGCGCTCCCTGCGCTTCCGGCGGCGGTAGCCGATGCGCTGGCGCGGCTCGATGCGGAGCTCGATGGCGAGGTGCGGTCGGATGCGGTGCATCGGGCGCTCTATGCGACGGATGCGAGCATCTACGAGCTGGTGCCGTTCGGTGTTGCACTGCCGAAGAGCGCAGCAGACCTGGTGAAGATTGTGAAGGCATGCGCGGCGGCGGGGATTCCGCTGACGGCGCGGGCGGCCGGTACGAGCCTGTCGGGACAGGCGGTCGGGCCAGGGCTGATTGTGGACACGGGGCGGTATCTGAACCGGGTGCTGTCGATCGATGTCGAGCGGCGCGAGGCGCGCGTGGAGCCTGGCGTGGTGCGCGATGAGCTCAACCGGCTGGTGCGTCCGCACGGGCTGATGTTCGGGCCCGATACGTCGACCTCGAACCGCTGCATGGTCGGTGGGATGGTGGGCAACAACTCGTGCGGTTCATACTCCATTTTTTATGGGACGACGCGGGAGAACCTGGTGTCGATGGAGGTGGTTCTGGCCGACGGCTCGGTGGCCGAGCTGGGCGAGATGTCGCGGGAGGCGTGGCTGGAGCGTGAGGCCGCTGGCGGCCTGCTCGGCGGCGCGATGCGCGAGGTGCGGGGGCTGGTGGAGGGGCAGACGGAGGCGATCCGCGCGGCCTATCCGAAGCGTGAGGTGAAACGCCGTAACACGGGCTATGCGCTGGACGATCTGACCTACAGCTGGATGGGCGACGAGCCGGAGCGGAAGGCGAGCCTGGCGCGGGTGCTCTGTGGCAGCGAAGGGACGCTGGCAGTGACCCGCGAGGTAACACTGAAGCTGGTGCCGGTACCGAAGGCGACGATGGTTGTGGCGGCGCATTTTGCGACGATCGACGAGGCGATGCATGCGACGGTGGAGGCGGTGAAGCATGGACCGGCGGCGGTGGAGCTGCTGGACAAGCGGACGCTGGATCTGTCGCGGCTCAACCTGGAGCAGGATCGTAACCGGTGGTTCTTGGAGGGTGACCCGGGTGCGATCCTGGTGATTGAGTTCTTCGACGAGACGCCCGAGGCAGCGCATGCGCGCTGCGAAGGGGTGGTAGAGGCGCTGAAGGCTGCGGGGCTGGGGTACTCCTACCCTGTGATCGCGCCGCCGCGCATTGGCAGCATCTGGGAGCTCCGGAAGGCGGGGCTCGGCGTGCTGATGGGGAGCCCTGGCGACCGGAAGCCGCAGACGCTGGTGGAGGACACGGCGGTGGCGGTGGCGGATCTGCCGGCCTACATCGCTGAGTTTGCGCAGCTGATGTCGCGGCACCAGGTGGACTGCGTCTACTACGCCCACGCCTCGGTGGGAGAGCTGCATCTGCGGCCGGAGCTGGACTTCAAGCAGCCGCGGGATGTGGAGCGCGCGGAGGCGATTGCGGGCGATGTGGCCGACCTGGTGCGGAAGTATCGCGGGTCGCTGTCGGGCGAGCATGGCGACGGCCGGGTGCGGGGCCCCTACATCGCGCGGGTGATGGGGCAGGAGGCTTATGGGTGGCTCGAGCGGGTGAAGCAGGCGTTTGATCCGGCTGCGATGCTGAACCCGAACAACATCACGCAGACGCGACCCATGACGGCAGACTGGCGCTACCACGCGCAGTACGAACAGCGCGAGGTCGCGAGCGCCTTTGCCTATGCGGAGAGCGGCGGGCTGCAGCGTGCGGTGGAGCGGTGCAACGGGGCGGGTGTGTGCCGCAAGACAGCGGCGATGGGCGGGACGATGTGCCCCTCCTACATGGTGACGGGCGAGGAGCATGACACGACGCGTGGTCGGGCGAATCTGTTTCGTCTGATGCTTCAGCAGGGGCCGGAGGCGATGTTCACCTCGCCGGTGCTCGGCGAGGCGCTCGAGCTGTGCGTGGGGTGCAAGGCCTGCAAGAGCGAGTGCCCTGCGTCGGTCGACATGGCACGGCTCAAGACGGAGTACTGGGCGGGCAGGTATGCGCTGGAGGGGACACCGCTTGCGGCGCGTGCCTTTGCGGAGGTGACGGAGTGGTCGCGGCTTGCGCAGGAGCTCCCGCTGGGTGCGGCGGTTGCGAATTGGGTGAGCGGGACGGGCCTGGCGAAGGCGGTGATGGCGAAGGCGCTAGGGCTCTCCGAGAAGCGGACGATGCCGGCGATTGCGGGGAGCTCGTTTCATGACTGGTTCGCGGGGCGGAAGGCGCCGGCGAAGGCGGGTGCGGAGCGGGTCTGCCTCTTTGTGGACGAGTTCACCGACAGGTACGAGCCGGAGGTGGGTCGGGCTGCGGTGGAGGTGCTGGAGGCGGGTGGCTTTGAGGTCGTCGCGCCTGTCTTTGCGCCGTCGGGCCGCACCTACCTGAGCCGTGGATTGGTTGCCGAGGCGCGGGTGGTGATTGGGCGC
>CANMDT010000033.1 GCA_947496715.1 Myxococcales bacterium
GTCGAAGGTGTCCCGACCCGTCGCAAAGACTCCGATGACGCCGCACATGATTCGTCTCTCCGTCAGCCCGCCGCAACGGCCGCGTCGGTAGCAGCCTCGCCGCCCAGTGGGAAGCGCCGTTCGCGGGTCCGCGTCAGAGGCACTGCGCGGGCGGCGCCATCTGGGTGGCCTCGGGGCCGTTGCCCTCGTGGAGGTCGTAGAAGGCGCTGGTTGCGGCCAGATCGAAGCAGTCGGTCTGGAGCTTGAAGCCCCAGGCGACGACGGCGAAGCGGCTGCCCAGGTTGGGCTCGGGCGCCAGCACCCAGGTGCCCTGGGACAGCGTTGCCCCGTAGCTCCGCAGCTCTTCCACCTCGGCGTCGCAGCCGTCCGTGCAGCGGTAGAGGAAGACCACGCCGCCATGCTCCATGTTGTGCACCCAGCGCTCATCGCCGGGCGGCTTGGCGTTCTCGCCCCAGGCGGCCCAGCAGGGGTGGTGGTTACCGCCGGTCGGAAGCCCTGCGTAGAGCAGGTCTGCGGCGATGTGGTTGCTGATGGCGAAGTTGGAGGCCTCATACCGGCAGTCTCCGCCACAGGCGGAGCAGGCCGCGGTGCAGGCGCCGGTCGCTTGGCAGTCGAAGCCCTCCGCGCAGGCCTCGCCCGAGCCGTTGCAGTCGAGCGGCGCGATGTCGGGCTCCGACGAACCGAGGTTGGGTGCAAAGGTGTTGGCCATGCCGACGCCGGAGCGGGGGTCGGCGCTCCCCTCTGCGAAGAGCTCAGCTGCCACCGGCCGCGCACAGAAGCCGCTCTCGTCGCAGCGGAGGCCGCCGAGACAGGAGGTGGGGGTGCAGGGGAAGGTCTCGCTCGTCGCGGTGTCTGCGCCGGTGTCAGCAGAGGCCTCGATGGGGCCGTCGCTGTCGCCGTCGGTGTCGCAGGCGGAGCAGAGGAGGGCGGGGAGCAGGAGCAGGAGGAGGTGTCGCACGGGCAATCCTAGAGGCATTGAGGAGGTGGCGGCATGGTGGTCGCTTCGGGGCCGTGGCCCTGATGCTCGATGTAGAAGGCTTCGAAGGCGGCTAGGTCGAGGCAGTCGGTCTCGAGCCGGTAGCCCCAGGCCACGATGGTGAAGCGGTGGTTGAGCATGGGCTCGGGGCTCATCACCGCGGTTCCGACGGGCAGGGTGGAGACATAGTCGGTCAGCTGGACCACCTCCGCGGAGCAGTCGGTGGTGCATCGGTAGAGGAAGGCGACGCCGCCATGCTCGAGGTTGTGGACCCAGTGCTCATCTCCGACCGGGGTGGTGGAGATGCCCCAGGGCGCCCAGCAGAGGTGGTGGCTGCCGCCGGCCGGGGTTCCGGCGTAGAGCAGGTCGGTCTGGATGTGGTTGCGGGAGGCGTAGTTCAGCGACTCGTAGTCGCAGTCGCCGCCGCAGGCGGTGCAGGGGGCGGTGCAGCTGCCATCCGTGTTGCAGACAAAGGGGGAGAGGCAGCTGGTGGTGCCGTTGCAGTCGAGCGGCGCGATGTCGGGCGTGGTGCCGGCCGGGTCGGGGAGCGCGAGGTTGGAGAGGCCGACGCCGGAGGTGGGGTCTGCACTGCCCTCCGCATAGCTCTCGGCCACGGTGGCGCGCCGGCAGTAGCCCGTCTCGTCGCAGGTGAGGCCGGTGGGGCAGCCGGCGTCGCAGGGGACGACCCAGACGCGGGGCGGCGTGGTATCGGTGGTGTCGGTCGCGTCGAGGTCGGGCGTGGTATCGGTGGTGTCGAGGTCGGGCGTGGTGTCGTCGAGGACGTCGGCGTCATCCGTGGTGTCGGCCAGCGCTGTATCGTCGGTCGTGTCGGTTTCGCCCGCATCGCCGCTTCCGCTGCCATCTGTCGTGTCGGACGTCGCATCGCCGAGATCGGTGTCGCTGCTGCCGCTTCCATCGGTGGTGTCGGCGCTGCCGTCGTCAGGAGCCGTATCGGCCGCCACATCGTCGGGGCTGGTGTCGGCCAGCGCCGTGTCGCCGGTGCCGCCGCTGTCGCCGGTCGTGTCGGCGGAGCCGTCGGGCAGGAAGGTGATCGGGCCATCCGCATCGGAATCGGTTGCGCAGGCGCTGAGCGTGAGGAGGGCAAGCAGGGTGGCGATTAGGGTGGTGGAACGGCGCATCGGTGACCTCCTGTTGACGGTTTGGCGATAGTGAAGCCGTGCGGCGCCGTCTATCTCTGCGGGGCGGCGCCTTTCTTGACACTCCAAGATCGGTGGGGTAACCGCCGCGCCGCATCCATGGTACCGTTTTTTGCGGCAAAACTGTGGGTAGATACATCCCGAAAATCGCGAAGCCGCCTCTGTGCGGCGAAACGAAGCATTATGTTCCCCGCTTGGAGGTTGGTTTTTATGATCCGTGAAGTCTCGAAATCCTGTCTGACGCGGGTGGAGCGCCTCCTGGCCCCCCTGTTCGTAGCCATCATCGGCCTCTTCATGGCGGCTCCCGCCCAGGCGAGCGATGCTGCCATCCTACTGCCCGACTTCGCCACCCTGCAGGTTGCCGGCATGTCGGCCCAGATGCTGCTCGCCGCTGGCGCCGGCATTTCCGCCATCGGCCTCATCGTCGGCATTGTCTTGTTCCTCAAGGTCAAGGCGCTGCCCGTCCACACGGCCATGCTCGAGATCTCCGACCTGATCTACGCCACCTGCGTCACCTACGTGAAGACGCAGATCAAGTTCATCATGCAGCTCTGGGTGCTCATCGCCATCGTCGTCAGCCTCTACTTCGGCGTGCTTCACCCCCTGAAGGCTGATGCTGATGTCGTCTCCAAGATCACCGACGTCGGAATCATCCTCATCTACTCGCTCATCGGCATCGCCGGCGCCTCTGCCATCGCCTGGTTCGGCATGCGCATCAACAACTACGCCAACAGCCGCTCGGCCTTCGCCGCCCTCATGGGCCGCCCCTACCCCGCCTACTCCATCCCGCTGCAGGCCGGCATGTCGGTCGGCCTGATCCTTGTCTCGCTCGCTCTCCTGATCATGATCGGCACGCTGATGCTTGTGCCCCGCGACATCGCCAGCGCCTGCTTCATGGGCTTTGCCATCGGCACCTCGCTCGGCGCCTCGGCCCTCCGCATCGCCGGCGGCATCTTCACCAAGATTGCCGACGTCGGCTCCGACCTCATGAAGATTGTCTTCAAGATCAAGGAAGACGACGCCCGTAACCCCGGCGTCATCGCAGACTGCGCCGGCGACAACGCGGGCGACTCGGTCGGCCCCACGGCAGACGGCTTCGAGACCTACGGCGTTACCGCCGTCGCGCTCATCACCTTCATCATGCTGGCCGTTAAGGGCGAGCAGGCGCAGGGCTCGCTCATCACCTGGATCTTCTTCATCGCCTCCGTGATGATCATCACCTCGCTCCTCTCCTACGGCATCTCGTGGGTGCTCGATTCGGCCAAGAAGAACGCCGCCGAGATGGACTTTGAGGCCGGCCTCACCCGCCTGATCTGGATCACCGCTATCGTCTCCATCGCCGCGACCTTCGGTGTGACCTACTGGCTCCTCTCCGACATCGGCGGCCCCGACTTCTGGTGGCGCGCTGCCGCTATCATGTCGTGCGGAACCCTCGCCGGCGCCCTCATCCCCGAGGCGGTCAAGGTCTTCACCTCCATGAAGTCGGGCCATGTCCTCGAGATCGTCGACGCCTCGCGCCAGGGCGCCTCGCTCAATGTCCTCTCGGGCATCGTGGCCGGTAACTACGCCGCCTACTGGCTCGGCATCATCATCGCCCTCCTCATGGGTATCGCGGCTCTTATCGGGGCGCCCATTACCGAAGATGTGATGACCGCCCCCGGCGTCTTCGCCTTCGGCCTCCTCGCCTTCGGCTTCCTCTCCATGGGCCCCGTCACCATCGCAGTCGACTCCTACGGCCCCGTCTCCGACAACGCCCAGTCGGTCTACGAGCTGTCGCTCATCGAGAACATCCCCACCTTCAAGGAGGATGTGAAGCGCGACTTCGGCTTCGACGTCGATTTCGACAAGGCCAAGCAGTACCTCGAAGACAACGACGCGGCCGGCAACACCTTCAAGGCGACCGCCAAGCCGGTGCTCATCGGAACCGCCGTCGTCGGTGCCACCACCCTCATCTTCTCGCTCGTCATGAAGCTCACCGGCGGCCTCGTCAATCAGGATGCCATCGCGAAGCTCTCCATCCTCAACCCGCTCTTCCTCATCGGTCTCATCCTGGGCGGCGCGGTCATCTTCTGGTTCTCGGGCGCCGCCACGCAGGCCGTCGCCACGGGCGCCTTCCGCGCGGTCGAGTTCATCCGCGACAACATCAAGCTCGATGGCGAGAAGGCCTCCACCGAAGACAGCCAGCGGGTCGTCCAGATCTGCACCGAGGCCGCCCAGAAGGGTACCTTCAACATCTTCCTGACCGTCTTCTTTGCCGCCCTCTCCTTCGCCTTCCTCGATGAGTTCCTCTTCATCGGCTACCTCATCGGCATCGCCATGTTCGGCCTCTTCCAGGCAAACTTCATGGCCAACGCCGGCGGCGCCTGGGACAACGCGAAGAAGTATGTTGAGGTCGTTCTCAAGGCCAAGGGCACCGAGATCCACGACGCGACCGTCGTCGGCGACACCGTTGGCGACCCCTACAAGGACACCTCCTCCGTCGCGATGAACCCGGTCATCAAGTTCACCTCGCTCTTCGGCATCCTCGCCGTTGAGCTGGCCATCGGCATCGCCGACCACAAGCTCCGCCTTGGTCTCTCGGCCCTCTTCTTCATCATCAGCGCCGTCTTCGTCTACCGCTCCTTCTACTCCATGCGCATCGGCTCCGGCCTGGGCGAGGGCGTCACGATCGCCGCGACCAAGGTCAAGACGGCCGCCGAGTAATCGAGCGTTCCAGCGATGCCGGGGGCCTGCGGGCCCCTTCGTCGTTTTTGGCCCTCGCCGCCGCAAACCTTGACGCTGCACCCCGACCGCCTATCCAAACGCTGCCGGCCCTGCAGCCCAGTCGCCGGCTGTTCTTTCGGCCGTGCGCCGCTTCTTCTGGAGTCGCCTCGCATGCTCATGACCCCTGCCGCCATCGCCGCACAGCTCTCCTTCTGGGCGGCGCTCCCCTTCCTCGCCGTGCTCCTGCTCATCGCGCTGATGCCGGCGCTGGCGCCCCACTGGTGGGAGAGCAACCGCAACCGCGGGATGGTGATGGGGCTCATCGCGCTCCCCTTCGCAGCCTGGTTCATGCATGCCTTCGGCGACGGCGGGAAGTTCCAGCTCATCCATGCGGGCGTAGAGTACTTCTCCTTCATCTCCCTCATCCTGAGCCTCTATCTGCTCGGCGGTGGCGTCTATGTGCGAGGCAGTCTGGCCGGCACGCCGCTCGCCAACACTGTCATGCTCGCCATCGGAGCCGTGCTGGCCAACCTCGTAGGTACCACCGGCGCCTCGATGATCCTCATTCGGCCGCTGCTCCGCGCCAACAAAAAGCGGGTCGCACGCGCCCACATCATCGTCTTCTTCATCTTCATCGTCGCCAACTGCGGTGGGCTGCTCACCCCACTCGGCGACCCGCCACTCTATCTCGGCTTCCTCAAGGGCGTGCCCTTCTCGTGGACCTTCTCGCTCTGGCTCCCCTGGCTGTTGGTGAATGGCATCCTGCTCATCATCTTCAACCTGCTCGACCAGTCGGTCATCAACAAGGAGGAGGCGGCCTCGCTCACGGTTCACACCTTCGAGGAGGTGATGCAGCACGAGCCGCTCCGCATCGAGGGGAAGAACAACCTCGCGCTGCTTGGCCTGGTGGTGCTGGTCGTAGTGGCGCGGGGTCAGCACTGGGGCTTCGGACCAGAGGGCTGGCCCGTGGGGCTGCAGGAGGGGCTGCTGCTGCTGCTCTCGGGCATCGGCTATCTGACCACCTCGCAGGAGATACGGACAGAAAACAAATTCTCCTTCGGCCCCATCCTGGAGGTCGCCATCCTCTTTGCCGGCATCTTCGCCACCATGACGGCGCCGCTGCTACTGCTGAACGCCCACGCCAAGGAGCTGGCGCTCGACCTGCCGTGGCACTTCTTCTGGGCCTCGGGCATGCTCTCGTCGGTGCTCGACAATGCGCCCACCTACCTCGCGATGGCCGCCACAGCGGCGGGCCAGGCGGGCGTGGAGGCTGACGGACCCTTCATCGGAAAGTGGCTTGCGACGGGCGATGCAGCCAGCCTCTACCTGACCGCGATCGCCTGCGGCTCGGTCTTTATGGGCGCGCTCACCTACATCGGGAACGGGCCCAACTTCATGGTGCGTGCGGTGGCGGAGGAGAACGGGGTCAAGATGCCCTCCTTCTTCGCCTACATGCGCTACGCCTTCCTCATCTTGGTACCCATCTTCATCCTCGTCACGCTGGTCCTCTTCTGACCGGCGCGACGGGCGGAGGGCAGGACTACTTGGAAAGGAACTTGGCTGGGTTCTTCTCGAACTTGCCCACGCAGCGCTTGCAGCAGACGTAGTAGGTCTTGCCGTCGACAACCGCCTTGGGGCTGTTGGCCTTGATGCGGAAGACCTCGCCGCTCACGGGGCAGCGGGTGATGTCGCCCACAGTGAGGCCAGGCTGCGCCTTGATCTTGTCGGCCGGCACATTCTCGAGCTCTTCCATCTCGTCCTCTTCGTGCTCGCCGGCCGGCTTGGCCGCAGCCTCTTCGCCAGCGCCGCCGCAGCCCATGTGCTCGCCCTTGTCGGCGCCGCCGCAGCAGTCGCCCTTCTCACCACCGCCGCAGCCCTTGCAGCCTTCGCAGGCGCACTTGCCGTCGGCGCCCTTGGTGCACTCGCCCTCATGCTTGCCGCAGCCGCCGCAGCCCGAACCCTCGTGACCTCCGCTGCCCTGCGCTTCGCCGCCGCAGCCGGCCTCACCGCTTGCCTCGGGGGCCTTCTTCTCTGCCATTGCCGCGAGTGCCGCGGGGTCTGCGCTGCCCTCACCGATGAGCACCTGGACCGGCGGCTGAGCCACTTCGGCAGGCTTGTCGCAACCAACAGCAAGAGAGAGGAGGCCGAGGGCAAGCAGGGAGAGAAGACGCATCGCAGAGACTCCAGTGGATAACGGTGGCGCGATGCAAAAGGAGGTCGCAGGCGCCATGTGAGTTGGGCCGCTGACTAGGGTTGTGTGACCCGAGTCGCAAGACTTTCGACCGTGCCTCTTTGCCCACCGTTCCGCTTCCCTCGCCCGCGCGAGGCGGTTAGGAGAGAGCCCCTCTTCGCCCCGAGGTAGCCCCATGAGCCAATCCCCGTCGCCCGCTCTCCCCGTCGGCAAGTTCGTTGAGCTCGAAGACGGCCTCCGCGTGCACTACCACGAGGCTGGCGCAGGGCTCCCCGTCGTCTTCGTCCACGGCTCCGGCCCCGGCGCGAGCGGCTACAGCAACTTCAAGAGCAACTTCCCGCTCTGGGCCGAGTCGGGCTTTCGGACCATCGTGCCCGACACCATCGGATTCGGACATTCGAGCAAGCCGGAGGATGTCGACTACACGCTCGCCTTCCTCACCGATGCGCTGCTCCGCTTCACGAAGGCCATCGGCCTTGAGCGCTTCGTTCTCGTCGGCAATTCGCTCGGCGGCGCCATGTGCATCCGGCTCGCGCTCGACCACCCCGAGCTGGTCGCAGGCCTCATCCTCATGGCGCCCGGCGGCCTCGAAGAGCGCGAAGTCTACATGGGCCTCCGCGGCATCCGGACCATGATGAAGTCTGTCCTCGACCCGGCCGGCTTTTCGCTCGAGAGCATGCGCAAAATCTTCTCGCTGCAGCTCCACGACCCATCGATCCTCTCCGAGGAGACCCTCCACGAGCGGCTCGAGGTTGCGCTCACGCAGCCGCGCAAGGTCTTCACCTCGCTGGCGGTCCCCCACCTCGCGCCGGAGCTCGCCAACCTGGCCGTGCCGTCGCTCACCTTCTGGGGCACGGGCGACCAGTTCTGCCCCATCTCCGGTGCCACGGCCATCGCCATGAACTGCCGCAACGCCCGGGTGATGACCATCACCGAGTGCGGCCACTGGGTCATGGTCGAGCACCCCCGCCTGTTCAACGATGTGAGCCTGCAGTTCCTGCGCGAGCTCGCCTGATTTCTCTCCCCCTCGACCCTGCGTGACCTGATGGAACGAGTTCGCTGCGCCATCATCGGCTCCGGAAATATCGGAACCGATCTCATGTACAAGGCGCTCCGAAGCGCCGAAATCGAGCCCGTCTGGATGGTCGGTATCGACCCCGACTCCGACGGCCTCGCCCGTGCCCGCTCGCACGGCCTCAAGACCACCCACGAGGGGGTAGATGGCCTCATCGCCCACATGCGGGAAGACAATATCCGCATCGCCTTCGACGCGACCAGCGCCTACGCCCACGCCGAAAACTCCCGCAAGGTCATCGAGCAGGGCGCGGTCATGATCGACCTCACCCCCGCCGCCATCGGCCCCTACTGCATCCCCTCCGTCAACCTCGCCGCCCAGATCGCGCTCGGTGCCAGCAACCTCAACATGGTCACCTGCGGCGGCCAGGCCACCATCCCCATGGTCTACGCCGTCAGCCGCGTGCAGCCCGTGGACTACGGCGAGATCATCGCCACCGTCTCCTCCCGCTCCGCCGGCCCTGGCACCCGCGCCAACATCGATGAGTTCACCCGCACCACCGCCACCGGCGTGGAGCGTGTGGGCGGCGCGAAGCGGGGCAAGGCCATCATCATCATCAACCCGGCCGAGCCGCCGATCATCATGCGCGACACCATCCACTGCCTCACCGAGACGGAGCCCGACCAGGAGGCCATCCGCGCCTCGGTCCATGCGATGATCGCCGAGGTGCAGAAGTATGTGCCGGGCTACCAGCTTAAGAACGGCCCGGTCTTCGATGGCCGCCGCGTCAGCATCTTCCTCGAGGTCGCAGGCCTCGGCGACTACCTGCCCACCTACGCGGGCAACCTCGACATCATGACCGCCGCCGGGCTCCGCACCGGCGAGCTCATTGCCGCCGAGCTCCGCGCCGGCCGCTACTCCGTCTAACTCCCCTCCGAAGGCGCAAGGAACGACCATGAACCTCCAGGGAAAGAAGATTACCCTCCACGAGATGAGCCTGCGCGACGGCATGCATCCGCAGCGTCACCAGATCACCCTCGACCAGATGATCGCCATCGCCACCGCCTGCGATGAGGCCGGCATGCCGCTCATCGAGGTCACCCACGGCGACGGACTCGGCGGCTCCTCCGTCAACTACGGCTTCGGACTCCACAGCGACGAGGAGTATCTGCGCGCCGTCATCCCCCGCATGAAGCAGATGAAGGTCTCGGCCCTGCTGCTGCCCGGCATCGGCACCGTCGACCACCTCCGCATGGCGGTCGACTGCGGCGTGCACTGCATCCGCGTCGCCACCCACTGCACCGAGGCCGACGTCTCTGCGCAGCACATCAAGCTGGCCAGCAAGCTGGGCGTCGACACGGTCGGCTTCCTCATGATGGCCCACATGAACACGCCCGAGGGGCTCCTTCATCAAGCGAAGCTGATGGAGAGCTACGGCGCCACCACCATCTACATCACCGACTCGGCCGGCTTCCTGCTGCCGCATGATGTGACCGCTCGCATCACCGCGCTCCGCGAAGGGCTGCAGCCCGGCACCGCCGTCGGCTTCCACGGCCACCACAACATGGGCATGAGCATCGCCAACTCGCTGGCAGCGGTCGAGGCCGGTGCGGTACGGATCGATGTGGCCTGCGCAGGCCTCGGCGCCGGCGCCGGCAACACCCCCACCGAGGCCTTCGTTGCGGTCGCCAACCGCATGGGCATCGAGACGGGCGTCGACCTCTACAAGGTCATGGATGTGGCCGAAGATCTCATCGTCCCGATGATGCACCAGATGGTCCGCGTGGACCGCGACGCGCTCGTGCTCGGCTACGCCGGCGTCTACTCCTCCTTCCTGCTCTTCGCGAAGCGGGCCGCAACCCGTTACGGCCTCTCGGCGCGCGACATCCTCATGGAGATGGGGCGTCGCAAGACGGTCGGCGGCCAGGAAGACATGATCGAAGATGTGGCGCTCGACATGGCCCGCGAACGGGGCCTGATCTAGCCGCCTACTCGGCGTACATCGCCTCAATCTCCGCCGCCCAGTTGGTGTTGACCACGCGCCGCTTCACCTTGAGCGTCGGCGTGAGCTCGCTGTCGGCGATGCTGAAGGGGCGTGGCAGCAGCGTGAACTTCTTGATGCCCTCCACCCGCGACACCTCCGCGTTGACCACCTCCATGTGGGCCGCCAGTTCGCGCCGGATCGCATCGGACGAGACGAGGTCGCCCGTGATGCCGTGGTCGGCGGCCCAGCGTGGCGCCACGTCGGGGTCGAGCGTGAGCAGCACGGTGAGGTACTTGCGGCAGTCGCCGATGACGACTGCCTCGCCAATGAGCGGGTGGCGCTTGAAGGCCTCTTCGAGGTTCTTCGGCGTGATGTTCTTGCCGCCGGAGGTGATGAGGATCTCCTTCTTGCGGCCGGTGATGCTGAGGAAGCCTTGGGCATCGAAGGCGCCGAGGTCTCCGGAGTGGAGCCAGCCGTCGATGAGGGTCTCGGCGGTGGCCGCCGGCTCCTTGTAGTAGCCGAGGAAGATGTTGGGGCCGCGGACGAGGATCTCGCCGTCGTCGGCGATGCGGACCTCTGCGCCCGGGATGGCCTTTCCGACGGTGCCGATGCGGGTCGCGCCCGGCATGTTGAAGGTGCTCGGACCGCAGCCCTCCGACTGGCCGTAGACCTCGTGCACGACGAGGTCGAGCGAGGCGAGGAGCTCGAGCACATCGCGGCCGATGGGCGCTGCGCCGGAGACGGAGACCAGCGCTCGGTCGAGGCCGATGGCGGCCCGCAACTTGGTGAAGACGAGCCGGTTGGCGATGCGGTACTGCAGCTCGAGCAGCGGCGGCACAGGCCTCCCCTCGTTGCGGAGGCTGCTTGCCTCTGCGCCCACCTTGCGGGCCCAGAGGGAGATGGCCCGCTTGGCGCCGGTCGCCTCGCCCAGCCGCTGGCTGATGGTGGCGAACATCTTCTCCCAGATGCGGGGCACCCCGAAGAAGACAAAGGGCCGCACCTCCTTGAGGTTGTCTGCCACCTTGTCGATCGACTCGGCGAAGTAGACGGCGTAGCCGATGGTCGCCGGCCCGTGCACCGAGAACATCTGCTCGGCGATGTGCGACAGCGGCAGGTAGGAGAGGGCGCAGCCGTCGGCCGCGATGCCGGTCATCTGCTGTGCCACCCGCGCCGTCCAGGCCAGGTTCCGGTGCGAGAGCATAACGCCCTTCGGCGGGCCCGTGGTGCCCGAGGTGTAGATGAGCGTGGCCATCGCATCTTCGCGGAGCCGCTCGACGGAGGCCAGCACCGCCGCCTCGGTGGCGCCTTCGCCCTTGGCGAGGAACTGCTCCCACGACATCGCCATGGGGTCGTCGGGCGTCGCAACGCCACGCATCAGAACCACATGCTTGAGCTGCGGCATCTTCTCGCGCGCCGCCACCACCTTGGCCCACTGCGACAGGTCTTCGACCAGCAGCAGCTGCGCGCCGCAATGGTCGACCACGTAGGCCAGCTCGTCGGGCGAACTGGTGGTGTAGATGCCGGCCGGCGCGCCGCCGACACACATGCTGGCCATGTTGAGGATGGTCCACTCGGGCCGGTTGAAGCCGATGATGGCCACGCCCCCCGTGCTCTCCGAGAGGCCGAGCGAGAGCAGCGCGCGGGCTGCCAGCTTCACCTGTGCGGTGTAGTCTGCCCAGCTCGACTGCCTCCACTGCCCCGCCACCTTCTCGGCATAGGCCGGGGCGTTCGGGCGGAGGCGGGCCTGTTCAAGGAAGCGGCGCGGGATGGTGTCAGACATGGTCGCTCCGAGGCTCCGAGAAGGGTGCTGCTCCGCTACCGACTCACGGCGTGGCGCGTCAACGACAAGCGCCGCCCCCCGTTGCCACTGCGGAACGCTCTGGTAGGGCCGACAGACGTCCTCGACTCGGAGACCCGATGCATCATGATCCGCACCAGCACCTGCCCCCGTGGGAGATCGGCCGACCGCAGGCAGCATTCGTGAAGTTGGCAGACGAGGGGCGCATCAGCGGCCCCGTGTTGGATGTGGGCTGTGGCAGCGGGGAGATCGCCCTCTTCCTGGCCTCGCGCGGCCACCGTGTTGCTGCGATTGACCTCGACGAGACCGCGCTTGCCGCAGCGCGGGCCAAGGCCTCGCAGCGGAGCGGAACGGTCGAGTTCATCTCGGCCGACGCCCTCTTCCTCGAGTCCCTCGACGGCCTCTTCAAGACGGTCATCGATTGCGGCTGCTTCCACAGTTTGGCCGACACCGAGCGTGAGTTCTACCTCGACGGCCTGCGCCAGGTGGTGGCCGTCGGTGGCATGGTACACCTGCTGGTCCTCAGCGAACTCGAGCCCGGGAACTACGGCCCGCGCCGGGTGACCGAGCGCGAGCTCCGCGATCTCTTCGACGATGGCTTTGTGATGGAGTCGTGCCAGCCGGCCGTCTTCGAGGTGCGTGGCGAGCGGGTCGGTGCACGCGCCTGGCTCGCCAGCTTCATGCATGTGGGCCGCACTGTCGGCCAGGCCTGATGGCACTCCAACCCTGCAAGGAGTGCGGCCATCAGGTCTCCACCTCCGCGCGCGCCTGCCCTTCGTGCGGCGGACGCGTGGTGCTCAGCTGCCCCACCTGCGGTGAGCGCGAGGTCACAAGCGAGAGCGGTCTCTACGACCTCTCCGAACGCATCATCTTCATCGGGCTGCTCATCGGCGGCGTGATCGGCGCCTTCCTCTTCTACGGCGCCATCAACCGCTATCCTTGGTGCAACCGCTGCCAGAAGCGGCTCGGCTAAGCTGCCGGCCGCTGTCACACAGCCCGCGACTTCGGCCGAAGATTGCAGCCGGCCGCGCGGCTGACTACCTTCCCCCCTTTCAATCCTAGGACGCCGATCCAGGCGTCACCTGTTGGAGTCTCTCCATGATGTCGCCTACCCGCAGCGCTGCCGCTCTCGCCTCGCTCCTCCTCCTCTCTGCGCTCGCGGCCTGCGGCGACGATGCCGCACCCAAGGGCAACGGCGGCGGCAGCGACACCGGCGCCGATACTGCGGTCGATACCGGCACGGGCTCCGGCGATGTCGACAGCGATACCGCGGCCGACACGGGCACGACCGACGCCACCACCGACACGGGCACCGACACGGGCACGACCGACACGGGCACCGACACCACGCCGCCCGTGGGGGGCCCCACCTTTGAGGACTGCGGCCCGCTTCCCGACGTGACCACCGACACCTGCGCCGTCACCGCCGGCACCGGCACCTCCACCCTCATCACCGGCACCATCCTGACCGGCGCCGTCGCCTACCGAGGCGGCTCGGTGCTCATCGGCGCCGACGGCATCATCGCCTGCGTCGGCTGCGGCTGCGAGCCTGCCGATGCCACCGTCGTCAACTGCGGCAGCGCGGTCGTCTCGCCCGGCCTCATCAACGCCCACGACCACCTTACCTTCACCCAGAACAGCCCCTCCGTCTGGGGCGAAGAGCGCTTCGAACACCGCCACGACTGGCGCCGCGGCCTCCGCGGCCACAACAACCTGCCTGTCTCCGGCAGCGCCTCGGGCGACGAGATGGCCTGGGGTGAGCTCCGTCAGCTCCTCTCCGGCACCACCTCCATGGCCGGCAGCGGCTCCGCGCAGGGCCTCGTCCGCAACCTCGACCGCGCCTCCGCCAACGGCGGCCTCTCCTCCGGCGAGGTGCAGTATCAGACCTTCCCGCTCGGCGACTCCGGCGGCGAACTCAGCCTCGTCTGCGACTACCCCACCCCCGACAGTGTGAGCGTCCTGCAGGGCAGCTGCTACCTCGCCCACGTGGCGGAGGGCATCGATGCCGAGGCCCGCAACGAGTATGTCTGCCTCAGCGGCGCAGCCGCCGGTTCGGTCGATCTGGCCGCCGAGAACAGCGCCTTTGTCCACACCATCGGCCTCACCGCCGTCGACGCGCAGGACATGGCCTTCAGCGGCACCTCTGCCGTCTGGTCGCCCCGCTCCAACATCTCGCTCTACGGCAACACCGCCCAGGTCACGATGTACAAGCAGCTCGGCATCCGCGTCGCGCTCGGCACCGACTGGACCGCTTCGGGCTCCATGAACATCGGCCGCGAGCTCGCCTGCGCCCGCGAGTTCAACGAGAACAACCTCGGCGGCTTCCTCACCGACTACGACCTCTGGCGCATGGTCACCGTCGACGCCGCTGGCGCCCTCAAGGTTGACGACAACCTCGGCGACCTCGCAGTCGGCCTCCGCGCCGACATCGCCATCTTCGGCAGCGACGGCATCGAAGACCCCTACACCGCCGTCGTCACCGCCGGCCTCGACAAGGTCCGCCTCGTCATGCGCGGCGGCGCCGCCATCTACGGCGACAGCGAGGCGCTGCTCGCGATTGCACCCGATCCCGCCGCCTGCGAGACCATCCCCGGCACCGTCTGCGGCGTGGAGAAGTCGGTCTGCCTGCAGAGCGAGATCGGCAAAGGCTTTGCCGCCGTCGCGTCCGCCAATGCCGGCAACTACGACCTCTTCTTCTGCGGCGTGCCCGACGGCGAGCCCACCTGTGTCCCCTTCCGCGCCGGCGAGTATGGCGCCTCCACCCCGGATGACACCGACGGCGATGGCGTCCCCAACGCGCAGGACGACTGCGCCACCATCTTCAACCCTGCCCGCCCCGTCGATGGCGGAGACCAGGCCGACCACGACAGCGACGGCCTCGGCGATGTCTGCGACCCCTGCGCGCTTCAGCCTGGCGCCGTCTGCGACTTCAACCCCAACGACCGCGACGGCGACGGCGCCACCAATGACGGCGACAACTGCCCCGGCACCTACAACGCCGACCAGGCCGACGCCGACGCTGACGGCACTGGCGACCTCTGCGACCTCTGCCGCCTCGACCCCAACCCGGGCGGCACCGCCTGCCCCGCCACCATCTACGACATCAAGCGTGGCACCTTCGGCGTCGGCGCCACGGTCCGCGCCACCGGCATCGTCACCGCGGTGACCGGCGCCAGCTGGTTCATGCAGGTCGCCACCGCCGACGAAGACCCCGCCTACGGCAGCCGTTACGCTGGTGTCTTCGTCTTCACCCCCTCCACCAACCCCGGCGGCCTCACCCTGCCCCAGGTCGGCGACCGCATCGAGGTCTCCGCCCGCATCGGCGACTACCGTGGCCAGCGCCAGCTCGCCAACGCCACCCTCGTCAACATCCTCGGCTCCGGCGAGGCACTGCCCGCACCCGTTGACGTCTCTGCCGCTGCCATCGCCACGGGTGGCACCGAGGCCGCTGCGCTGGAGGGCTCCATCGTCCGCGTTTCCGGCGCCGCCGTTACCGATATCGCGCCGACGCCCGGCACGGGCGACACCGCACCTACCAACGAGTTCCTCCTCGACGATCTCCTCCGCGTGAACGACTTCCTCTCGCTCGCCGACCCCTTCCCCTTCGTCGGCGACGTCCTCACCGTGACCGGCATTGTCCGCTTCGCCAACGACAACTCCAAGCTCGAGCCGATGACCGTCGAAGACATCCTCTTCGAGAGCCTCGCCCCCCCCGCGCTCTCCGGCCTCACGCCCGCCAGCTCTGCCATCGATGAGGGCGACATCGCCGTCCTGAGCGCCCCGGACCCGCTCACCATCCTCCTCAACCGCGCCGCCCCCGCCGGTGGAACCGTCGTGACGCTCGAGAGCGGCCGTCCCGACCTCCTCGAGCTCCCCGCCACCATCACGGTGCCGGCCGGCGAGACCTCGGTCACCGTTCCGCTGACCGCACTCGGCGCCATCGCTGAGCCCATCACCGTCACGGCGACCCTCGATGCCGCCTCCTTCACCGCCTCCATCACCATCGTCGCCGCAGGCCGCGTGCCCGCCCCCATCGCGGTCGCGCCCGCCACCGTCATCACCCGCCCCGGCGACACCTTCGACGTCGAGGTTGTCCTCGACATACCCGCCCGCACCGGCGGCACCGATGTCACCATCACCACCTCCGACCTCGCGATCCTCCTTGCCCCCGACACCGTCAGCATGCGTGCGGGCACAACCCGCGCCTCGCTCTCCATCGAGGCGCTCGCCATCGGCGATGCCACCGTCACCTTCTCGACCAGCGCCGGCAGCGTCACGCTCACGGTCACCGTCGCCGAGAGCCTGCCCCGCGGCCTCATCCTGAGCGAGGTCTTCTACGACATCACCAGCACCGACGACGGCTTCGAGTGGGTGGAGATCCTCAACGACACCGCCGCCGCCATCGACCTCTCCACCTACAAGCTCGGCTACGGCGGCGGAACCTACGCCACCGCCAACTACGCCCTCTCGGGAACCATCCCCGCCGGCGGCTGCATCGTCGTCGGCGGCACCCAGTCCACCGCGGCCAACTTCGCGCCCGTCTACACGATTGCCCGGGACTTCAACCCCGACATCCAGAACTCCGGCACCCGCGCCGACGCCATCGGCCTCTTCAACGGCACCATCGGCACCACCCCGCTCGACAAGGTCATCTACGGCGGCGGCAACGACGACAGCTTCCGCGACCCCTCCGGCGCCGTCTCGGCGGTCGATGTCGAGGATGCCCTGCCAAACTCCTCGCTCGAGCGCACGGCCGCCGGCTGGCGCGTTCAGGTCGCACCCAGCCCCGGCAACTGCGCCGCCTCGTTCGAATAACCATCCCCGCCGCAACAACGGCGCGCAGACGACGATAACCAAAGTGGGCGCAACAGACGCGTCCCCACTTCAGGAGTCGTCATGTTCTCTCGCGTCCAAACCGGCAGCGTCATCGGCGTCGATGCCATCACCGTCTCGGTCGAGGTCGACCTCGGCCCCGGCATCCAGACCTTCTCCATCGTAGGCCTGCCAGAGGGCGCCGTCCGCGAGGCCCGCGTGCGGGTCAAATCGGCCCTCGAGAACGCCGGCTTCTCCTGGCCCGAGTGCCGCGTCAGCATCAACCTCGCCCCCGCCGATGTGCGCAAAGATGGCACCGGCTTCGACCTTCCCATCGCACTCGCCACCATGGCGGCCGACGGAATCTTCAAGGCCGAGGAGCTCGCCCGCCTCGAACGCTACCTCGTCGTCGGAGAGCTCTCGCTCGACGGGCAGCTCCGGCCCGTGCGCGGCATCCTCCCCATGGCCATCGCCGCCCGTGACCGGGGCTTCGCCGGCCTCATTGTCGCCGCCGAAAACGCGGTAGAGGCGGCGCTGGTGGACCGCATCGAGGCGGTCGGTTGCGCCCGGCTTGAGGAGGTGGTCGGATTCCTCCGCGGCCAGTTCCAGCCCGCGCTGCCTGTGGTCTCTCGCGGTCTCTTGCCGCCGCCCGACTACCCCTTCGACCTCGCCGACGTGGCCGGCCAGCAGCAGGCCAAGCGGGCGCTCGAGGTCGCCGCTGCGGGCGGCCACAACCTGCTGCTCGTGGGCCCGCCCGGCTCCGGCAAAACGATGCTCAGCAAGCGGCTCCTCACCATCCTCCCCGAGATGACCTTCGACGAAGCACTCGAGACCACCAAGGTCTACTCCGTCGCCGGCTTCCGCAACGAGGGCGGACTCGTGCAGCGGCGCCCCTTCCGCTCGCCCCACCACACCATCTCCGACATCGGCCTCATCGGCGGCGGCTCCGGTATGCCGCGACCCGGCGAGATCTCGCTCGCCCACCACGGCATCCTCTTCCTCGACGAGCTCCCCGAGTTCCGCCGCAACGCGCTCGAGGTCATGCGCCAGCCGCTCGAAGAGGGGCGCGTCACCATCTCGCGCAGCCTCATCACCGTCGTCTATCCCGCCTCCATCATGCTGGTCGGCAGCATGAACCCCTGCCCCTGCGGCTACGCCGGCAGCCGCGACCGCGCCTGCATCTGCAAACCCGACGAGGTCATCCGCTACCGCAGCCGCATCTCCGGCCCGCTGCTCGACCGCATCGACCTGCAGATCGAGGTCCCCGGCGTCCGCTACCGCGACCTCGCCTCAACCGACGCCCGCGGCGAAACCTCCGCCACCGTCCGCGTCCGCGTGCAGGCCGCCCGCGACCGCCAGCGCCAGCGCTTTGCCGGTACCGCGACCGCCTGCAACGCCCAGATGACCACCCGCGAGATCCGTGCACATTGCGCCGTCGACGAGGCCGGCCACCGCCTCCTCGAGGTGGTCGTCGACCGGCTCGGCATGTCGGCCCGCGCCTACGACCGCATCCTCAAGGTGGCCCGCACCATCGCCGACCTGGCCGGCCGCGAGGCCATCGCCGCCTCCGACGTGGCAGAGGCTGTGCAGTACCGCCGCGGCATGGAGCGCGACGCCGGTAGGGCTCAGTAGCCGCCGAGCTCTGCCCAGCGCTGGCGGTGCCACGAGGCGTCGCCCAGCAGCGCGTCGTCGCCCCGCCACCGCTTGAGGTAGAGGCCGATGTCGTGCTCGTCCGTCACGCCGATACCGCCGTGCAGCTGGATGGCCTCATGGGCAATCAGGCTCAGCGTCTCGCAGGCCCGCGCCTTGGCGAGCGAGGCGTAGCGCGCCAGCTCATCGCTGCCTGCGTCTACCGCTGCGGCGGCGCCGATGACCGCGCTCCGCGTCAGCTCGAGCTCGATGAACATCTTCGCCGCCCGGTGCTGCAGCGCCTGGAAGGTGCCGATGGCTACCCCGAACTGCTGGCGAATCTTGAGGTACTCCACGGTCATGTCGAGTGCCGCCTGCGCCGCCCCCACCATCTGCGCGGAGAGCGCAATCGAGGCCACATCGCAGGCCTGCGCCCAGGCCAACTCTGCCCCCTCGTAGAAGGTAACCTCTGCCGTCGCGGGAAGCTCCAGCGCAAAGGTCAGCGTGGCGGCAGGGCGGCCATCCATGCGCTGCTCGCGGGTCGCCTCGAGCGTCGCGGTCTCCACGCAGAAGAGCCGAATCGCCCCGTCGCCATCCACTGCCGTGATGAGCGTGTAGGCGGCGTCGGGCGCGTCGAGCACATGGCGCTTCGTGCCGGAGAGGTGCCAGCCTGCACCTGCGCGCTTGCAGCTCGTGGTCTTGGGCGTCCGGTCGTAACGGTGCTCCTGCCAGGCGACCGCCACGCTGTGCAGCCCCTCGCTGATACCGGCCAGCAGCCGCCGGTGGCTCGAGCTCCGCCGCAGCAGCTCCGTGGCCCAGACGGCCGACAGCCAGGGCTCAGGCGCCAGCACCTTGCCGAACTGCTCCTGCAGCGCGCAGAGGTCGGCGAAGGGCAGCCCTGCGCCACCCTCCTCTTCGGTCAGGTGAAGATGAATCCAGCCCAGGCCGGCAATCTTGCCCCAGAGGCCGGCGTCGAAGCCCGGGTGGCCCGCTGTGTCGCGGTAGTGGCGGAGCCGGGCCACGGGCGCCTGCTGCGTCAGGAGCCCCTGCGCCTGCTTGCAGAGCGTAACCTGGTCTTCGCTGGGAACGAGCTTGAGTGGCTGCGTCATCGCACCCTCACTTGGGAAGGCCCAGCACATGCTGGGCGATGACGTTGAGCTGAATCTCCGAGCTGCCGCCCTCGATGCTGTTGGCCCGCGCACGGAGCCACTCGCGCCCCGTGTCGAGCCCGGTCTGGGCGAAGGGTGCACCCTCCCAGCCCACCGCCTCGGGTCCGAGCAGCCGCATGGCCAGCTCATACCGACGCTGCTTCAGGTCGGCGCCGTAGGCCTTCGTAATCGAGCTCTCCGGCCCAGGCGTCTTGCCAGACTCGGTCGTCTGCCGGATGCGCTCCCGCACCAGCCCGAAGGCCCGCTCGTCCATCGCAATCCGCGCGATCGCGTCACGGCTGAGCGCGTCGAGCGGCTCGCCCTCCGCAACCCCATACTGCTCCCGCGCCGAGGCCAGCAGCAGCGACTCGGCCTGCGCCATCTGGCCGCCGATCGCATCGCCAATCATCGTCCGCTCAAAGCCGAGCAGCGCCTTGGCGATGGTCCAACCCTCGTTCAGCTTGCCGACGAGGTTGCGGGCAGGAACCCGAACCTCGTCCATGAAGACCTCACAGAAGGGCGACGAGCCGCTGATGAGGCTGATGGGCCGCGACGAGACGCCACGGCTTTGCAGGTCGATGAGCAAGAACGAGATGCCCTGCTGCTTCTTTGCCGAAGGGTCGGTCCGCACGAGGCAGAAAATCCAGTCCGACTTGTCGGCATGCGAGGTCCAGATCTTCTGGCCCGTGACGACGAACTCGTCGCCCTCCTGCACCGCCTTCATCTGGAGCGCGGCGAGGTCGGAACCGGCGCCCGGCTCCGAGTAGCCCTGGCTCCAACGGACGCGATTGTCGACGATGGCCGGCAGGTGCTCCGCCTTCTGCTCGGCGTTGCCAAAATGCAGCAGCGTGGGCCCCAGCATCGTCAGGCCGAAGCCCACCGCCGCAGGCGGCATGGCCAGCCGGATAAGCTCCTGGTCGAGCACCTGCGCCTCGTCCTTCGACAGGCCGGCGCCGCCATACTCCTTGGGCCACATGGGCGCCGTGAAGCCGCGGCTGAGCATCCGCTCGAGCCAGACTGCCTCGTCCGCCGTCGGCTTGCCCCGCCGTCCACCCCAGTAGCCGTCGAACCTTCCCATGCGGGTGCCACGCAGCCCCTGCGGGGCGTTGGCCTCAAGCCATCCACGCACCTCGGTGCGGAAGGCCTCCAGTGCTGCTGTCATGCGCGTCCTCTGCAGTGTCCCTGCCCCGGCCGTTACTCGGCGGGGTGGTTGTCGTCGTAAAAGCCGGCATACCACTCGCGCAACTTCATGATGGGGCCGTCGCCATCGCAGAGCACGGGCACCTGTCGGAAACACTTGTTCTCCCAGATGTCGACATCCTCCTGGAAGCCCTTGGTGAGGTTGTCGACGTAGCGGCCGGCGAAGCCCTTCGTCTTTTCGGCGTTGCCGCCCACAATCTTGATCATCACGCCGAAGCGCAGATCGAGGCTGTGCTCGTCCACCGGCACATGGGCGTTGAGCAGCCGCGTCTGCAGCACGCCCGCCATGTGCGACACCTGGAAGCCGGGGCCGTAGTAGGTCGCGGTGATCTCAAACTCATCCTTGCCGCCGCCCACAGGGTAGGCCACGCCGCCGCTCCGCTGGATGGCCAGCAGGTCGGTGAACTCGTTCTCGAACTTCGTGATGTTGGTGTTGTGCACGCGGGGGAAGTGGCCCTTGTCGACCACGTTCTCCAGGATCTCACGCGGGTGGGTCTTGATGTGCATCTTGCTGTGGCTCCAGGGGAGCCAGGCCTCGTCGCCCCAGACGTCGAGCGTCGGGACCTCCCACTCCGGCGGGCCGCCGAGCGGCGCGTGCCAGAGGTAGATGCAGCCGTTCTTCTCCACGGTGTTCCAGGCGCGGGTGACGGCCTTCACCGGGATCTTCGGCGGGTCGGTCTTGGCGTAGGGGATGGCCACGCACTTGCCGTTCAGGTTGAACTTCCAGGCATGGAAGGGGCACTCGATGGTGTCACCGACAACCTTGCCGCCTGCACCCAGATGGGCGCCCAGATGGGGACAGTAGGCGTCGAGGATGGCGACCGTGCCCGACTCGCCGCGGAAGGCGACCAGCTCGGTGCCGAAGTACTTCATCTTCAGCACGCCAGCGACCGGCAGCTCGTCGGAGAAGGCTACGACGAACCAGCCCTTGGGATACCCCACAAAGGGGTTCTTCTTCGACGAACTGCGCTTTGCCATGGACTAGACTCCGCGGAAGGTGATCGGCATCGTCTTGATACCGTTGATGAAGTTGGAGCGGAGCAGGCGCACATCGCCGGCCAGCTCGATGTCGTCCATGCGGGCGATGAGCTGCTCGAAGAGGATGCGCATCTCAAGCCGTGCAAGGCTCGCGCCCATGCAGAAGTGCTCGCCCACGCCGAAGGCAAGGTGCGGATTCGGGTTACGCGCGATGTCGAACTTGAAGGGGTCGGTGAAGACATCCTCGTCGCGGTTGGCCGAGCAGTAGAAGATGACGACCTTGTCGTTCTCCTTCATCGGCACGCCGCGCACCTCGAGGTCGCGCGTGACGGTGCGGCGGAAGTGGTTGACCGGGGTCACCCAGCGGAGGGTCTCCTCGACGGCCTGCGAGATGAGCTCCGGGTTGGAGCGCATGAGCGCCATCTGGTCGGGGTTCTGGAGCAGCGCCAGCATGCCGCCCGAGAGGGCGTTGCGGGTCGTCTCGTTGCCGGCCACCGAGAGCAGGAGGAAGAAGGCATCGAACTCCATCTCCGACAGCTTCTCGCCGTCGATCTCCGAGTTGATCAGCACGCTGATCAGGTCGGTGCCATCCTTGCCGAGGCGGTCCTCGGCGAGCGAGTTGGCATACATCCAGATCTCCATCGCCGACTGGCGTGCATCCTCAATCGAGGTCTGGAACTCCGGGTCGTCGAAGCCGATGAGCTGGTTCGACCAGTCGAAGATCTTCTGGCGGTCTTCGCGCGGCACGCCGAGCAGCTCGGCGATGACGCGGAGCGGGAGCTCGGCGGCGATGTCGCGCACGAAGTCGCAGGCGCCCGTGCCCTTGGCGATGACCTCGTTGAGGATCTCATCAACCTCGGCGCGGATCTTCGGCTCCATCAGCTGCACGATGCGCGGGGTAAAGCCGCGGGCCACCAGCTTGCGGAAGCGGGCATGCTGCGGCGGATCCATGTTCACCATCAGCAGCTGGATCTGCGAGAGATCCTCTTCTGCGTAGTCGGGGATGTTGGTGCCGCCGCGGGCCGACGAGAAGTCGCGCGGGTTCTTCGAGATGTCCACGACGTCGGAGTACTTCGAGATAACCCAGAAGCCACGACCACCGGGCTCGCCGTGGAAGGAGACCGGCGCATGGGTGCGCAGCTCGGTGAAGTCGGCGTGCGGCACTCCCTTCGCATAGGTGTCGAGATCGTAGATATCGATCTTGGGGAGGGCGTGCGATGCGGTCTGGTTCTCCATCTTTCGACTCCTTGCCGTAGCGGCGTTCAACGCTGTATTGGTGTTCGACTAGAACATGTTCCAATTTGCTAGAACATGTTCCAATGGTCAACAACGGAAGTGAACTTCATCACCTCCTTAATGCCGGAGCCAGACTGTGAGCGAACCAGCACTCCTTACCTCCCGCGACGGTCATGTCATGACTGTCACATTCAACCGTCCGGCTGCCAAGAACGCCCTCAACCTCGAGACCCTCGCCCGCCTGGCCGACGCCTGGGCCGAGATTGAGGAAGACAGCGAGATCCGCGTTGCCATCCTCACCGGCAACGGCGGCGTCTTCTCGGCCGGTGCCGACCTCAAGGAGATGCACGGCGACCAGACCGCCAACCCCTGGCACGACCGCTTCAACAAGGACAAGGGCGGCGACCCCGAGCTCCACTGGAAGGCCTTCCTCCGCAGCAAGCTCCTCAAGAAGCCGCTCGTCGCGGCGGTCGAGGGCGTGGCCTACGCAGGCGGCATGGAGATCCTGCAGGGCACCGACATCCGCGTCGCCGGCGCCTCTGCCAAGTTCGGTCTCACCGAGGCCAAGCGGGGCCTCTTCCCGCTCGGCGGCTCGACCGTCCGTCTCCGCCGCCAGGTGCCCTACACCAAGGCGCTCGAGATCCTGCTGCTCGGCGAGCCGTTCGGTGCGCAGGAGGCGCTCGACATGGGGCTCATCGGCCGCGTCGTCCCTGATGGCGAGGCGCTGAACGAGGCCCGCCGCCTGGCCGGCATCCTGGCAGACAACGGCCCGCTGGCGGTGCAGGCCATCCTCAAGTCGGTCCGCGCCGGTGCCGACCTGCCCGAGGAGCAGGCGCTCGCCAAGGAGCTCGAGATCGGCTGGCCGATCATCGGCAGCAAAGATGCCCGCGAGGGATCCATGGCCTTCGCGCAGAAGCGGAAGGCCAACTTCACCGGCGAGTAAGAGAACACAGACACCTGGCGGCCAGTAGCAGTTTCGGTCACCCCGGACGGTTTCGGTCGGAGTCTGCTACCAGCCGTCAGGGCTGCGCGTTGGGGTCGGTGTAGAACTGGCGGCACCAGACACGGTACTTGCCAATCGGACCGTCCCCATCGCTCAAGATCGGGGGCTTCACATGCTTCTTGTTCTCCCAGATCGGGATATCTTGTTCAAGTTGCCGTTCGATTTCTCTCACAAAGGCCATTCCGATGCCTTTGGTGATGGAGCGACCGCCCGACTTCTTGACGATGAAAGAGAAGCGGACGTCGCAGTATTCCTCGTCAATCGCCGTAACGGAGTTGACCAGGATGGTGTCGACCAGGCCGGTGAAGCGGACCAAGGTGAAGCCGAAGCCGAGCGCCATGACATTGACCACGCCTTCGACGGAGCCCATCGGGGTCTCCATGACCGTCGTGGACTGGGCCCGCATGATGGGGCCCTCGGTCGACATGGTCGCGCTGGGCATGTTCTGCGTGCCGTGCAGGTAGTGGAAGTGGGCGGTATCGACGGCGTTCTCGGCCATCTCCTGGTTCCGCGTCCGGACCTTCCAGCGGCGGGTCTCGTAGGGGGTCCAGTCCTCGTGGCCATACTCCTCGAGGAGGGGCACCTCGAACATCGGGGCCTCGCCTTCGGGGTGCCACCAGACCATGATCAGGCCGTTGATCTCGACCACATGCCAGGTGTCGATGCGGGCCTTGGGCGAGATCTTCTCGCTGCCGTAGGGCACCGAGGTGCACATGCCTTCGCAGTTGAACTTCCAGGCGTGGAAGGGGCAGCGCACATCCTCGCCCTCGACCGTTCCGCCGTAGCCGAGGTGGGCGCCCAGGTGGGGGCAGTAGGCGTCGAGGACGGAGACCTTTCCGGACTCGGTGCGGAACATGACCATGTGGCGGCCGAAGTACTCCAGCGGGACAACCTGCTTGGGGAGCAGCTCATCGGAGTAACCAACCTGGTACCAGCCGAGCGGGTAGGGCGGGAAGCTGAAGCGATACTTCGACATGGGATACTCCATGGGCTGTCGGCGCAGGTGCGCTCGGAATAGAACGCGTTCTAGTCTACTGTAGGACCGAAGTGGTGCAAGTAGAAAGGGGAGGACCGTAAGCTTGTGCAGTTCTGCAATCGTTTGACGCCCTTGGCCATCGCCCTGCCATCACCCCAGGTGGCGCATCTCCCGTTGCAGCGCGGCGCGCGACTGCGGTAGGGCTGCGGCCCCCTCACCCGCCGCCGGGAGTGCCCGCATGACCATCGCCACCCAGTCCGCCAAACCCAAGGGCACGCTCAAGCGCTGGGCCATCCACCGTGGCATCGAGAGCGCCGCACGCATCGGTCGCCTGCTGGGCAGCGGTCGCCGCTACCTGGCCCGCTGCGAGGTCACCCGCGACATCGCCTATGGCCCGCTCGCCGAGCAGCGGCTCGACGTCTACCGGCCTGCCGGCGTAGGCGGAATGCTCCCCGTGCTCCTCTATGTGCATGGCGGCGGCTTCTCCTTCTGCTCCAAAGAGACCCACTGGTCCTTCGCCAGCCGCTACGCGCTGATGGGCTTTGTGGTCTTCAACATCGACTACCGGCTCGCGCCGACCCACAAGTTCCCCGCCGCCTTCGACGACGCCGCCCGGGCCCTGGCCTGGGTGCGCGAGCAGGCCCCGAAGTATGGTGGCGACGCCTCGCGCATCGTCATCGCGGGTGAGTCTGCGGGCGGCAACCTCACGGCCTCGCTGGTTGCGGCCTCCTGCTACCGGCTCAGCCACCCGAGCGCCGCCGCGCTCTTCGACAGCGCCCCGCCGATCGTCGCTGCGCTGCCCGCCTGCGCCGTGCTGCAGGTGACCGACATGGCCCGGTTCAAGCGGCGCAAGGAGAGCCTGCCCGAATGGATTTCTGCGCAGCTCGAGACCATGGAGCGCGCCTACCTAGGCCGCGCCGACCATGGTGCCGAGGCCCTCTTCTTGGCCGACCCGCTCCGGCTCATCGAGGAGCAGAAGCCGGTGCGGCCGCTGCCGCCGCTCTTTGTCTTTGTGGGGACGCGCGACTTCCTGCTCGACGACAGCCGCCGGCTGCATGCAGCGGTGCAGGCGCACGGAACCCGGTCGGAGCTGCACATCTACCCCGACGAGATTCATGCCTTTCATGCGCTGCCGTGGCGCGAGGCAACCCGCTCCTGCTGGAGCGAGAAGCGCCGCTTCCTGCAGGAGCTGGGGCTCGTCTCGTAGCGCTGTTTCTTAGAGCCGCTCGATGATGGTGACGTTGGCCTGGCCGCCGCCTTCGCACATGGTCTGCAGGCCGTAGCGCTTGCCGGTGCGCTCGAGCTCGTGGAGCATCGTGGTCATAAGGCGGGCGCCCGTCGCGCCGAGGGGGTGGTGTGGGAGGCTAAGGCAAGACGTAGAGCGCACGGCTACGCTGGTTGCGACGTAAGAAGGCGAGTGACAGACCTTGAAAGGTCCGCTCACGAATCTGGCGCGTGAAAGCCCGTTCTAACGGCTGCGGAGAGATGACAAAATCGTCGCTGATGGTGCGGTGCCACAAAGCATCGCAAGCATCATTGATTCTGCCATAAATTGCAGCCATGTCTGCGCACGATTTTCCCATGATTATCCCTCCAACCACCCAGTTTCTTTGCAGCCCGCAGCCTGCTAGCCTGCAGGGCGCGTAATTCTGGCTGATGACGGGGAAACAATGAGAAATTTGGTCTTCTTGGGGGCGCTGCTCCTTACTGCTTGCTCCGTAGATCTCCGTGAGAGCACCAAAGTGACGGAAGACGCCACAGACTCTGGCTCTGGGGCAGCCGACACGACGGCGCAGGCCGACACGGTCAGCGAGGGAGAGTGCGGAAACGGCCTCGTTGAGGGCACCGAGGTCTGTGATGATGGAAACCGCAGCGAATTCGACGCCTGCTCGAATCTCTGTCGTGCAACCTACTGTGGTGACGGAGTCGTGCAGGACACAGAGTCCTGTGACGATGGTAACACGGCAAACGGAGACAGCTGCCCGGCCTCTTGTCGTTTTCCGGGATGCGGTGACGGCCTCCGGAGCGGCCAGGAGGAGTGCGATGATGGAAACTCCTTCACCGAAACCTGCGATTATGGCGTGACAGATTGCACGGTGTGTGACGCGGGGTGCCGTTCTGTGATTGGGCGCACGACCTACTGTGGTGATGGAAGCGTAGATGCGCCTGAAACCTGCGACGATGGGAACGCCGTTTCCGAGCGCTGTGCCTATGGCCTTCGCGGCTGCACCATTTGCGACGCCACCTGCACGGTCGCATCTGGTGCGACCGACTACTGCGGCGACCGCCTCATCACCAACGGAGAGACCTGCGATGACGGCAATGCAATCACCGAGCGCTGCGCCTACGGGGCGACCTCTTGCACCGTTTGCGACGAGAGCTGCTTCGAAGTTCCCGGCGCGCTCACCGGCTGCGGCGACGGCGTGGTCGATGCGGAAGAGGCCTGTGACGACGGCAACCTCGTCACGGAGAGCTGCGACTACGGTGCCGGTGCCTGCTCGGTGTGCGCCTCCGACTGCACCATTGTGGCCGGCGAGCAGGTCTACTGCGGCGACGCAGTAGTCCAGCCCAACGAGCAGTGTGACGACGGCAATGCATCCAACACCGATGAATGCACTGCGCTCTGCCGGTTGCCCGCCTGCGGTGATGGCTTTGTGCAGGCCGGTGAGGGCTGCGACGACGGGAACGCCTCCAATGCCGACAGCTGCTCCAATCTCTGCGTTCCGGCCCGATGCGGTGACGGCCTGCTTCAGAGCGGCGAGGAGTGTGACGACGCAAACCGGATTCAGACGGACGGTTGCTCCAACGAGTGTCGCCTCCCCGGTTGTGGTGATGGCGTGGTTCAGACCAGCGAAGAGTGCGACGACGCAAACACACTCACTGAGCCCTGCCTTTACGGGCAGCGACTCTGCCAAGTGTGCGGTAGTGCCTGTCTCCTGATTGCGGGCGCCACCAGCTACTGCGGCGATGGTGCATTGCAGGCCGCGGAAGCCTGTGACGACGGCAACACGACGACGGAGCCCTGCCTCTACGGCGTCACCTCCTGCAGCGTCTGTGACGTGAGCTGCCTTCTCGCCGCGGGAAGCGCGACCTACTGCGGCGATGGCCGCGTGCAGGCAACGGAGCAGTGCGATGACGGCAACGCTACCAACACCGACGCCTGCGTCTCCAACTGCCGCGTCGCAGCCTGCGGCGACGGCTACCTGCAGGCGGGCGAGGCCTGCGATGACGGCAACAACGTCAGTACCGATAGCTGCACCTCCACCTGCCGCCTGTCGGCCTGTGGTGACGGCTTCGTACAGCCCGGCGAGAGCTGCGACGACGGTAACCGCACCAACACCGATGGCTGCACAAACGCCTGTACTCCGGCCGCCTGCGGCGATGGTTACCTGCAGGCCGGCGAGGGCTGTGATGACGGGAACCGGACGCTCGAGGAGTGTGCCTATGGACTCCGAAGCTGCCGCGTTTGCGATGCGAGCT